>JAGXBG010000148.1 GCA_018971215.1 Alphaproteobacteria bacterium
TCGCCAGCAACCAAAATCGCGACACCGGTGCCACACCGGCCCTCAGCGCCCAACACCACTTGCTCATCGCAGTCCCCAGAACCGTCGTCGCCGACCGTCTTTCGTTCCTTTGGCTCAGCCGTTGTGCGGCCGGTTGGCTGTTAATCAATATTGATCTCAGTGTTAAAATATTCGACAGCAATGTATAAAGTAATTACTAATCATAATTAGCTAATATTCGAATTTCGGATGGAAAATATTCTATGAAAATTATGACGTCGACAAAATATATGCTTGATACATGTGTTTTTATTGTCATCATGGCCTCGTTTTACTAATCAAGATTAAAAAACGGCCTGACAGAAAGCGCAGAAATCCGCGACGGCCAAAAAAATTGGGCCGCGAAGCCGCGGCCCAAGTTTAGGGAGGAGACGCCAACGAGCGGCGTCCTCTACGCTATATATGCATGGACATAAGCCGGAACAACGCCGCGGCCGCTGCCAGAATCGCGAAACCGACGGACGACGATTACATGACCATGAACCTGCCAACTTTTCTCAGCGCCGCGACAGGATCGCCGCTACGCGTGCGGCCGGTTGCCACGATTGCCGGCGAGATCGCCGCCGCCGCAGTGCGCAACGGGGCTGCGCGTTGGCTTGCCGGTTCGGCGCGCGCTTTCGGCGCGGTTGAGCTGCTGTCACGAACGTCTGCAGGCGTCATCACCACCGTGACTCCCCTGCCCGCGCTCATGCATGCGCTGAAAGGTGAACCGGAGCTGCGCGCGACGATCGACGCCGCACTTCACCGCCTTACGGAGCCGCGATCGAAATGGGCCGGATTTACGCTCGACCGGCCATTGATCATGGGCATCCTCAACGTCACGCCCGATAGCTTCTCCGACGGTGGACGCTTCGCGGATTGCGAGCGCGCCATCGCGCATGGCCGCGCGCTGATCGCTGCCGGCGCCGACATCGTCGACGTCGGCGGCGAATCCACCCGCCCCGGCGCCACGCCGGTGACGCCCGACGACGAATTCGCCCGCATCGGGCCGGTTATCCGGGCACTCGCCGCCACCGGCGCCGTGATCTCCGTCGATACGCGCCACGCCAGCGTCATGGCGCGTGCGCTGGAGGCCGGGGCGCGCATCATCAACGATGTCGCCGCCTTGTCGCGGCCTGGCACGATGGCACTGGCCGCAAAAACGCGGGCACCGGTCGCGCTCATGCATATGCAGGGCGAGCCGACGACCATGCAGCGCGCCCCCCGTTACGATCTTGCCTCGCTCGACATTGTCGATTTTCTCGAAGCGCGGATCTCGGCGTGTATCGATGCCGGCATCACGCGCGAGGCCATCGTCGTCGATCCCGGCATCGGCTTTGGAAAGACCCAAGCGCACAATTTCGAAATTCTTGCCCGTATCGGCTTGCTGCACGGCCTGGGCACCGGCGTTTTGATCGGTGCGTCGCGTAAATCGTTTTTGGGCGGTTCGGTCGACGCCCGACTTCCCGGATCGCTGGCGGTAGCAATTCACGCGGTCCAGCAAGGTGTGCAGATCGTGCGCGTCCACGACGTCGCCGAGACGCGCGCTGCGATCGCGGTTACCGAAGCGCTGGCAACCGCGCCGTGATCTATTCGGCGCGGCGCCGTTCGAGCGTCACGCCGACACTTTCTGCATTGGAGTAAACGTCGAGCTTCTCGACGGTGATGCAGGCGGCGAGCACGCGGCCGTTTACCAGACAAAGCCGTGCAACTGCATCGGCAAAGGTTTCGACCAGGTTGATGTGCTGTGCCATGGCCAGGTCACGGATGCCGGCAACCACGCGCTCATAGTCGAGCGCGTCGATCAATTCGTCGTGCCGCGGCGGATCGCCCGCCATCTCGAGCTCGACGCTGACGCGCAGGCGCGGCGGCCGGACTTTTTCGTGCGGATGTACGCCGATCTTTGCCGCCAGCACTAGGTTGCGGACGAAAATCTTGTAGCGCGCAGTTTCGGCCACCGGCTTCGCCGCCAGTGGGCTCACCGTCATCCTGTTATCCATCGGCAATCCTTCATGCGCCGCGTCTTTATGGCCGGTACTGTAACGTCGAATGCCCGGCTTAGACAATCGTCGCCACCAGACGCGCCGCCCAGCCGTCAACTCAGGCCGGAGCGATCTCGTCGAGGTAAACCCGCACGGCCTCGCGCAACCCGCCGATCGCCGAAAACGCCGGATCGCGCTCGCGCAGATATTCGAAAACGTGACCGGCCAGGATCGTGTCGACGACGACGCCGTCGTTGGACAGCGGCAGGCTCACGCGTCGCGTCCGCATCGGCACGCTTTGTCCATCGCGCGTGAAGTAGTTTTCGGAGTATATCGGCCGCCCGCATTCGGTCATCTCGGCATAGATCGCGACGACGTAATCGAGATAACCCGCCGTGGCTGGCAGCACTTCTTCAATGAAACGCCCCGTCGGCTCAGCGCCGCCCGTGCGCCAAAACACGCCGCCGGCCCGGCGATACCGGAACCTAATTTTGGCGCCGTCGCGGACGACTTCGAGAATCATCACATGCGGCCAGATCGCCGCAGGAATCGCAACCGGATCGATGTCGGCACGTCGGGGCATGGCGCGTGCACCGCAGCGACCGAGCCAATAGCGGTAGAGCGTCTCGAGACGCGTATCGCCGACCACGGTGCCGCGCGCGACACTGGTCGGCAGCCGCCGCGCCGGTGCGCAATCCACCGTGCCTGCGGACGCAGAATCCACACTCATCGCGATCGACCTCATTGAGATGGCCGATTATCCGTCCAACGCGCCGCCGACTGCAAATTCGGTGTTCGCGCCCGGACCGCTTCGAGACGATCAGGCTCTGTTAAAGCTAATTCCGATATGCAATCGGCAGGGTTAATTTTCGGTTTACGACGCCCGTCCGCAAATGCGGAACCCAGCGTGAGCGGCCTTAGCCGCACAATTCTCGGCGCACGATCGCCGCACCATCCGCCAGCGCGTTGAGCTTGGCGAAGGCGGTTTCGCGCGGAATGTATTTCATGCCGCAATCGGGTGCGGCGATGATCTGTTCAGGCGGCACGACCGCAAAAGCGCGCCGGATGCGCGCTGCGACCGTCGCCGGCGTTTCGACCTTGGGATCGTTGAGGTCGATGACGCCAAGAATGATCTGCTTGTTGCCGAGCGTCTTGAGCACGGCGAGATCGAGATTGGATTGTGCAGTTTCGATCGACACTTGCTGCGCGATGCAATCGGCCAGTTCGGGCAGGAACGAATAGCCCGACGGCCGCGTGTGCACGACGTGCGCGTAGCCGAAGCAGAGATGCACAGCAGTCGGGCCGGGTACGCCGGCCAACGCGCGGTTGATCGCCTTGACGCCGTACGTCTTCGCCTTTTCGGGTCGCGCCTGGAGATAAGGTTCGTCGATCTGGATGACGTCGGCGCCGGCGGCCTTCAATTCCTTGGCTTCCTCGTTGACCGCCGCCGCATAGGCCATGACGAGTTCTTCCTCGTCCTTGTAGTAATCGTTCTGCGCTTGCTGGGCCATCGTGAATGGGCCCGGCAGGGTGATCTTGATCTTGCGGTCGGTGTTGGCGCGCAGGAACTGCACATCGCGCACCTCGACCGGCCGCAGCCGCTTGATCGGTCCGGCAACGCGCGGCACTGGATTGGGATGGCCGGTGCGGTCGAGTGCCGCGCCTGGCTTGTCGATGTCGATGCCGGACAATGCCGTCGCCAGCCGGTTGGAATAGCTTTCGCGGCGCATTTCGCCGTCGCTGATGATGTCGATGCCGGCGCGCTCCATGTCACGGATCGCGATTAATGTCGCGTCGTCCTGCGCCTGTTCAAGAAACGGCTCGGCGACCCGCCAGATTTCGCGCGCCCGTACGCGCGGCGGCAGGCGGCCCCGCAGATTGTCGCGATCGATCAGCCAATCCGGCTGTGGATAACTTCCGACGACCGTCGTCGGCAGCAGCAGGTCGCTCATCCCTTCCTCCCCACGCTTCTTATCGGGCGGTCCGCTGGCGGCAACGGCCGGAATCGGATGGTACAGCTTTGGTTACCATTCCTTCATCGTGGTGGGAAAGTGGCGGAGGGGATGGGATTCGAACCCACGATACGGCTTTAGACCGTATAACGGTTTAGCAAACCGCCGCCTTCAGCCACTCGGCCACCCCTCCGCAAGAGTGGTGTCGTTCACGGCGTATGCGCCCGCCGTTCTAAAGGCCGCGCCGAGGGGTGTCAAACGGCGCGGCGCCCACATGGTTGACGCCGATTAAACTTAGTATTCCAGGCGATTTTCACAGAATTCGATTCACCGCATTTTAACGAATAAAGCCCGATCATCGACACATGTTCTAGGAGGTCGGTCATTCGACTTCCGAAAAATGTGGAGGGGGAAATGGGACTGTCGAAACGCTCTATCGAAATGCTGCTCGATCTCGTCGAGATCAAGCTCAGCTACATGGACATCTCCGACCGCGAAGACGCCCGCGATATGCAAGTGCTCGAGCGGGCGAAGGAAGAGCTGTCGTGCCTGGATCGCGGCGTCGACAACGTCGCGTCGTTCGCACGCGCGCTGCGCCGCCCTGGTCGTCCTCCGCGCGCCGCCCTCGCCTGAAGCCTTCCGGCTTCGTCAGCTTTTTCGCAGGCGCCAGCGCCGTAGCCGGCTGGCGCCGGCCCGGCACCGTCTCCGATTGCCCACAAGATGCGCGGCTTTTGATGCGCTTTCCGCTATGATGGCTTCGCGAGAATAGCGCCGCGCAGAATCAGCACATGCCGCCTACTCAACCAGCGCAGAACGGCGTGATCCATCCGGTAATCCTCTCGGGTGGATCCGGCACGCGGCTTTGGCCTTTGTCGCGCGCGCTCTATCCCAAACAACTCCTTCCGCTCGTCTCCGACCAGTCGCTTCTGCAGGAAGCGGCGATGCGCGTAGCGGATCGTAACCGGTTTGCTGCCCCGCTGGTCGTATCCAACGACGAGCATCGTTTCATCGTCGCCGAGCAATTGCGCCTCGCCGGCACCGAACCGAGCACCATCGTGCTCGAGCCGATGGGTCGCAACACCGCGCCGGCCGTCGCCGTAGCAGCGTTGACGGTGACGGCGCAGGCGCCTGACGCGCTGCTGCTTGTCATGCCGTCCGATCACGTCATCGCCGACCGTGACGCCTTCCTCGCCGCAATCGAGCGCGCCGCATCGGCCGCGCGTCTCGGCCGGCTGGTCACCTTCGGCATCAAGGCGACCAAGCCGGAGACCGGCTACGGCTATATCCGGCGCGGCGCGGCGCTCAATGGCATTGCCGGCGTATTCGAAGTCGCGGGCTTCGTCGAAAAGCCCGATGTCAAACGCGCCAAATCCTATGTCGCCTCCGGCGATTATTCCTGGAACAGCGGCATCTTCCTGCTGCCGGCGGCGCTTTACCTGCGCGAGCTCGAACGGCTGAAGCCGGAGCTGCTGAACGCCTGCCGCGCGGCGGTCGCCAAAGCGAAGCGCGATCTCGATTTCGTGCGGCTCGACAAGGAAGCGTTCGCCAAGGCCGAAAACGTTTCGATCGACTATGCGGTGATGGAGCATACGCCCCTTGCCGCGGTGGTGCCGGCCGAAATGGGCTGGAGCGACGTCGGCACCTGGGACGCGCTCTGGCAGATCGGCCACAAGGACAATGCCGGCAATCTCACGACCGGCGACGTGGTGGCCGAAGATTCACGCAACAACCTGTTGCGTACCGACAGCGGCCTGCTCGCCGTGCTTGGCGTCGAGGACCTCGTCGTCGTCGTAACGTCGGACGTCGTCATGGTGGCAAAACGCGACCGCACCCAGGACATCAAGCAATTGGTCGCCAAACTGGAGCACGCCGGCCGCAGCGAACTCAAAGCGCATCCGCTGGTGCATCGCCCGTGGGGCACTTACCGCTCGATCCACGCCGGCGAACGCGTCCAGGTGAAGCACATCATGGTCAAGCCGGGCGGCAAGCTCAGCTTGCAGAAACACCACCACCGCGCCGAACACTGGGTCGTGGTCGCCGGCACCGCCAAAGTCACGCGCGATGACGACGAGACGATCCTCTACGAGGATCAGTCGACCTACATCCCGATGGGCACGGTCCACCGGCTCGAGAACCCGGGCAAGATTCCGTTGCACCTGATCGAGGTGCAGTCCGGCAGCTATCTCGGCGAGGACGACATCGTCCGCCTCGAGGACACCTACGGCCGCATTGAGAAGAAGTAGCGTCTAGCCGGCGAGCTTCTTTTTCAGCAGCTCGTTGACCAGAGCCGGATTGGCTTTACCCTGGGTCGCCCTCATCACCTGGCCGACGAAGTAAGCAAGCAGCTTTTCCTTGCCGGCGCGATAGTCGGCGACCTT
>JAGXBG010000149.1 GCA_018971215.1 Alphaproteobacteria bacterium
CTGGCCGGTGAACTTGCACTCCTGAGCGTGCCGGCGTTCATTTTCCATGAGGGTAACGATCCGGTCGTCGCGCGCGTCTTTCGTGAAATCGCGCGGTTGTCGCGTGGCGCTTATTGCCCCTTCGATTCCTCGAGCGCAACCGAGCTCAAGGCCCTGCTCGGCGCTGTCGCGGCCTACGCGGCCGGCGGCCGCCAGGCGCTGGTCGATTACGGTCGCAAAGCCGGCGGCAGCGCCTTGCTGTTGGCGCGCCAGATTGGCGGTTCATGATCTATCTGATCGCCGGCTTCGGCATCCTTGCCGTGCTGTTCCTGTTGGCGCGCTTGTTCGTGACCGCCGATCCCGCGCGGCTCAGTCGCTTTTTCACTTGGTTTTTCGGGGCGATTGCCGTCCTCGGTGCCACCGCCGCCCTAGTCCTACTGTTGTTGAGCGAGCGATTGGTGCCGGTGTTGATCGCAGCCGGAACGTTTTCGCCGCTCGCCGTTCAGCTTTGGCGCCGATGGCGCAGCCAGGCGTCGCCGACCGGCGGCAGATCGTCACGCGCCTCGCAAGTCGCGTCCGACACGATCGCCATGACTCTCGATCACGCCAGCGGCGAGATGAGCGGCACGGTGAAGCGCGGCCCTTATGCTGGACGCCGCCTCGAACGTCTGGGCAAAAGCGAGCTGCTCGATCTCTGGCAGCAATGCCGCGCCGCCGACGCCGACGGCGCGCGGCTGCTGGAAGCCTATCTCGATCGGGCGATGCCCGATTGGCGCCAGCAGGCTGCGGCCAGCGCGCGCCAAAGCGCTACAGCCGACGCGATGACGCGCGACGAGGCCTATGCCGTTCTCGGTCTCGTGCCCGGTGCTGACGAAGCGCAGATCCGCGAAGCGCATCGCCGCTTGATGAAGAAAGTGCATCCGGACCAGGGCGGCTCGAATTACCTCGCCGCCAAGCTCAACCGCGCGAAGGACATCCTGCTCGGCGCGTGAGTCGTGCGCCGAATCGTCACAGCCAAGCCCAAATTGGCCACGATCTCCGACTGGATTAGCGCCGGGAAGCGGTATAAAAGCGGCGCAGCACGACGGAGGCGAGGCTGGAGCATGGTGCAGCGCGTTCGCAAAGCAGTGTTTCCGGTCGGCGGCCTCGGCACCCGATTCCTTCCGGCCACCAAGGCCATGCCCAAAGAGATGCTGCCGGTCGTCGACAAGCCTTTGATCCAGTATGCGGTCGAGGAAGCGCGCGCAGCGGGCATCGAGGAATTCATCTTCGTCACCGGTCGCTCCAAAAGTGCGATCGAGGATCACTTCGACCATTCCTACGAGCTTGAAAGCACGCTGCAGGCGCGTGGCAAGAAGGCCCAGATCGCCGAGGTCAAATCGTGGATGCCGGAGCCGGGACAGATCGCCTATACGCGGCAGCAGCATCCGCTGGGTCTCGGCCATGCTGTCTGGTGCGCACGCGCCCTGGTCGGAGACGAGCCATTTGCCGTGTTGTTGGCCGACGATCTGATCCTCGCGGACGAAGCCTGCCTCAAGCAGATGGTCGACGCTCAGGAGAAAGTCGGCGGCAACATGGTGGCCGCGATGGAAGTGCCGCGTGAACAAACCAGCCGCTATGGCGTCCTCGCCGTCGAGACGGACGACGGCCGCCTGGTTTCGGCGCGCGGCGTCGTCGAAAAGCCCGATCCGGCCAAGGCGCCGTCGCGGCTGTGCATTATCGGCCGCTATATCCTCCAGCCCGAAGTGTTCGATGCGCTCGGCCGGATCGGCAAGGGGGCCGGCGGCGAGATCCAGCTCACCGATGCGCTGGCACAGCTGATCGCTGCCAAGCAGCCGTTCCATGGCCTGCGGTTCGCCGGCCGGCGCTTCGATTGCGGCGACAAGGTCGGTTTCCTCGAAGCCAACTTGGCCTTCGCTCTGGCGCGGCCGGAGCTCGGCGCGGCAGTCAAAGACATCATCAAGCACTACGCGTGAGGTTCGTTCCGTGACGCGCACCGCCGAAGGCCACGTCTTCGATCCGACGATTTTGCGCGAGTACGACATTCGCGGCGTCGTCGGCCAGACGTTGTACGAAGCCGATGCCCGCGCCATCGGCCGCAGTTTCGCGTCGGTCGTCGCCGAGAAGGGCGGCAAACGGGTCGCGGTCGGACGCGACGGCCGGCTGAGCTCGCCGGCGCTGGAAGCCGCCCTGGTCGAAGGCCTCGCCATGTCCGGCATCGACGTCGTGCGCGTCGGCCTCGGTCCGACGCCGATGCTCTATTTCGCCAGTCACACGCTCGACGTCGCCGGTGGCATCATGGTGACCGGCTCGCACAATCCGCCGACCCATAATGGCTTCAAGCTGGTGCTCGGCCAGAAGTCGTTTTTTGGTCCGGACATTCAGCGGCTCGGCAAGATCGCCGCGGCCGGGCAGTTTCCCGCCGGCAAGGGCAGCGTCGTCGAAAAGCCGGTGCTGACTGATTACGTCAAGCGGCTGGCTACCGACTATCGCGGCGGCGAACGGACGCTGTCGGTGGTTTGGGACGCCGGCAACGGCGCCACCGGCGAGGCGCTGCAGCTGCTGGTCAAGGCGTTGCCCGGTCGCCACGTGCTGCTCAACGCGACGATCGACGGCCGCTTCCCCGTCCATCATCCGGATCCGACCGAGCCCAAGAACCTGAAGCAGCTCCAGCAAGCGGTGGCGCAGGAGAAAGCCGACCTCGGCATCGCCTTCGACGGCGACGGCGACCGCATCGGCGTCGTCGACGGGCAGGGGCGTATCCTGTGGGGCGACCAGTTCATGATCCTGCTCGCCGGCGAGATCGTCGCCAAGCAACCGGGTGCCACCATTATCGCCGACGTCAAGGCGAGCCAGTCCCTGTTCGACGAGATCAAGCGCCTCGGTGGCACGCCGGTGATGTGGAAGACCGGGCATTCGCTGATCAAAGCCAAGATGGCCGAGATCGGTGCGCCGCTCGCCGGCGAGATGAGCGGCCACATCTTCTACGCCGACGGCTATTACGGCTATGACGACGCGCTTTACGCCGCGGTCCGGCTTCTCGGCATCATCGCGCGCGGCGGCGACAGTTTGGCGGCGCTGCGCGACCGCATGCCGGCCGTGGTGAACACGCCCGAGCTGCGCTTTCCTTGCGCCGAGGATCGCAAGTTCAAGGTGGTCGAGGAAGTGCGCACGCGACTTAAGGCCGCCAACGCCGATGTCGCTGTGGTCGATGGCGTGCGCGTCAAGACCGCCGACGGCTGGTGGCTGTTGCGCGCGTCGAATACGCAGGACGTGCTGGTGGCGCGCGCCGAAGGCCGCAATGCAGCGGCCTTGGAACGGCTCAAAGGGTCGCTCGCCGAGCAGCTCAAGGCCAGCGGCATCGCACCGCCGGCTGAATTTTACCGCTACGAATCAGTCTAGTTCTTGTCGGCCTCGACCGACGGCAACGGATTGGCGTCTGTCGCCGGAGCTGGCGCGGACGCTGGCGTCGGTGTGGCCGCGGCGGCTGAAGCCGACGCTGGTGCCGGCAAGTGCAAATCGAGCGGCCGCGGCGCCGGCAGCGCCGCCGCGATCGCTTGCACCGGCGCGATGACCGCACACAGCTTGTGCCCATGCACCTTGGCGCGCAGCAGGCGGCAGGCGCGCTCGGCCTCGATCTGCGAGAAGCCGGCGATGCGGGCACGATAGAGGGGGTCCTTGTCGCCCCGCGCCGGCGGGACGACGAGCGCGGTCTTGCCCTTGAGATGCAGCCTGGCGAGAGCAAGTGCACCGGCGTGTTCGGCGGCGCCTTGATTGCCGAAGGCGCCGACTTGAATTTCCCAAGCGTGGCTCTTCTTGAGCGCGCGCAATGTTGGCGTAAGCGGCTTGACCGCAGGTTGAGGCACCGCCGCTTCGGCGCGTTGCACCGGATTGAGTGTCGCCATTGGCGATGATGTGTTGGTGGCGACCGCAACGCCCGCCGCGTCGCCGCCGCTTGCGGTCTGGACGGTCGTGTCGGCGGCCGGTACGACGCCGGCGAAGGCGGTGTCCAGCAAGCCGGCCATCTGCAGGTCGCGGGCGCGCGCCGAGCTGCCGCCCATGATGACGCCGATCAGGCGCCGCCCGTTGCGCACCGCCGACGCGGCCAAGTTGAAGCCCGAAGCATGGATATAGCCGGTCTTGATGCCGTCCATGCCGGCGAAGTTCGCCATCAGATGGTTGTGCGTCTCGTAGACCGCGCCTTTGTAGGTGAATTCCTCGGTGGCGAAGAAGTGATATTCGGTCGGATAGTCGCGCCACAGCGCCCGCGCGAGCGTCGCCAGGTCACGCGCGGTGCTGATGTTCGGCGGATTGGGCAGGCCCGAAGCGTTGCGGAAGGTGGTTGCCGTCATGCCGAGCGCGTGCGCAGTTGCCGTCATGCGCTGGGCAAAAGCGGACTCGCTGCCGGCGAGGTTTTCCGCGATCGTGACGGCGGCGTCGTTTGCGGAATGGGTGACGACCGCCAGAATCAGATCGCGCACCGCGATGCGCTGGCCGGGACGCAGCCCGAGTTTCGACGGCGCCTGCCGCGCGCCGTGCAGCGACACGGTGAATTCGTCGTTGAGCGAGATTTTGCCCTGCTCCAGCGCGCCGAAGGCGAGGTAGAGCGTCATCATCTTGGTGAGCGACGCTGGATAATCGGACCGGTCGGCGTCGTGCTCGCTCAGTACCTTGCCGGTTTGGGCGTCAATGACGATCGACGAGATCTGGCCGGGCGGGTACGGCGAGCGCAGCGCGTGGCCGCGCGCGAAGGCCGGCTGTCCCATGACAAAAACGAGAAACAAGGCGGCACAGGTAACAATCCACCCGAGCCAGCATCGCGCATAACGCAGTGACGCCGCCGCAATCATTCTGTCTTCACCCCACAAACAACTATTCCCCCAAAACGCTAACGTCCCCTCGATCGTCCGCAAACATCGCAAACGGGTACAAACCAAAGTCCGAAAGCCTTGGAACAGATTAGAAATACGGTGATTCTCTGTCCAGTTATTCCGAATTTCTCGCGTAAAGTTTTTGGATAAATGGCGATGTGCGCGTGAATATGGGGCAGCCCGCCTTCGCGCGCTTCGGGTGCAGGGCCCGTTCACGGTCATGGCGTCGTGATAACAAATCCGATTCGTTGCAGTGCAAAACGCACCTTGTATTGACACAAGCGCGTGGCAATATGTTTTTGTTGCGGCGCAGTAAGAGTCCCGGACGGGGCGGCGCGACGCAACCGATAGGCCAGCAGGAGGTTCCGATGGGCTCCAAACCGAAGAAGCCGGCCGCGGTGGTGACGATGCCGCCGCAAATCGTGGCCGACGACGCGAAACGCACGGTCCGCGCGGCTGTGGCGGCGCCTGCGCGCGGCTACTACGACGCGTTCGCCGCGCTGTCGCGGGAGAATTTCGACGCGGTCCTCAAGGCCAATACCGCTTGGGCCGAGGGCTTCGAAGCGATCGCGAACGAGACGGTCGTTTACGCCCGGCAAACGCTCGCCGCGACGGGCACGGCGACCAAGGAACTGCTGGCTGCCAGGACGCTCGACCGCGTGATCGAAATCCACGCGGGGCTTGCCACGAGCGCGCTCGAAGCGTTGGTCGAACGCACCGCGCGCTTGTCGGAACTCGGCTTGGCGCTCGCGCGTGGTACCTGGGCGCCGATCGGCGGTTGTGTTGAGACGACACTGACTAAACTGACGCGGCCGGTCGCAGCCTGAACCGGCGCCCGGCCGGGACCGGGCGGCTCACAAGCCCGTATATGGGCCGCGGACGCCGGATTTGTCGCGCCGTTAACGGGTCGAGCGTAGCCTAGCGATCATGGCTGGCACGCTTGCGGCGGCGCGCAATTGTCCCTTTTACGGCGTCGCGGGCATCCAATATCATGACCAGGATGGTTGATTCGATTGTGGAGTCGCGTTCGACTAGGCAGTTCGCGCGATGAGCGATATTGAGAAGCGCAACGGTAACGAAGGGCCGTCGACCGGCGTCATCGTCAAGGCCAAGCCCAAGACGAAAAAGCCCTCGATGTACAAGGTCCTGATGTTGAACGATGATTACACGCCGATGGAATTTGTCGTGCACATCCTCGAGCGGTTCTTCGGCAAAAGCCGCGACGAGGCGACCCGCATCATGTTGCACGTCCATCGCCGCGGTGTCGGCGTCTGCGGCGTGTATACTTACGAAGTCGCCGAATCGAAGGTGACGCAGGTGATGGACTTCGCGCGCCAGCACCAGCATCCGTTGCAATGCACTCTGGAGAAGGACTGATCCGCACTCAGGACTTTGTGGCCAGTAGAAGGATCAAATTCGATGTTGTCGCGTAATCTCGAAAAGACCCTGCACCGCGCTCTCGGCTA
>JAGXBG010000150.1 GCA_018971215.1 Alphaproteobacteria bacterium
TTTCAGTTCTTTCGATTTGCGGTCGCCAGCGATCGGCCGCCGTCGACGGCCTTCCAGAAAATGCCCGCGTTTCAGGGGCTTACCGGCGCTCGCAGGGCCGGACCGGCTGGCCGAGCGCGGGTCGCCGCGGAAAACCCGGCTAAAGCAGGCCGAGTTCGCGCAGCTCCTTGGCGAGCTTCGGCGGCAAGTGCTCGCCCGAGTCGATGCCGGCCGGCCGGTCCTTTGGTGCGTCCTTCGCGGTGAGATAGCGCCAGCCCTGGAACGGCCGGCAAGGCCGCGGCATCACCGGCACCAGCGTCATCGCGTACTCGATGGCGACGCGCTTCTCGCCGTCTTTGCCGACGATCGGCGTGAACGATTTGAGCCGCTGGCGCACCGCGATCTGCCGCTTGATCACCCAGTAGATCGAGCCGCCGTCGAGCAGCTCGTCGATACGTTTCGGCATGTTGCGCGTGAAGAACACCGACTTGCCGCGCTGCTTGCGGCGCAGCTTCTGCAACTTGCGGAGCTCGGCGAGATCGGCGACGCCGACCGCCATCTTGATCAGATGCAAGACCATCACGCAGCTTTCGCGGCCAGCGCCTTCGCGCATTTCGACGCCGGCTCGCGACCAAGCGCATCAGAGATGAAGCGGCCTGCAGCGGCGAGCTTGGCGAGATCGACGCCATGTCCGATGCGTAATCCGTCGAGCATGTAGACCACGTCCTCACTGGCGACGTTGCCGGCGGCGCCGGGTGCATAGGGACAACCGCCCAGACCGGCGACCGAACTGTCGACCGTCGCGATGCCGCTTTCAAGCGCCGCAAAAATGTTCGCCAATGCCTGACCGTATGTATCGTGGCAATGGACGGCGAGGCGGTTGCGCGGCACGCGTTGCGCCACCGCTTCGATCATCGCCACCACGCGCGCCGGCGTGCCGCTGCCGATCGTGTCGCCGAGCGAGATCTCGTAACAGCCGAGAGCGTGCAGTCGCGCCGCGACATCGGCGACGGCCGACGGCGCCACGGCGCCTTCGTAAGGACAATCGACGACGCATGAGATATAGCCGCGCACGCGAATGCCTGCGGTTTTTGCAGCCTCCGTCACCGGCACGAACCGCTCGAGGCTCTCGGCGATCGAACAATTGATATTGCGGCGGGAGAACGTCTCGGACGCCGCGGCGAAGATCGCCACCTCGTCGGCCTTGGCCGCCTGCGCCGCTTCGAAGCCTTTCAGGTTCGGCACCAGCACCTGATAAGCGACGCCCGGCCGGCGCTTCAGCGCCTGCATCACCGCCGCGGTATCGGCCATTTGCGGGACCCACTTGGGCGAAACGAAGCTGCCGGCTTCGATGGTCTTGAGGCCGGCGTCGGCAAGGCGTTCGATGAGCGCGACCTTGGTCGCGGTGGGCACCGTTTTGGCTTCGTTTTGCAGCCCGTCGCGCGGCCCGACTTCGACCACCCGCACCGATTTCGGCACCTGCATCACCGCGCCTCCTTCCCGCCGCCAAGCACCAGCAGCTCCGCGCCTTCAGCGACGGGATCGCCCGCAGCATAGCGGATTTCGGCGACCACGCCGTCGCTCGGCGCGGCGATCGCATGCTCCATCTTCATCGCCTCGAGCACCAGCAGGATTTGACCGCGGGTCACGGTTGCGCCTTTGGCGACGTGGACGGCCGCGATCTTCCCCGGCATCGGCGCGACGACGCGCCCAGCGGCCGTGGCGGCAGCGGACCGCCGGGCCGCGTCTTCGATCACGCCGAAGCGCCACGTGCCGTCGTCGAGCGCCACGTGCACGCCGCGCTTGTCCCAGGCGACGCTGGCTTCGATGTGTTTGCCGTCGAGTTCGACCGCAAGATCGCCGTCGCCGAGCGCCCACGCCAGTGCGGGCAGGCGCCGCTTGCCGAAATCGACGCTCAATGCGCCGGCCGTGAAGCGCAGACGGACACGCCGCTTCCGGCCGCGATCGTCGAACGTAAAATCGAGCGCGCGTTCGCCGCCGATCTGCCAGCCGTCGCGCAGTCGCCAGGGCGAAAAGCGATCCGTGCCGGGTTTCGGTTGGCTGGCCACGATGCGCGACAATGCTGCGGCCGCCAATGCGGTATCGGGCGCTGGCGCCGACGGCGCCAGCGCGTTGAGATGCCGGCCGATGAAGGCGGTATCAATCGAGCCGCGCCGGAAGGTCGGCTGCGCGAGCAACCGCAAAAGGAAATCCCGATTGCTGGTGACGCCGAGCACCCGGGTTTCACTCAGCGCCGCACGCAATCCCTCCCGCGCCACCCGGCGGTCGGCGCCGAATGCCACCAGTTTGGCGATCATCGGATCGTAGAATTCGGTCACGGCGTCGCCTTGCCGCAGACCGGTCTCGACGCGCAATCCGGCGGCGGCGGGCGGAAAGCGCAGCCGAACCAACCCGCCGGTCGACGGCAGGAAACCGCGCGCTGGGTCCTCGGCATAGACACGTGCTTCGATGGCATGGCCATGGGCGCGGATACGCAGCTGCTTCAGCGGCAGCTTATCGCCAGCGGCGACACGCAACTGCCATTCGACCAGATCGATGCCGGTGATCATCTCGGTCACCGCATGCTCGACCTGAAGCCGCGTGTTCATCTCGATGAAATAGAACTTGCCGCGTTCGACGATGAATTCGACCGTGCCGGCGTTCTGGTATTTGACCGCGCGCGCCACCTTCAGCGCCGCGTCGTACAGGTGACGCAATAGGGTCGGCGGCAGACCGGGCGGCGGCGCCTCCTCGATCACCTTCTGATAGCGCCGTTGCGACGAGCAGTCTCGCGCAAAGAGGTGAATCACATTGCCGAACCGGTCGCCGAAGACCTGCACTTCGATATGACGCGGCGCGCGCAGATATTTCTCCAGGATCAGCCGGCCGTCGCCGAAGGCGGCGGTCGCCTCGCGCCGGGCGCCGTCGAGCGCGGCGCCAAGCTCGTTCGGCCGCTCGACGACGCGCGTGCCGCGGCCGCCGCCGCCGGCCGCCGCCTTGACCAGCAACGGATAGCCGATGCGCGCCGCCTCGGCGGCGAAGATCGCGGGGTGCTGGCGGTCGCCGCGATAGCCCGGCACGACCGGCACGCCGGCCTTTTCGGCGAGCGCCTTCGCCACAGCTTTGTCGCCCATGGCGTGAATCGCCTTCGCCGGCGGCCCCACGAAGACGCGTCCGACCTTGGCACAGGCGGCGGCGAAAGCCGCATTCTCGGACAGGAATCCGTAGCCGGGATGGATCGCCTCGGCGCCGCTGCGTCGCGCCACGGCCAGGATCACCGACATGTTCAAATAGCTCTCGCGCGCCGGCGCTGGGCCGATCTCATAGGCCTCGTCGGCAAGCGCAACCGCCAGCGAGCGGCTATCGGCGGCGGAATAGACCACCACGGTCTTGATCCCCATCCGCCGCGCGGTGCGGATAACGCGGCAGGCGATCTCGCCGCGATTGGCGATGAGGAGCTTCTTGAACACTCTAGGTCCGGAAACGCGGCTTGCGTTTCTCGAGAAACGCCGCCAGGCCTTCGCGCCCTTCCGGCGACGCGCGCGCCTCGGCGATGGCGTCGGCGGTGCGGGCCGTCACTGAAGGCGTGATCGGCTTGCCAGCGACGGCGGCGATCATGCGCTTGGCCTTGGCCTGTGCGCTGGGCGCGCCTTGCAGCAGGGCAGCGACGATCTCATCGGTCGCGGCATCAAGCTGCGCCAAGGGCGCGACCTTGTGCACCAGGCCGATGCGCAGCGCCTCGTCCGCACTGAACGCCTCGCCTGTCAGATTGAATCGCCGTGCCTGGCGCGCGCCGATCGTTGCCGTAACGTAAGGCGCGATGGTCGCCGGCAATAGGCCGAGCCGCACTTCGGAGATCGCAAACGTCGCTTCGGTCGCCGCCACGGCGACATCGCAAGCGCAGATCAGGCCGATGGCGCCGGCATAGGCCGCGCCGTTGATCCGCGCCACACTTGGCTTTGGCAACGTGTCGAGCCGGCGCAGCATGCGCGCCAGGCCCATTGCGTCGGCGCGGTTCTCGCGCTTGCTGTAGCCGGCGACGCGGCGCATCCAGTTGATGTCCGCGCCGGCGGAAAACACCGAACCGGCGCCGGTCAAGACCACGACGCGCACGGCCGTATCGCGCGCGAGATTGGCAAACAGCCGGTCGAGCTCGCGGATCAGGGCGTCGTCGAAGGCGTTGCGCCGCTCCGGCCGGTTGAGCGTGACCGTGGCAACGCCGCGCGCGTCCCGCGAGACCAGCACCGCGCTCATGTCACATCCGGAAGACGCCGAAACGCGTCGCTTCGATCGGCGCGTTGAGGCTGGCCGAAATCGACATCGCCAGCACGCGGCGCGTGTCCTTGGGATCGATGATGCCGTCGTCCCACAACCGCGCGCTGGCGTAATACGGATGCCCTTGCGTTTCGTACTGTTTGCGGATCGCGGCTTTGAAGCGGTTCTCCTGCGCCTTCGGCCAGCCCTTGCCACGTGCGCCGTCGCGCCGCACCGTCGCCAGCACGTTGGCCGCCTGCTCGCCGCCCATCACGGAGATGCGTGCATTGGGCCAAGTCCACAGGAACCGTGGCGCGTAGGCGCGACCGCACATCGCATAATTGCCGGCGCCGAAACTGCCGCCGACGATGATTGTGAATTTCGGCACGGCGGCACACGCGACCGCCGTGACCATCTTGGCGCCGTCCTTGGCGATGCCGCCGGCCTCGTATTTCTTGCCGACCATGAAGCCGGTGATGTTCTGCAGAAACACCAGCGGAATGCGGCGCTGCGCACACAGCTCGATGAAATGTGCGCCTTTGAGCGCGCTTTCCGAAAACAGGATGCCGTTGTTGGCGACGATGCCGACGGGATAACCCCAGAGCCACGCGAAACCGGTTACCAACGTTTCGCCGTAATGCGGCTTGAACTCGTCGAACTCGCTGCCGTCGACCAGCCGCGCGATCAGCTCGCGCACGTCATAGGGCTTGCGCGGATCGGCCGGCACGACGCCGTAGACCTCCTCGGGCGCGTAGAGTGGTTCGCGCGGTTCGGTCGTTTCGATCTGGAAACGCTTCGGCCGGTTGAGATTGCCGACGCTACGGCGCAAGAGCGCCAGCGCCTCGCCGTCGTCGGTCGCGATCTGATCGGCGACGCCCGAGACGCGGGCATGCACATCAGCGCCGCCGAGCTCTTCGGCGGAAACCGCCTCGCCGGTCGCCGCCTTCACCAGCGGCGGCCCGCCCAGGAAGATCGTGCCGGTGCCCTTGACGATGATGCTTTCGTCGGCCATCGCCGGCACGTAGGCGCCGCCAGCGGTGCACGAGCCCATCACCGCCGCGAGCTGCGGCACGCCGGCCGCCGATAGCGTCGCCTGATTATAGAAGATGCGGCCGAAATGATCGCGGTCGGGAAAGACTTCGTCTTGCGCCGGCAGGAAGGCGCCGCCGCTGTCGACCAGATAAAGGCACGGCAGGTTGTTTTCGCGCGCGATCTCTTGCGCACGCAGGTGCTTCTTCACCGTCACCGGATAATAGGTGCCGCCCTTGACCGTGGCGTCGTTGGCGACGACGACGCATTCGCGGCCCATTACCGGGCCGATGCCGGTGACAATGCCACCGGCTGGAACGTCGTCGCGATAGAGACCGTAGCCGGCGAAGGCGGAGAATTCGAGGAACGGCGCGCCGGGATCGAGCAGGCGCTGAATGCGCTCGCGCACCAGCAGCTTGCCGCGCTTCAGATGCTTGTCGCGCACGTCCTTGCCGCCGCCTTCGCCGATGGCTTTGAGTTTCTTGTCGAGGTCGGCGACCGATGCGCGCGCCGCCTTGGCATTGGCACGGAATTCGGCAGCACGTGGATCGAGCGCGGTTTTGAGTACAGCCATCACGCGGTCTCCTCGAACAGTTCGCGCCCGATCAGCATGCGCCGGATCTCCGACGTGCCGGCACCGATCTCATAGAGCTTGGCGTCGCGCAGCAGCCGGCCGGTGGGAAAGTCATTGATGTAGCCGTTGCCGCCCAGCGTCTGGATCGCCTCGAGCGCCACCTGGGTCGCGCGCTCGGCGGCGTAGAGGATCGCCCCAGCGGCGTCTTTGCGCGTGGTCTGGCCGCGGTCGCAGGCGCGCGCGACGGCATAGACATAGGCGCGCGCGGCGTTGAGCCCGGTGTACATGTCGGCGAGCTTGCCCTGCATAAGCTGGAATTCGCCGATCGCTTTGCCGAACTGCTTGCGGTCGTGGAGATAGGGGATCACTGCGTCGAGGCAGGCTTGCATGATGCCGAGCGGTCCGCCCGCCAGCACGACGCGCTCGTAATCGAGGCCGCTCATCAGCACGCGGACGCCCTCGTTGGGCT
>JAGXBG010000151.1 GCA_018971215.1 Alphaproteobacteria bacterium
GCGCCCAGGATGGTGCGCGCCGGCCAGCGCTTCTCGTCGATGCCTTCGGCGGCGGCGACCTGCTTCACCAGGCGCAACTGGTCGTCGGCGTCGAGGATGGTGAAATTGGGCTTGAGACCGATGATCTCGGCGTGACGGCGCAGGATGCGTGCTGCGATCGAATGGAAAGTGCCGAGCCACAATCCTTCGGCGGCCTGGCCGATCAGCCGCTCCAGCCGTTCGCGCATCTCCAGCGCCGCCTTGTTGGTAAAGGTGACGGCGACAATCTGCGATGGCCAGGCCCGGCGGGTGGCGAGGATATGGGCGAGTCGCGCGGTCAGTACCCGAGTCTTGCCGGTGCCGGCGCCAGCCAGCACGAGCACCGGCCCGTCCACCGCTTCGACGGCGCGGCGCTGGGCCTCGTTGAGCGCGGCGAGATAGGGCGGCAAGGCGGCGGAAACAGGCGCAACTGGCGCCGATTCGGTCTCGGGCATGGCGTTCTATAGCACGGGCGACCGGCGCCTGCCCGCTCGGGCTGCGAGTCGCGTCAGGCGCTGCTCGGCTTGACGTCGATGGCGGCGCCGTGACCGCTGATCTCGGCGCCAGCGGCCGGATCGAGGCGCAGAAAAATCACAACCGCGGCGAGCGCCACCAGGCCGGCACAACCAAAAGCGGCGTGGAAATCGGTCACGGTCAGCGCACCGCTCCAGTGTCGCGCGATCTGGAGCATGAGCGCGCCGAAGGCGACGCCGAGACCGTTCGACAGCTGCTGCATCATGCTGGCGGCGCTGGTCGCGGCGCTCATCCGGCTGCTGCCGATCTCGGCATAGGCCACGGTGTTGAGGCTGGTGTATTGCAGCGAGCGGAAGAAGCCGCTGACCAGCAGCACGGCTAGGATCGCGGCATGCGGCGTCGTTGGCCAGAAGGCGGCGCACAGCGTGATCGAGACGGCGCTGATCATACCGTTGCCGATCAGCACGCGGCGGAAGCCGAAGCGGCGCAGGATCGGCCGCGCCGCCATCTTCATGGTGAACGAGCCCATCGCCGCGGCGCAGGTCAGCAGGCCCGAGGTGAACGCCGTCACGCCGAAGCCGACTTGCAGCATGATCGGCAACAGGAACGGCAACGTGCCCGAGCCGATGCGGAAGATCGAACCGCCGATGATGCTGATGCAATAAGTCGGCACGCGCAGCAACGACAGGTCGATCAGCGGATGAGGATGGCGCAAGGCGTGCCGCACCGTGACCACACCGAGCAACGTGCTGGCCGCCAGAATGCCAATGATGACGTCCGCCGGCACCAACGGCCTGCCGATGAGGTCGAGACCGTAGACCAGGCCCGCCAAGGCGCCGCCGCTCGATAGAAAGCCGAACCAGTCGAGATCGGGCGTCGATTCTTCCCGCGTGTTGTCGATCAGCAGCGTGACCAGCACCATGCCGAGGATGCCGATCGGAACGTTGAGGAAGAAGATCCAGCGCCAGCTGGCATAGGTGGTGATGAAGCCGCCGACCGGCGGGCCGAGCACCGGGCCCAACAGCGCCGGCACGGTGAGATAGGCCATGGCGCGCACCAGCTCGGGCTTCGACACGCTTCGCAACAGGATGAGCCGGCCGACCGGCACCATCATCGCGCCGCCGACGCCCTGGACGATGCGCGCGCCTGCCAGCTCGAGCAGGTTGTGCGTCAGGCCGCAGAGGATCGAGCCGAAGGTGAAGACGGCGATGGCGGCGCGGAACACGGTGCGCGCGCCGAAACGATCGGCGACCCAGCCGCTGATCGGGATGAAGATCGCCAGGCTGATCATGTAGACCGTCACGCCGAGGCTGAGCCGCGCCGGCGTATCGCCGAAGGAGGCCGCCATGGTCGGCAGCGCGGTGGTGATCACCGTGCCGTCGAGATTCTCCATGAACAGGCCGCAGGCGACGATCAGCGCGACGACCATCGGCCGGGTGACGAAACCGAACATGCTTGGCAATGCTACCCGACCGCCGCTGGTGGCGCCGCCGCTCTTTGCGGATGGCGGCCATTCGCAACGGCTTTGTGGCATGGCCGAGGCGACTCGCGTATATCTCGCCCGCGCATGCCCGACGACGCCACCACCGCCACCGCGCGGCCGCTCTCCCCGCGCAAGCAGCGCCTGCGCGAGATTTCCGACCGCTGGGCGCCGGAGCGCGACGCCTTCATCGCCAAGAACCAGGCGTTCCACGACGACGACCGCCGCTATCTCCGGTTCCTGATTCCCGAAGGGCTGCGCGTACTCGAAATCGGCTGCGGCACCGGCGGCCTGCTGGCGGCGCTGCGGCCGGCGAAAGGCGTCGGCGTCGACATCTCGGAACCGATGATCGTGCGCGCCCGCGCAGCGTATCCGGCGCTCGACTTCGTCGTCGGCGACATCGAGGATCCGGAAACCGTCGCCCGCCTTCCCGGTCCGTTCGACATCATCGTCATCGCCGACGCCATCGGCATGCTCGACGATTGCCAGGCGACCTTCCAAAGCCTGCAGACGCTATGCCGCCCCGACACGCGGCTCGTCGTCGCCTATCACAACTATCTGTGGGAGCCGGTGCTCCGGCTGGCCGAAGCCTTCAAGCTGCGCATGCCCGAGCCACTGACCAATTGGCTGCGGCCGGCCGACATCGCCAATCTACTGGAGCTTGCCGGGTTCGAGCCGGTGCGCACCGAATGGCGGCAACTCATCCCAAAGCGATTGCTCGGCATCGGCACCGTGATCAATCGCGTGATCGCGACGCTGCCGATCATCCGCAGGTTCTGCCTGCGGCATTACCTGGTGGCACGACCGCAGCCGAGCGGTGCGCGCGAGAAGCTGTCGGCCAGCGTCGTCGTGCCGTGCCGCAACGAGCGCGGCAACATTTCGATGATCGTCGCGCGCCTGCCGCAATTCTGCGACGACATCGAGATCGTCTTCGTCGAAGGCGGCAGCAGCGACGGCACCTGGGACGAGATCGTGCGCGTCAAGGCGCTCAACCCCGAACGCGACATCAAGCTGTTCAAGCAGGAGGGGCGCGGCAAAGGCGATGCGGTGCGCAAGGGCTTCGCGCACGCGCGCGGCGACGTGCTGATGATCCTCGACGCCGATATGACCGTGGCGCCAGAAGAGCTGCCCAAATTCTACGCGCCGATCGCCGCCGGCTTGGGCGAGTTCATTAACGGCACGCGGCTGGTCTATCCGCTGGAACGCGATTCGATGCGGCTCGTCAACCGCATCGGTAACCATCTCTTCTCACTGCTGTTCACCTGGCTGCTCAATCAGCGCTTCACCGATACGCTGTGCGGCACCAAGGCGTTGCGGCAGCGGCACTACGACCGCATCGCCAAGAGCCGCGGCTATTTCGGCGACTTCGACCCGTTCGGCGATTTCGACCTCATCTTCGGTGCGTCGAAACTTTCGCTCAAAGTCGTCGAAGTGCCGATCCGGTACGCCGCGCGCACCTATGGCACGACCAACATTTCGCGGTTCCGCCATGGTTGGCTGCTGCTGCGCATGGTCGGTTTCGCCTTTTGGAAGCTCAAAGTCCTGCCCTGATGGGCCGGCGGGCCGCCGGCCCGGCGCGCACCGTGCTCGCCGGAACACACCTTTTCGCAATGTGATGGCATGCCGGGAGCCGCCCTTCCGCGCGGCGCCGGCAATGCCCTATAGATTAAGCGGCCCGCCGCGCCGGCCATTGCGGCGCGCTTCATGCCCTCTGGTTCATGCATATCGCGGTCATCATCGTCGTTTTTCTGCTGACCTATGTCGGCATGGCGGCCGGGCGCCTGCCCTGGTTGTCGGTGGACCGCACCGGTATCGTGCTGCTCGGTTTCGTCGCCTTATTGGCGAGCCAGCAGGTGACGCTCGACGAGCTCGGCTCGAGCATCGATGCGCCGACCCTGGTGCTGCTGTTCGGACTGATGATCATCTCGGCGCAGTTCGTCGCTTCGGGCTTCTTCGAAATCTGCTGCGACTGGCTGATGGCGCAAAGCGACGAGCCGGCGGTGTTGCTCGGCCTGACGGTTGCGGTGTGCGGCGCTTTGTCGGCGTTCCTGGTCAACGACCTGGTCGCCTTCACCATGGCGCCGCTGCTGATCGCCGGCGCCCAGGCGCGCAATCTCGATCCGCGGCCGTTCCTGATCGCACTGATCGGCGCCAGCAATGCCGGCTCGGCCGCGACGTTCATCGGCAATCCGCAGAACATCCTGATCGGTCAAATGGGCGGCTTGAGCTTCCACGGCTTCCTGGTCGCCTGCCTGGTGCCGGCGCTGGTCGGGCTCGGTTGCGTCTATGGCATCGTCTGGCTGATGTGGCGCGACCGCATCGGCACCACCGAGTTCGCGGCGAGCCAGGCCGCGGCCGACCTGCCGCGCCATCCGCATGACCGCAACCAGACGATCAAGGGCCTGATCGCGCTCGGTGCCATGCTCATCCTGTTCGCGACGCCGCTGCCGCGCGAAATCGGCGGCATGCTGATCGCCGCGGTGCTGCTGTCGAACCGCAAATTCACCAGCCGAACCATGATCGCCGCGGTCGATTGGCCGCTGGTGCTGCTGTTCCTCTGTCTTTTCGCCATCACCGGCACGCTCGCCGACACCGGCATCCCGTTTTCGGCGCTGTCGGGGCTGCAGTCGGTCGGCCTCGGCCCCGACAGCCTGATCGTGATGGCGCCGCTGACGCTGGTGATGAGCAACGTCATCGGCACGGTGCCGTGGGTCATGTTCCTGATGCAGATCTGGCCGAGCCCGCCCGCCGGCGAGCTTTACGGCCTCGCGCTGATCACGTCGCTGGCCAGCAACCTGCTGCTGCTGGGCTCGGTTGCCAACATCATCGTCGTCGAGCGCGCCAAGACGCTCGGCATCCGCTTGTCGAACGCAGAGTACGCCCGCGCCGCCGTGCCCTTCACGTTGCTGTCGCTGGCCTTCGCGGTGCTGTGGCTCAAATGGACCGGCGCGATGACCTGGCTGCCCATCGGAGACTAAGCGCCGGTTTCAGACCGAGAAGTACTTGGCCTGCGGGTGCAGCACGACGATCGCCGAAGTCGACTGCTCGGGGTCGAGCTGATCCTCGTCGGTGAGGCTGACACCGATCTCCTGCGCGCGTAACAGCGTCAAGAGCTGGCGCTGCTGCGCCAGATCGGGACAGGCGGGATAGCCGAAGGAATAGCGGCTGCCGCGATATTCCTGGCGCAGCAGGCCTTCGACGTCGCGCGCCTCCTCGCCGGCGAAGCCCATCTCGGCGCGGATGCGCTGGTGCAGGTATTCGGCCAATGCTTCGGCCATCTCGACCGACAATCCGTGCAGGTAGAGATAATCCTTGTAGCGGTTGTCGGCGAACCATTGCCGCGCCACTTCCGAAGCGCCGTGGCCCATGGTGACGACCTGCAGCGCCACCACATCGCGCTCGTTGGCGGTGACATCGCGGAAAAAATCGGCAATGCACAGGCCGCCGGGCTTGTTCTGGCGCGGGAACGAGAAGCGTGCCACTTCGTTGGCGCTGTCCGGATCGTAAAGCACCAACTCGTCGCCCGCGGCGGCGCACGGCCA
Source organism: Alphaproteobacteria bacterium (assembly GCA_018971215.1). Classification (GTDB taxonomy): domain Bacteria; phylum Pseudomonadota; class Alphaproteobacteria; order ATCC43930; family CGMCC-115725; genus REEB95. The sequence goes on from JAGXBG010000151.1 coordinate 5,515, forward strand.
ATAGCCATAGGCCGCCTGCGGCACCAGGATGTCCTCCTTGGCGACGCGCTCGAACAATTCGTTCAGGACCGGCCGCAATTCCTGTTTCGCCCAGGCCTTGAACTCGTCGAGCGTGCGGCCCTGTTTCCGGTAACCCCAATGGAATTGGTAGAGCATGCGCTCGTTGAGGAAGGGAACGACGGTCTTGAGCGGCACGCGCGCAATGGTGCGCGGCCCCCAGAACGGCGGGTGCGGCACCGCTACGCCGCGTGCGAGCTCGGCGCGGCGCAGGCGGATCTCCTCGAGGTCGAGCGGGCGCAGGACGCGCGGTTCGGCGGCGCGGCCGAGGCGGCGCGACTGATTCACCGGCTTGTCCTTGTTCTTCTCGCGTTGCGCCGTGACCGTGCTGGCGAACGTACCGTTGACCACGTTGTTCATCAGCGCCAGGCCTTCGAAGGCGTCGCGGGCATAGGCGACCGCGCCCGTGCCATAGGCCTTGGCACAGTCCTCCTCGACATAGCGGCGCGTCAGCGCGGCGCCGCCGAGAATCACCGGCAGGCCGAGGCCGCGTCGGTTCATCTCCTCGAGGTTCTCGCGCATCACCACGGTCGACTTGACCAGCAGCCCCGACATGCCGACGGCATCCGCGCTGTGGCTTTCGGCGGCCTCGAGAATCGAGTTGAGCGGCTGTTTGATGCCGAGATTGACCACCTTGTAGCCGTTGTTGGTCAGCAGGATGTCGACCAGGTTCTTGCCGATGTCGTGCACGTCGCCCTTCACCGTCGCGAGCACGATGGTGCC
>JAGXBG010000152.1 GCA_018971215.1 Alphaproteobacteria bacterium
CATGTCGAAAGCGAAATTTGAACGGAACAAGCCGCATTGCAATGTGGGGACGATTGGGCATGTTGATCACGGGAAGACATCGCTGACGGCGGCGATCACGAAGGTCTTGGCGGAGACGGGCGGGGCGGTTTACACGGCCTACGACCAGATCGACAAGGCGCCGGAGGAACGGGCGCGCGGCATTACGATTTCGACGGCGCACGTCGAGTACGAGACCAAGAACCGGCATTACGCGCACGTGGATTGCCCGGGTCACGCGGACTACGTGAAGAACATGATCACGGGCGCGGCGCAGATGGACGGGGCGATTTTGGTGGTGTCGGCGGCGGACGGCCCGATGCCGCAGACGCGGGAGCACATCCTGCTGGCGCGGCAGGTCGGTGTCCCTGCCATCGTCGTGTTCCTGAACAAGGTGGACATGGTGGACGACCCGGAGCTCCTCGATCTGGTGGAGCTCGAGGTGCGCGAGCTTTTGAGCTCCTACCAGTTTCCGGGGGACAAGATCCCGATCATCCGGGGCTCGGCGCTGGCGGCGTTGGAGGACAAGGACAAGGCACAGGGCCATGACGCCATCCTGAAGCTGATGGAGCAGGTGGACGCCTATATCCCGCAGCCCAAGCGCGACCGGGACCGGCCGTTCCTGATGCCCATTGAAGATGTCTTCTCGATCTCGGGCCGCGGCACGGTGGTGACGGGCCGGGTCGAGCGCGGGATCATCAAGGTTGGGGACGAAGTCGAGATCGTGGGCTTGAAGCCGACGACCAAGACGGTGGTGACGGGCGTCGAGATGTTCCGCAAGCTCCTCGACCAGGGCGAGGCGGGCGACAATATCGGCGCCCTCTTGCGCGGCACCAAGCGCGAGGAAGTGGAGCGCGGCCAGGTCCTGGCGGCGCCGGGGTCGATCACGCCGCACACGCAGTTCCAGGCCGAGGCCTACATCCTGACCAAGGAAGAGGGCGGGCGGCACACGCCGTTCTTCACCAACTACCGGCCGCAGTTCTACTTCCGCACCACCGACGTGACCGGGATGGTGAAGCTGCCGGAAGGCACGGAGATGGTGATGCCGGGGGACAATATCCGGATGGAGGTCGAGCTCATCGCCCCCATCGCCATGGACGAAGGCCTGCGCTTCGCCATCCGCGAAGGCGGCCACACCGTCGGCGCCGGCGTCGTCGCCAAGATTATTAAGTAAACGGCGATGGCGATCGAAAACCAAAATATCCGTATCCGGCTGCGAGCCTACGATCATCGTATTCTCGACCAGTCGACGAGCGAGATCGTCAACACGGCGAAGCGCACCGGCGCGCGCGTGCGCGGACCGATTCCGCTGCCGACCAAGATCGAGAAGTTCACAGTCAACCGCTCGCCGCATATCGACAAGAAGTCGCGCGAGCAGTTCGAGATCCGCACCCACAAGCGGATTCTCGACATCGTCGATCCGACGCCGCAAACGGTGGACGCGCTGATGAAGCTCGACCTCGCCGCCGGCGTCGACGTCGAGATCAAGCTGTAGGGCATTGGACCATGCGTAGCGGCCTTATCGCCAAGAAAATGGGCATGACCCGGCTCTTCACCGAGGACGGCAACCATCTGCCGGTCACGGTGCTGAAGGTCGATGATTGCCGCGTGATTGCCGTGCGCACGGCCGAGAAGGACGGCTACACCGCGGTCCAGCTCGGCACCGGCAACGCCAAGGTCAAGAACGTGTCGCAGGCGATGCGCGGCCATTACGCCAAGGCGAAGATCGAGCCGAAGCACAAGCTGGTCGAATTCCGCGTCAGCGCCGATGCGATGCTCGAACCCGGCGCCGAACTCAAGGTTACGCATTTCTCCGCCGGCCAATACATCGACGTCACCGGCACGACGATCGGCCGTGGCTTTGCCGGCGTGATGAAACGGCACAATTTCGGCGGCTTACGCGCGTCGCACGGCGTGTCGGTCTCGCATCGCAGCCATGGCTCGACGGGTCAGCGCCAGGACCCCGGCAAAGTGTTCAAGAACAAGAAGATGGCTGGCCACATGGGTGACGTGCGCGCGACCACGCAGAACCTCCAGGTGGTGGCGACCGACGAGGCGCGCGGCCTGTTGATGGTGACCGGCGCGGTGCCGGGTGCGGCCGGCGGCTACGTCCTCGTGCGCGATGCCGCCAAGCGGTCGAAGCCGGGCCGTCCGCCGCTCAAGGCCGTCGAGCGTCCGATCGAGAAGACTCCGAAAGCCGCCAAGGACAAGCCGGCAGCCAAGCCGGCCGCAGGAGGCGAGAAGAAATGAAGCTCCCGGTCAAGAGCCTGGACAACAAGGCCGCCGGCGACATCGAAGTCGCCGACGACATCTTCGGCTTGCCGGTGCGCAAGGACATTCTGGCGCGCATGGTGCAATGGCAGCTCGCCAAGCGCCGCGCCGGCACACACAAGACCAAGGGCATCAGCGACATCTCCGGCACGACCAAGAAGCCGTGGAAGCAGAAGGGCACCGGTCGCGCGCGCCAGGGCTCGCTGCGTTCGCCGCAGTTCCGCGGCGGCGCGGTGATCTTCGGCCCGGTGGTGCGCAGTCACGAATACGGCCTGCAGAAGAAGGTGCGGCGCCTCGCGCTCAAGACGGCGCTGTCGGCGAAGCAGGCCGAGGGCAAGCTCGTCGTGCTCGACAGCGCCAAGGTGAAGGACGCCAAGACCAGCGCGCTGGCCAAGAGTTTCGCCAAGCTCGGCCTGGCGTCGGCGCTGATCATCGACGGCGCGACGCTCGACGAGAGTTTCGCCCGCGCCGCGCGCAACCTGCCGGGCATCGACGTGCTGCCGCAGCAGGGCGCCAACGTCTACGACATCATGCGCCGCGATACGCTCGTGCTCACCCGCGACGCCGTGCAAGCGCTGGAGGCGCGCCTGAAATGAGCCGCTTCCGCTACATCAAGCGCGAAACCCCCGCGCTCACCCGCGACCAGATGTACAACATCGTCCGCCATCCGGTGATCACCGAGAAGGCGACCATGATTTCGGAACACAACCAGGTCACCTTCCGCGTGCCCTTGGATGCGGACAAACGGTCGGTCAAAGCCGCGGTCGAAGGCCTGTTCAAGGTCAAGGTCGAGGCGGTCAACACCGTGCGCGTCAAGGGCAAGCGCAAGATGATGCGCGGCCGCCGCGGCCAGCGTTCCGATTACAAAAAGGCGATCGTCACTTTGGCCGAAGGGTCGAAGATCGACGTGACGACGGGAGTCTAAACCATGGCGCTCAAGACATTCCGGCCGGTCACGCCGACCCTGCGCCACACGGTGCTGATCGACCGCAGCGAGCTGTGGAAGGGCGGCCCGGTCAAGGCGCTCTCGGTCGGCAAGCGCGAGCAGGGCGGCCGCAACAATCTCGGCCGCATCACGCAACGCTGGCGCGGCGGCGGCCACAAAAAGCGCTACCGCCTGGTCGATTTCAAGCGCAGCAAGATGGACATGCCGGCCGAAGTCGTGCGGCTCGAATACGATCCGAATCGCTCGGGCTTTATCGCCCTGATCAAGTACGCCGACGGCCAGCTGAGCTACATCCTGGCGCCGCAGCGGCTCAAGGCGGGCGACAAGGTCGTCTCGGGCGACCATGTCGACGTCAAGCCGGGCAACGCCATGCCGATGCGCAATATTCCGGTCGGCACCATCATCCACAACGTCGAAATGAAGCCGGGCAAGGGTGGCCAACTGGCGCGTTCGGCTGGCACCTTCGTTCAGCTCGTCGGCCGCGACGCCGGCTACGCGCTGCTGCGCCTCGCCTCGGGGGAGGTACGCATGGTGCGTGCCGACTGCATGGCGACGATCGGCGCCGTGTCCAATCCGGACGAGCAGAACGTCGTCATCGGCAAGGCGGGACGCTCGCGCTGGCTCGGCCGGCGCGGCAATGTCCGCGGCGAGGCGATGAACCCGGTGGATCATCCGCTCGGCGGCCGCACCCGCGGCAACCGGCATCCGGTTTCGCCCTGGGGCAAAGGCGCCAAGGGCAACAAGACGCGTCACAACAAGGCAACCGACCGCTACATCGTGCGGCGGAAGCGCGACAAGTAGGAGACCCGAGCGTGGCACGTTCCGTGTGGAAAGGACCGTTCGTCGACGGCTATCTGATGAAGAAAGCCGAAAAGTCGCGCGCGTCCGGACGCAACGAGATCATCAAGACATGGTCGCGGCGTTCGACGATCTTTCCGCAGTTCGTCGGGCTGACGTTCGGCGTCTACAACGGTCACAAATTCGTGCCGGTCCTGGTGACCGAGCACATGATCGGCCACAAGTTCGGCGAGTTCGCGCCGACCCGCGTGTTCCACGGCCACACCGCCGGGGACAAGAAGGTCAAGCGCGAGGAAGGTCCGTAAGATGGGTAAGCAAGCCGCACCGCGCCGCTTGGACGAGACCGAGGCCTCGGCCTATGCGCACGCCCTCAAGACCAGTCCACGCAAGCTCAACCTCGTGGCGCAGGCGATCCGCGGCAAGGCCGCTTCGGCCGCGCTGAACGAGCTCGCCTTCAATCGCCGGCGCATCGCGCGCGACGTGCGCAAGGTACTGCAGGCGGCGATCGCCAACGCCGAGAACAACCATCAGCTCGACGTTGACCGGCTCTACGTCAAAGAGGCGACGGTCGGCCGCGCCTTCTCGCTCGGCCGCTTCCACGTGCGCGGCCGCGGCCGCATCTCGCCGATCGAGAAGTACTTCGCGAATCTGCTGGTCGTGGTGCGCGAACGCGCGCCCGAAGAGCGCGCCGCGGAAGCGGACGAGGGCGCGGCGGACGCCAAGGCCGCCGGCGCCGGCAAGAAGCCCAAGGCCAAAGCCAAGGCTGGCGGCAAGGAGAAGGCGTAATGGGCCAGAAGGTAAACCCGGTCGGTCTGCGGCTCGGCATCAACCGCACGTGGGATTCGCGCTGGTTCGCGCGCAAGGACTATTCCAACTTGCTGCACGAAGACCTGAAACTGCGCAACTTCCTGGTCGAGCGGCTGCTGCAGGCGGGCGTGTCGCGCATCGTCATCGAGCGCGCCGCCAAGAAGACCCGCATTACCATCCATTCGGCGCGGCCGGGCGTCGTCATCGGCAAGAAGGGCGCCGACATCGAGAAGCTGCGCGCCGATCTCGCCAAGATGACCAACAGCGAGGTCAGCCTGAACATCGTCGAAATCCGCAAGCCCGAGATCGACGCCAAGCTGATCGCCGACGGTATCGCGCAGCAGCTCGAGCGCCGCGTCGCCTTCCGCCGCGCGATGAAGCGCGCGGTGCAGTCGGCCATGCGCCTGGGCGCGCTCGGCATCCGCATCAACTGCTCGGGCCGTCTCGGCGGCGCTGAAATCGCGCGCATGGAGTGGTATCGCGAAGGCCGCGTGCCGCTGCACACGCTGCGCGCCGACGTCGATTTCGGTTACGGCACGGCCAAGACGACCTACGGCACCTGTGGCGTCAAGGTCTGGGTGTTCAAGGGTGAGGTGCTCGCCCACGATCCGATGGCGCAGGACAAGCGCGCCGCCGAAGCCCAACCGGCGCGCGCCTGAGGAGAGAGTTAGGGTTCGATCATGTTGCAACCGGCATTCAGCAAATACCGCAAGGCGCATAAAGGCCGCATCCACGGCCTCGCCACCAGCGGCAATACGCTCGCCTTCGGCACGTATGGCCTCAAGGCGACCGAGCCCGGCCGCGTCACCGCGCGCCAGATCGAGGCGGCACGGCGCGCCATCACGCGCCACATCCGGCGCGTCGGCCGCGTCTGGATCAACATCTTCCCGGACGTGCCGGTGTCGCGGAAGCCGGCCGAGGTCCGCATGGGCAGCGGCAAGGGCAGCCCGGAATTCTACGTCTGCCGGGTCAAGCCGGGCCGCATCCTGTTCGAGCTCGATGGCGTGCCGCATCAGCTTGCGGTCGAAGCCTTCGGTCTTGCCGCAGCCAAGCTGCCGATCAGCACTCGCTTCGTCACCCGCCTGGGTCACACGGAGGAGAAGAGCGCATGAAGGCCGCCGACATCCGTCATAAGACCGACGACGAACTCCGCGGCGAGCTCGACCAATTGGCCAAGGAAGCCTTCAACCTGCGCTTCCAGCGCGCCAGCGGGCAGCTCGAGAACAATGCGCGCGTGCGTCAGGTGCGCCGCGACATCGCGCGCATCAAAACGATCATGGGCGAACGCGCCCGCAAGGCCTCCTAGGGACAAGAATCATGCCGAAACGCATTCTGCAGGGGGTCGTCACCAGCGACGTCATGGACAAGACCGTCACGGTGCGCGTCGACCGCCGCTTCCAGCATCCGGTCTACAAGAAGTTCATCACGCGCTCGAAGAAGTACGCGGCGCAT
>JAGXBG010000010.1 GCA_018971215.1 Alphaproteobacteria bacterium
ATCCAGAGATAAGTCGTCACCGCGCGTCCTCCTGCGCCGTTGGGTCCGGGTTCCGGCGGGCGCGAAAAAACCCGCCACTGGCGGGTTTCGGACACACCCCCGCCGCGTTACGCGGTAGGAGTCATCAGCCTGCGGTTTTTCCGCCAGGCGGTTTTGGGGAACTCCATCCCCTTTATCGTGCGCGTCGCTATAGCGGAAAACTGCGGTTGCTTCAACGCGACGGAGCGGTGATCGCGGGCGCGGCGCCGCTTTCATGGCAGCCATCTGCCGGCACGCAGAGGCGGTTCGAGAATATCGCCGCGGGAATAATGGTTAAACCCTTGAAATTCTTGCGCAGTTTTTCGCTTCCGAAAATCCTTCGGTGTCGCCCATGCGGCACCCCTGCGCTTGACGCGCGGCGCCTGCGGCCCAAAATACCGACTGGAACCGGGCGCTGACGCCGTCGTTGACGGTCAGGCGCCCGGACGGTTTTGGAGAGGACGATGTATTCGGCGACGACGCGCTCGATCAAGGTCACGGTCGAACCCCATTATCTCGAAGACCAGTCGTCACCGGCCGACGGTCATTTCGTCTGGGCCTATCACGTGCGCATCGAAAACCAGGGCGGCGAAACCGTCCAGCTGCGGCAGCGGCATTGGCGCATCACCGACGGCATGGGCCGGATTCAGGATGTGCGCGGCCCGGGCGTCGTCGGCGAACAGCCGGTGCTTGCGCCGGGCCAGAGCTTCGAATACACCAGCGGCACGCCGCTTAGCACGCCGTCCGGCATCATGGTCGGGACCTACCAGATGGAAACCGGCATCGGCGAGCACTTCGATGTCGACATTCCGGCTTTTTCGCTGGACAGCCCACACCAATCTGTCCGGCTCAACTGAGGTTTTTCGCCATGCCCAAGGATCAAATCGAGAAGCGGGCCCGCAACGACGTCAAAAGCGGCCGCCCGTCGCGCGAGGAGGCGGAGGAGGCGGTCCGCGTCCTGATCCGCTGGGCCGGCGACGATCCCAGCCGTGAAGGGCTCAGGAGCACGCCGGGCCGCGTGGTGCGTGCCTACGAAGAATATTTCGCCGGCTACGCCACCGATCCCACCGAGGTGCTCGGGCGCACCTTCAAGGAGACCAACGGCTACGACGAGATCGTCGTGCTCAAGGACATCCGCTTCGAAAGCCATTGCGAGCATCACATCGCGCCGATCATCGGCAAGGTCCACATCGCCTACCTGCCGGACAAGCGCGTGATCGGCATCTCCAAGCTGGCGCGGCTGGTCGAAGTCTTCGCCAAGCGCCTTCAGATCCAGGAGAAGATGACGGCGCAGATCGCGCTGGCGCTCAACGATGCGCTCAAGCCCAAGGGCGTGGCGGTCATCGTCGAAGCGGCGCATCAATGCATGACGACGCGCGGCGTCCACAAGCCGGGCGTCGCGATGGTGACCTCGCACATGCTGGGTGCGTTCCGCGACGATCAGATGACGCGGCGCGAGGTTCTCGCCATCCTCGGCGCGCCGTCGAACGTCGCCCTGACCAACGTCTAAGCTGGAATTCGCACCGGCTAGTGGGTGACGAAGCCGGTGAAATGGTTCCGGATTTCGTTTTCCATCTGGCGGTCGAACGCCGTCATGATGTCCTTGGTCATGTCGTACCAGGTCTGATCGCGCTGATCCGGCGAGATGTTCTCGGCCACGCTTTGCGAGCGTGACGCATGCGCGGTCGCGGTGCGGACGACCAGCCCGGTCGGATCGATGATGTTGATCGTCGCCTGCACCGTCAGATCGTAACGTTCCGATTGATCGGTGGTGAACATGCCCTGCACGCCCTGCGTCCGCAGCAAGGCAACCTCAACCGCGCTTGCCTCGGTGATGTCGACCACCGCGCGGTCAGTGCCGCCTGACGCCGACAGTCGGTCGTGCGCCCAAGTCTCCAATGCATGCATGGGCGTTACCGGAAACTGCGTCTCGACATGCGGCGTCGACGACGACGGCGTGTAACCCTCGCGCAGGCTCACGGTGTTGACCGCCAGGCCAATCGGCGACGCATTGGTGAAGCGAATGTCCGGGTATTGCGGATGCGGCGGTGGCACGCTGCACGCGGTCAGTGCGGTGGCGCCAACCGCGGCGATGAACGTGACGCGCACAAGATCACGCACTCCCATGAACTCTCTCCGGCTGTTCATGCCCGATCGCCCCACCCCAGACCGGCGCGAGACTGGCACCGGAAGGCGACCTTTTCAAGGCGATTGCCGGATTCGAATCAGGGTGGCGCCATCGCAGCGACCGTGTCCTCGTCGAAGCTGTAGGTGGCGTTGCAGAACTCGCAGGTGACGACCAGCTTGCCGTCGACCGCAAGTTCGATCAGGTCGCGCGGCGGCAGCGCCGTCAGCATGCGCTCGACGCGCTCGCGCGAGCAGCGGCACTGCGCCTTCAGCGCATGCGGCCGATAGGCGCGCACGCCGTCTTCGTGGAACAGCCGGAACAGCAGCGCCTCGGGCGCCAGATCGGGATCGAGCAATTCGTCGGCGGTGCTGGTCGCCATCAACACCATGGCGCGACGCCACCCCTCGTCTTCAGCCTCGCGCGCCGCAGCCGCGCTGTCGTCCTTCGGCAGGCGCTCGATCATCAGCGTGCCGCCGCGCCACCGTAGCCGTCCGTCCGGACCGGGGCGTTGCCCGACCGCGACCTTGATGCCGGCTTCGACCTGTTCGCTCTGGCGGAAATAGTGATGCACGCATTCGGCCAGCGTCGCACCTTCGAGCGCCACGATGCCCTGATAGCGCTCGGTATGCTCGCCCTGGTCGACGGTCAGGGCCAGGTAGCCCGCGCCGAGCAGCCGCGGCACCGACAGCGCCGGTTCGGAACCGAGCCGCGCCAGTTTGGCCGCGTCGAATTGTGCATAGCCGCGCACCGCGCCGGCCGTGGTCACGTCCGCAACCAGCAGGCGAATCGGGCCGTCGCCTTTGGTCTGCAGGGTGAAGACGCCGTCATATTTGAGCGCACCAGAAAGCGAGATCGCGAGCGCGATCGCTTCGCCGAGCAACGTCGCGACCGGCGCCGGATAATCGTGCTGCGTCAGAATCCGGTCGAGCACGGGGCCCAGCCGGACGAGGCGGCCGCGCAGGCGGAAGGGGTCGACTTGGAACGGCTGGACGATGTCGTCGGCAACGCGATCAGGCATTGCCGCTATGTAGGTTCAACCGAGGCACCAAGCAAGGATGCCTTTTTGCGCGTGCATGCGGTTTTCGGCTTCGTCCCACACGGCCGATTGCGGCCCGTCGATGACCGCCGCGGACACTTCTTCGCCGCGTTTAGCCGGCAGGCAGTGCATGAAGATGGCGTCCGGCTTGGCCCGTGCCATCAGTGCCTCGTCGACCCGGTAGGGGCGCAACATGGCGTGGCGCTCGTCCTTATCCTTGGCGCCCATCGAGACCCAGGTGTCGGTCACCACGCAGTCGGCGCCGGCGGCTGCAGCGGCCGGATCAGTGGTCAACGTGATCTTGGCGCCTTCGCCGCGCGCCCAGTTCACCGCCGCTTCGGGTGGCGCCAGCTTGGCGGGGCAGGCGGCGCGTAGCTCGAAACCGAAGCGCGCCGCGGCGTGGATCCAGCTGACCAGCACGTTGTTGCCGTCGCCGCTCCACGCCACGATCTTGCCTTTGGCCGGCCCTTTGCGTTCCTCGAGCGTCATGACATCGGCCATCACCTGGCAGGGATGGCTCGAATCGGTCAGCCCGTTGATCACCGGTACGGTGGCGTTCTGCGCCAGCTCTTCGAGCTTCGCCGGACTGTCGGTGCGGATCATGATCGCGTCGACATAGCGCGACAGCACGCGCGCCGTGTCGGCGGTGGTTTCGCCGCGCGAGATCTGGCTGTCGGAAGCGGTCAGCGTGATGACCTCGCCGCCGAGCTGTTTCATCGCGACCTCGAAGCTCAGCCGCGTCCGCGTCGACGGTTTCTCGAAGATCATCGCCAGGATCTTGCCAGCGAGCGGTTTGGTCCGGTCGCGCCCCGATTTGAAGGCGACGGCATGGCCGAGAATATTGCGCAGTTCGCCGGCGTCGATCCGATCGAGATCGAGGAAATGTCGCGGCGCCTTGACGGCGCGGTTCCGGCCGCTCATGACCAGGCCCGCGCCACGCCGTCGATGATGCCGACCGCCTCGTCGACGTGGCGTTCGTCGATAATCAGCGGCGGCAGCAGCCGCACCGCGTTTTCGCCGGCGCCAACCGTCAGCAGGCCAGCGCGCCGCAGCCTTTCGACCATGTCGAGACTGGGTACGACGCATTTGAATCCAGTGAGTAGACCCTTGCCGCGCACCTCGGCGAAGATTTTCGGATAGCTCTTGGCCAAAGCTTCGAGTTTCGTGCGCAATACTTTGGCGATGCGCTCGACCTGCGACAGGAAGCCGGGCTCAGTCATCACTGTCAGCACTTCGTTCGCCACCGCCATGGCCAGCGGATTGCCGCCGAATGTCGAGCCGTGCGTTCCGGCCGTCATGCCCTTGGCAGCTTTCTCCGTAGCGAGGAACGCGCCGACCGGAAAGCCGCCGGCGAGCCCCTTGGCCAGCGCCATGATGTCGGGCGTCACGCCGGCCCATTCGTGCGCGAACAGCTTGCCGGTGCGGCCCATGCCGGTCTGCACCTCGTCGAAGATCAGCAGCAGGCCGAACTCGTCGCACATCGTGCGCAGGCCCTTGAGGTAGTCGGCCGACGCCACCGCCAGCCCGCCTTCACCTTGCACGGGTTCGACGATGACGCCCGCGGTCTCTTTCGAGACCTTGGCGCGCATTTCGTTGAGGTTGCCGTAAGCGACATGGTCGAAGCCGGGCGCCGGCGGACCGAATCCCTTCAGGTATTTCTCGGCGCCGGCGGCGGCGAGCGTCGCCAACGTCCGGCCGTGGAACGAGCCGGTGCAGGCGATGAGGCGATAGCGTTCCTCATGCCCGGATTCGGCGTGATACTTGCGCGCGACTTTGATCGCGCCCTCCATCGCCTCGGCGCCGGAATTGCAGAAGAACACCGTGTCGGCGAAGCTCAGTTCGACGAGCCGCTCCGCCAGCCGCTTCTGTCCGGCGATCTGGTAGAGATTCGAGCAATGCCAGAGCTGCTGCGCCTGCGCTGTCAGCGCGGCGACGAGGCGCGGATGGGCGTGGCCGAGCGACGTCACTGCGACGCCGCTCGAGAAATCGAGATAGCGCCGGCCGTCGGCGGCGTAAAGATAAGGGCCTTCGCCGCGGTCGAACGTCAGTTCGCTCCGCGCATAAGTCGGCATAACGGCTGGAATCACGGGACTCTCTCCTCGGCGATGAAGACGCAGGAATAGGGACGGTGGCGGCGACGCTCAGCGTCGTCGCGGCAACGCAACCGTTCGCAATTCCTGTTCGTGCCGGGTCGAGCACCCGTTTGCACGCTGCATCGCTTGGCTCCAGTCCTCCGGGGAGGCGGGCGGAGTATGGGGCGGGCGTTAAGCCCCTGTCAACGCCGGGAGAATCGTCACGCCTTGAGCTTATAGCCGCGCTTGAACATGGCGTGGCACAGCACGATGAGGACCGCGTTGGTGGCGATCATCACCGCGACGCCGAGCGCGAGCGAACTGTCGGCATGGCCGGTGAGGCCGTACCGGAAACCATCGATCATGTAGAAGAACGGGTTGGCCAGCGCGACGTCGCGCCAGGCGCCCGGCAGGACGTCGATCGAATAGAAGGTGCCGGACAGGAACGACAGCGGCGTAACGACGAAGTTGGTGACCGCCGCGATATGGTCGAACTTATCGGCCCAGATCGCGCCGATGATGCCGAGCACCGACAGACACAACGACGCGGCTGCGGCATGGAACAGCATCAGCCCGTAATCATAAACGTGCAGCGGCACAAAAATCGCGATCACCGCCGCGACCACGATGCCGACGACCAGGCCGCGCGTCACGCCGCCGAGCGCGAAGCCCCAGACCAGCTCGCCGGGGCTCAGCGGCGGCATCAGGACGTCGACGATGTTGCCCTGGACCTTGGCGATCATCAGCGACGACGAGGTGTTGGCGAAGGCGTTCTGCACCATTGCCATCATGATCAGTCCCGGCGCCAGGAACTCGGTATAGGGGATGCCGCCGATTGTGCGCGTGTCGCCGCCCAGCGCGAGCAGGAAGATCGCCAGGAACAGCAGCGTCGTGACCACCGGCGCTGCCACGGTCTGCATGTAGACCTTGAGGAACCGGCGCACTTCGCGGACGTAGAGCGTCCACAAGCCGAGCCAATTGACCGCGCCGATCGTGCGTGCGGCCGGACCCGCAGCATCCATGTTGAATCTCGTCTCCAAGGCGGCGAAGCTTAACAGGGGAGGGGCGGCGTACGCTAAGACAACCCGCGATGGCAGGGTCGCGCAAAGCGCGCAAGCGTCCGCGCCGGATGACGGCGGAGCGGCTGGAAAATATTGCGCTCCATTATCTCAGCCGCTACGCCAGCTCGAGCGGCAACTTGCGGCGCGTGCTGCTGCGCCGGGTCGAGCGCGCCGCGGCCGCACACGGTGACGATCCGACCGACGGCGCGCGACTGATCGACGCGCTGGTCGCGCGCTTCCTGCGTTCGGGCCTGATCGACGACCGCGCCTATGCGACGCAGAAGGCGGCGAGCTTGCAACGCCGCGGCGCGTCGCGCTTCGGCATCCGCGGCAAGCTGCGGCAGAAAGGCGTCGAGACCGGGCTCATCGATGACGCCGTGGCAACTTTGGATGAGAGCGGTACCGGCACCGGCGAATTCGCTGCCGCCTGCGCCTTGATCCGGCGCCGTCGGCTCGGTCCCTGCCGTCCGGCTGGTCAGCGTGTCGCGATGCGGCAGAAAGACCTCGCAACGCTGGCGCGGGCGGGGTTCACCCTCGATGTCGCGCGCCGCGCCTTGAGCGCGCCTGATCGCGCCACGCTCGAAGCCTGGGGTCGCGGCGAAGGCGAGGATTGAAACCTGTCAGGCGGGTTTGCGTGATTTCGCGCCGTTGCGTACGCGCGCCGCCGCCGGTTCGGCCGTGTCGTCGCCGAAGTAGATGGTGCGGGCTGGAAACGGCATGTCGATGCCTTCGCGGTCGAACACCTGCTTCATGCGACGGTTGAATTCGCGGCCGACCGTCCATTGATGGGTCGGCTGGGTCTTGATCCGCACCAGAAGAATGACCGCGGAGTCGGCGAAGCGATCGACGCCGACGACATCGAGCGGCTCCAGGATCCAGCGCGCGAACGGCTTCTCCTTGCGCATTTCCTCGACGATCGCCGCCAGAACCTTGACGACGCGGTCGGTATCCTCGCTGTAGCTGACGCCGACGTTGGCGACGTAATACGAATAGTCCTTGGTCAAATTTTGGATGACCTTGACCTCGCTGAACGGCACCGACAGCAACGAGCCGTCTTGCGCGCGCAGTTTGATCGTCAGGATCGACATTTCCTCGACCACGCCGGAATAGCTGCCGCCCAGATCGATCACGTCGCCGACGGCAAACGTGTCGTCGACGAGGACGCCGATGCTCGTCAACAAACCTTTGACGATGGATTGCGATCCGAAGCCCGCGATCAGGCCAAACACGCCTGCACCCGCGAGCAGCGCGCCGACGTTGATGCCGAGCGCGCCGAGCACAACGAAAATCACGATGATGCCGATGATCACGACCGCGACGATGCGCAGGAACGGCACCATGGTTTGCGCCCGCGCCCGGCGGCGGCTGTCGTCTTCGAGCCGCAGCATGTGATGCTCGATTGCCAGCACGAAGGCTTCCCAGGCGACCACCGCGGCCGCGAGCACGACGGCGATGCTGACAAGGCTGCCGACGATGGAGCTGGCGGCCGCCGTCTGAACCCAGATGAAGGCGTCGATTCCCCACGCCTGCAGCAGCGCCAGCGCCGCCACGACATAGATCGCCAGCGACGCCAACGTCGTCAAAATCGGTAGGTAGCGATTGGTCCGGCTTTCGAGCGTCGGAAACCGCGCCCTGAGTTCCGCCTTGATCGCGAATCCGCGTTCGCTCGCCCGGCTGACGAATTGCACCGCCAGCGCCGCCGCCAGCACGACGACCACGCTCAACAACGTCGCGCGCAACAAAGTCAGAACGCCGCCTTCGATGTGCAGCACCGATACGCCGAAGGTGCCGGCAATGACGATGATCGCCAGGACGTGCCACACCGCGGCCAGCCGCTGGCGCAACAGGCGCCAGCCGCGCCCGCGGCTGCTCACAGGTTCGCCCGAGCCGCGCATCCAGGCCGCCACCGTTACCCGGTTCTGCAGGACGAAGATGATGGCCAGGACGCCGAGAATGAGCACGACGACGCGCAACAAGATGGCGTAGATCGCGCCCGGCACGCTCAGCCACCAGCTGCAACCGGCGACGGCAAAGCCATAGAGGCCGAAATTCGCGAACCGCCGGATCCAGATATAAAGGTAATTGCGGGTTTCTTCGCCGAGCGGGTACAGCGCCAGGGCGCTCGGCGACAGCAGGATCACCCGCGCGGTCGCCGCGACGATGCGCGACCACAGATAGGCGGAGATCACCGTCGTCGCCACCTGTTCGGTGACGAAACGCGTCGCCGTCAGCGGCAGGACGAAGAACGCCACCGCGGCGAAAGCCGCGATCGGCAGAGCCTCGAATATCGCGTTGATGAACAGATACGCCAGGCGCCAGGTGATCGCCTCGCCGGTCCGCGCGCCGAACCGCCGGGCCGGTGCGCGCACCAGAAACCACACGAGCCAGTCGGCGACGAGGGCGACGCCGATGATAATCGCCAGCCGCGTGGAGACCTCGAACCAGCGATGGCGGATCTGGTCGTTGCTCGCCTGGTCGCGCAGCCAGGCGACGATGCGCGGCGCGTCGACGGCGACGGACGCCGCGGCCAGGACTTCGTCGCCGATCGCATGCGCGCCGTCCGCTAGGCTGGCGAAGAAATTACGCGCGGCTTGGGATGGCGAGGTTTTGTGAATGCCGCGCTGCGCGGCGATCAAGCCTTGGAGCTCGGTGACCAGTTTCTTGCGCGCTGCCGGATTTTGGATCGCGTCGACGAGGTTTTGCAGATCGTCGGCGGTGACCGGGAGAGCCGCCGCCGGCGCTGTTGGCGCCGCTGCCGGTGGGCTGGCGGCGGGCGCGGCCGTCGTCTGTGCATAGGCGCCGGCGGCCGTCAAAATCGACAGCAGTACGGCGGCGAGCGCGAACGTGCGCAAAGGGCGAACGGCGTTCAAGGCGCGCAAGCTTAGCCGCACGTTTGGGCGGCGCCAACGGTCACAGCAATCCGGCGAGACGCGCGGCCGCCGCACCCAGCAGCCCGACGCCGGAAATCGCCAGCAAGCCGCCGGAGAACCGCGGCAGCCACGACATGCCGATCCGGCGCAGCCACGGCGCCGACAGACATAGGCTGACCCACCACGCCAGCGACCCGGAAAAGACGCCCGCGACCAGGACGGCGATGCTGAGCCTGCTCGATGCCGGGTCGAAGCCGATCTGCGTGAAGATCGCGGCGAAAGCCAAGATCGTGACCGGATTGGCGATGGCGAGCGCAAAGGTCGAGAGAAACGCCGCCGCCAGACGCTCGTGTCCGATCGGTCTGATTTGGACCGCCCGTGGCGCGATCAGGCCTTTCACGCCGACGATCAACAGGAACGCACCGCCGCCGATCCCGAGCGTGTCGCGCCACGCGAACAGCCAGTCGCGGATGAACGTCAGCCCAAAACCGGCGATCGCGCCGAACGAAGCATCGGCGCAGGCAGCACCCAAGCCGGAGACCAGTCCGAAGATCGCGCCTTCGACGATCGTGCGGCGCACGCACAGCATGCCAGCCGGTCCCACTGGAACCGCAAGCACGAGGCCGACGATGATGCCCTTGGCGAAAGTGAGAAGCAGCATGACTCCGGTCTCGGCGCTGGCGCCGCGGACCATAGTCCAGGTGCTGGGCCCGGGGCCAGCGAGCCGCGCCGGAGCCGGCGGTACAGCGTCGTCATCGCCAGCAGATAGAGCTGTATGTCGTCGTCGCCGACCATGCTGACGAAGGTCCACGGTGCCGCGATCACGCGAACCCGCGGCGTCGCGCGAATGCCGCGCGTGACCCATTCGAAGCGCCGTGTCTGGATCCGCTTGCGCAGTCGATAGAACATTGCCGGCGATCCTAGCGGCCGTCTGGTTGGAAATTGCCTAAGTCGGCGGCGGCAAGAACGGCGGATTTCGGCCCTTTGGCGTTGACATTCGCGGCAACGCCCCTGAAGCTGATCGGTAATTAATCAAGCAATAATCACACGGGGAGCCCGGTCGGCACGCGCGCGTTGGACACCGGGGGATAGAAGACCATGCCGAAGACCGACTATATGCGGCTCGATCGGGCGCTCGTCGATCTGCTCGCGCTCGACGTGCCGCCGATTTCGATCAGTTTTATTGACGCCCAGCCGCCCGATCTCGCGCGTCCGGCGGGGACGATGCCGCCGCCCCTGGACGGGCGTACCGGGGCCGTCAGTGCCAGCTGCGTCTTCTGGGTGATGGCAACGCGGCAGAGATTCGCGACGGTCGCGGCCGATCACGGCAATTGCAGCGTCGGCAGCCTGACGCACGGTTTCAAGACGCTCGCCGAAGCCGCCAAGGGCGCCGACGTTACGAGCCTCGTCGAAGCGAACTGGGTCGCGCCCGAGGTCTTTCCCAAAATCACCGCCGTTACGCGCAAGCCGGGTGCAATCGTCTATGGTCCGCTGGCGCAAACGACGCTGCATCCGGACGTGGTGTTCCTGCGGCTCAACAGCCGGCAGATGATGAAAGTGCATGCGGCCTATCCCGAACTGCGGTTCGAAGGCAAACCGCAATGCCACATCATCGCGATTGCCAAGGAAAGCGGGGTGCCGGCCGCGTCGACCGGGTGCACGTTGAGTCGCGAGCGTACCGGCATGTCGGATTCGGAAATGACCTTCGCCGTGCCCGGTCATCGGCTGGCCGAGCTGGTCGAGCGGCTCAAAAGCGTGCACGCGGCGGATCTTCGCGTCACCGCTCTTGCCCGTGAGGATTCGGCGCGTTTTCCGGTGGTTGCCTGAAACCGGCTAGCGACGCGACGGTTAAGCACGCTTCGTATCCGCGGCCAACCGCGTTATGATTTGTCGCGGGGGATTCGATGTCGCCTGATTTAGGCCGCCGGCGTGCGAGGGGGCGGGGCCCGTGGGGTCTCGCCGCGATCGACGAGCGCGGCTTGGCGGGCTGGCTGGTCGCCAATTTCGTTGTCGCCGGGCTGTATTTCCTCCTGGGCATCGCGGTTGCCCGGTTTTTCGCCGTTTACGGTCTTTTTCCGGCGCCGATCTGGTTGCCGGCGGGCGTCGCCATGGTGGCCGCGATGATCGGCGGCCCGCGGCTCTTTCCCGGTATCTTCGTTGGATCGTTTCTCACCAACGATCTGCTGTTTGCGCCGGCGCTTTACATCACGACGATCATTTCCATCACCAACGGACTGGGGCCCGTGGTCGGCGCCGTCATTTTGCAGCGGCTCCGGCCGCGCAACGGCCTGTTCACGGCCTTTGCCGGCGTGCTCGCTTTCCTCGTCTGCACGACGTTCCTCAATCCGGCGATCACCGCCACCGGCGGAGCCATCGCCACGACGCTTGGCCACCCCGATCTCGACCTGTTTTATTCGATCTGGGTGAATTGGTGGCTGTCCGACAGCGGCGGAACGCTCTATCTCGCGCCGGCGCTGATCCTGTGGCTCGGCCTTGAGCGCGAATCGGAACTGCAGATGACCGGCGTGCCCGGCGGTTTCAGCCGGCGCGACCTCGCCGTGTGGGCCTGGATCGCCGTCGTCAGCGTCATTCTCTTTCTGACGCCGCCGTTGCGCGGAACCTATATCCGGTCGGCATTTCCGTTCCTGCTCGTCGTGCCGCTGTCGTGGATCGCGCTGCGCATGTCGCTGCGCTCTGCCTATACGCTGGTGTCGCTGGTGGCGATCGTGGCGACGGCCGGCACCGTCGCCGGTTTCGGACCGTTTCAGAATCACGCGCTCGCCAATCCGCTGCAGCTCGTCGGCACGCTGGTCGTGCTGTTGGCGATGAACGTGCTGACGATCGTCGCGCTGATGAGCGAGCGGCGCGAAGCCGAGAACGCGAACAAGGTCAAGTCGATGTTCCTGGCAAAGACCAGCCACGAACTGCGCACGCCGCTCAATGCCATCATCGGCTTTTCGTCGATGATGGACGCGCAAACGCGCGAACCGCTGAGCGACAAGAAGTATGGCGATTACGCCCGCCTTATCCAGTCGAGCGGTAAGCATCTTATGGCGCTGATCGACGATCTGCTCGCGATGGCGAAGATCGAAGCCGGCCGCCTCGAGTTGCGCGAGGAGCGCGTCGCACTGACCATGGCGATCGACGATGCGGTGGCGCTGATCGAAATACAGGCGCAGACGAAATCGATCAAAATCGCGACCGGCGGGTTGAAGGATTTGGTCGTCAATGCGGACCCCAAGGCCGTGCGCCAGATTCTGCTCAATCTCCTCTCCAACGCGGTCAAATTCACGCCCGAAGGCGGCGAAGTCGGCGTTACCGTCACGTTGGGCGAACGCGGCGAGGCCGTGCTCCGCGTGTCGGATACCGGCGTCGGCATTCCGGCGGACTCGATCGAACGGGTGTTCCGCCCGTTCGAACGCGTGCGGCGCGACCCGAACCGCAAGGTCGAAGGCACCGGTCTCGGCTTGTCGATCACGCGCGGGCTCGTCCGGTTGCATGGTGGCGAGATCACGCTGCAAAGCCGGGTTGGCGAGGGTACGATCGCCACCGTCGTCCTGCCGGCCGAACGCGTCGTCGGCGACGCCCAGGGGCGCATCGAGGGCGATGGCGGCCGTTCCACGCGGATCGCAACCGGCTGACGCGACGGTCGGGGCGGGCGACATTACAGTGAATTAAGTGTCAGCCGCGCTTTTGAACGTGCTTGATTCGACGGCGTAAATCGCCGCAGATGGCGCTCCTCGGCACGGCAACCATGCGCATCCCATCCGCTACCGGAGTCCTTATGGCCAAGATGGTCGAGGTCCGTGATCTCACGCGCCGGTTCGGCGCCATCCTGGCGGTCGATCGCGTCTCGTTCTCGGTCGGACGCGGCGAGGTGCTCGGATTCCTCGGACCGAACGGCGCAGGCAAGTCGACGACGATGAAGATGATCACCGGCTTCCTCGCGCCGACCGAGGGTACCGCGGTGGTGTGCGGTGCGGACATTGTTGCCGATCCGATCGCCGCCAAACGCCGGATCGGTTATCTCCCCGAAGGCGCGCCCGCCTATCCCGACATGACGCCGCGCAGCTTCCTGCGCTTCATCGCCGCGGTTCGCGGCTACGCCGGCGACGAGGCGAAGCGGCGCATCGATCTGGCGGTGGCGCGCACGGCGCTCGCGTCGGTGATGGAACAGCCGATCGAAACCCTGTCCAAAGGCTTCAAGCGCCGCGTCGGCCTGGCGCAGGCGCTGCTGCACGATCCGGACGTGCTCATCCTCGACGAGCCGACCGACGGCCTCGACCCCAATCAGAAGCACGAAGTCCGCACTCTCATCCGGGCGCTCGCACCAGAAAAGGCGATCGTGATCTCGACGCATCTGCTCGAAGAGGTCGACGCGGTCTGTTCGCGCGCGATCGTCATTGCCGCCGGCCGGCTGCTGGCGGACGCCACACCGGTTGAGCTGGCCGCGCGCTCGCGTCTTCACAACGCCGTCCGGGTCAGTCTCGCAGCCGGCCACGACGAGGCCGAAACCGCGCTGCGCCGGCTGCCCGGCGTGGCCGCGGTCGAACGGATCGACGAAGCCGGCGACCGGGCGCTCCTCGTCCTGCCGCGCGGCGGCCAGGCGATCGTCGGCGAAGTGACCGACCTGGTGCGCACGGCGGGGTGGGCGGTCCGCGGCCTGAGCGTCGAGCGCGGCCGGCTTGACGAAGTCTTCCGCACCATTACCGCCTGAGGCGCGCGTGCATTCCACCTGGGTCATCTTCCGGCGTGAACTGGCGAGCTATTTCACGACGCCGCTCGCTTACGTATTCATCGTTATCTTCCTGGCGATGGCGGGAGCGCTGACCTTCTTCGTCGGCAATTTCTTCGATCGCGGCCAGGCCGACCTGCTGCCGTTCTTCAACTACCATCCGTGGCTCTATCTCGTGCTGATTCCGGCGCTGGCGATGCGGCTCTGGGCCGAGGAGCGCAAGAGCGGCACGATCGAGCTATTCCTGACCTTGCCGGTCTCGATTGGCTCCGCTGTCTTCGGCAAATTTCTCGCGGCCTGGGCCTTCGCCGCGATCGCGCTGGCGCTCACCTTTCCGTTCTGGATTACCGTCAACGTCCTCGGCCAACCCGATAACGGCGTCATCCTGGCGAGTTACATCGGCAGCTTGCTGATGGCCGGAGCCTTCCTGTCGATCGGTGCGGCGCTTTCGGCACTCACAAAGAATCAGGTCATCGCCTTCGTCGTCACCGCCGCCGCCTGTTTCATCTTCACGGTGAGCGGCTCGCCGATCGTGCTCGGCTTCCTGACGCCGTGGGCGCCAACGGCGCTGATCAACGTCGTCGCGTCGCTCAGCTTCCTGACCCATTTCAACGCGATCATGCGCGGCGTGATCGAGGTGCCCGACGCGGTGTTCTTCGTTTCGGTGATCGCCTTGTTCCTTTACGCCAACGCCGTGATCGTCGAGCTGAAAAAAGCGGATTGACGGGGCGATGAACCTTCACATGTCTCGTCGCATCGTTGCGCTCGCGTCGCTTGCCGCGGCGGTCGTTCTGTTCGTCGCGGTCAACGTCGTCGCCGGCAATTGGCTGGCCGATCTGCGGGTCGATCTGACGCAAGAGGGCCTCTATACCCTGTCGCCGGCGACACGCGCCACGCTCGCCAAGATCAGCGAGCCGGTTACGCTGCGGTTCTATTACTCGCCGCAGCTCGGCCGCGAAGTTCCGTCCTACGGCGTCTTTGCCGATCGCGTGCGTGAGATGTTGCAGGAATACGCCGCCGTGGCCAAAGGCAAGATCGTGCTGCAAATGCTCGACCCGCAGCCGTTTTCGCCGGTCGAGGATCGCGCCGTCGCCTTCGGCCTCCAGGGCGTGCCGCTCGATCAAAGCGGCGCGCAGGTCTATTTCGGCCTCGCCGGAACGAATTCGACGGACGATCAGGCGATCATTCCCTTCTTCCAGACCGATCGCGAACGTTTCCTCGAATACGATTTGACCAAGCTGATCGCTGGTCTCGCCAATCCGCACAAGACGGTCGTCGGTCTGGCGACGCAGCTGCCGCTCGAAGGCGACGTGATGGCGGCGATGCAGGGGCGCCCGCTGGTGCCTTATGTCGTGCTTGAGCAGATGCAACAACTCTACGACGTCCAGACGCTCGGCACCGACTTCGCCGCGGTTCCGAGCAACGTCGACGTGCTGATGCTGGTGCATCCGCAGAAGCTGTCGGACAAGACGCTCTACGCGATCGATCAGTTTGTCCTGAAGGGCGGCCGCGCGCTGGTCTTCGTCGATCCGGATTCCGAAACCCAACGGCTGCATCCGAGTCAGCTCAATCCCCCCGGCATGCCGAACGACAGCAATCTCGACAAGCTGTTCGCTGCGTGGGGTTTGCGCCTGGTGCCGAAGATGGTGGCGGCCGATCGCGCCAACGCCGAGCGCGTCAATGCCGGCAGCGAGACGAATGTCCAGCCTGTCGACTATGTCGGCTGGCTAACGCTCAAGGCCGACGGCCTCAGCCGCGACAATCCGATCACCGCCGATCTGTCGCAGATCAACGTCGCGACGCCGGGCGTGCTTGAGCCGCTGCCGGGTGCCAAAACCACGTTCGCGCCGCTGATCTCCACCTCGACGGATTCGATGGAAATTCCGGCCGATAAATTCCAGACGCCCGATCCGGCCGCGCTCCTCGCGGCATTCAAACCCGGCGGCAAGAAGCTGGTCATCGCCGCCCAGATCACCGGTCCAGCCGCGACCGCCTTCCCGGACGGTCCGCCGAAAGGCAGCGACCAAAGCAAGGTCGCCGCGACGGACAAGAAGGACGACGCGCCGCCGCCGGCGCAGATCAAAACCGCGGCCAAACCGATCGACGTCGTCGCGGTCGCCGACACGGACATCCTCGACGACCGCTTCTGGGTGCAGGTACAGAATTTCTTCGGTCAGCGGGTCGCCGTACCGTCCGCCAATAACGGCGATTTCGTCACCGACGCGATCGACGTTCTCGCCGGCGGCGCCGATCTCATCGGTCTGCGCAGCCGCGGCACCGCGGTGCGGCCGTTCACGCTCGTGCAGGCCATCCAGCGCGCAGCCGATGAGCGCTACCAGGCGAGCGAAAAAGGACTCGAAGACAAACTCAAGGACACCGAGCAGAAGCTCAAGGACCTGCGCGACAAGGGCACCCACCAGGCGGGCGCCGTCGACGCCGCGCAGAATCAGGCGATCGAGAACTTCCGCGCCCAGCTGTTGACGACGCGCCGGCAATTGCGGCAGGTGCAACTCGCCGAACGCGAGGATATCGACCGGCTGCAGAACTGGGTCGAATTCTTTGACATTGCGTTCATTCCGATTCTGGTCGCGTTTGCCGCGCTGGCAATCGGCAGCGTGCGGTTGCGGCGCCGGCAGCGTCGAGCGGAAACCGGCTGAGGCGAAGAGGGCAGCATGCGACAGCGTCACTTGCTGATTTTGCTCGCGGTTGCCGCGTTGGCCGTGGCGCTGGCGGTGGTGTCGAGCGTCGGCGGCTCGACCGCACAGAACGATCCGCTCGTCGGCACGCTCGTCCTGCCGGATCTCGGCCAGCGGCTGCAATCGGTGGACCGGGTTACGATGGTCCGCGGCACGCAGAAGGTGACGTTGACGCGCGCGGCCAACGATTGGCGGGTCGAAGAGAAGGGCGGCTGGCCGGCCGATGCGACGCGCGTGCGCCACTTGCTGCTGGGCCTTGCGGAGTTGCGCTATGTCGAGCCGAAGACGCGCGAGCCGACGCTTTATGCGCGTCTCGGCGTCGAGGATGCCGGCAAGCCGGATTCCAAATCGACGCTCATCACGGTCGCCGACACCGAGGGCAAGCTGCTGGCCGACATCATCGCCGGCAAGAGCAAGTACGACGAGCTCGGCGGCGGCGACGACGGGCTCTATCTGCGCAGGCCGGGTGACGTCCAGAGCTGGCTCGCGCGCGGCTCGCTCGATCTCGCCGGCGACAATGGCGTCTGGCTCGACAAGACGCTGTTCGACGTGCCAGCGGCGACGGTCAAGGAGGCCGTCTTCGTCGCTGCCAACGGCGAAGCCGTCGCCATCGTACGCGCCGCGGCCGGCGACAAGTTCCGCCTCGCCACGCCGACGCCGAAAGGCAAGAAGCTCAAGGACGGCAATCCGCTCGCCGAGCCGGCAGGCGCCTTGGCGTCGCTCGAGCTCGCCGACGTCCAGCCGGCAACGGCGTTCGCGTTGCCGCAGAGCGGCATCGCCCACGCGCGCTTTACGACGTTTGACGGTCTGACGGTGACGCTCGATATCGCCGACCGGGACAAGACCAGTTGGGTGCGGATCGCGGCTACCGGCTCTGGCGCGGCCGCTGCCAAGGCGCAGGCGATCAATGCCAAGGTCCACGGCTGGCTTTTCGCCTTTCCGGACTACAAAACCGGCCTGTTCAAGACCACGCTCGCGGGTCTGATCGAGCCGGCCAAATCGTCGTGAGCGACGCGGTCGCGTCGCCCTGCGTCCGGCTCTGCGCAGTCGATCCGCGCACCGGCCTGTGTCGGGGCTGTTGGCGGACGCTGGCGGAAATCGCGGCCTGGCCGACGCTCGACGACGACGGACGGCGCCGCATTCTCGAAGCCATCGGTGCCCGCCGCGCCGGATGACTGCCATGCGTTGGCGCGGTTGCAAACGCCGCCCGGCATGCCCATGTCACCGGGCCAGGAGGGCTTCCCAATGCGCGATACGGTGGCGACGATCCGGCCAGTGGCCAAACTGGTCCGCGGCATTCCGGCGAACGATGGCGCCGGCGTGAAACTGACGCGGGTGATCGGCAGCCCGGCGTTGGATTCGCTCGATCCGTTCCTGCTGCTCGACGAGATCCGTTCGGCCGACGGCGCCGACTATATCGGCGGCTTTCCCGAGCATCCGCATCGCGGCTTCGAGACCGTGACTTATGTCCTCGCCGGGCACATGCGCCATGGCGACAACAAGGGCAATCACGGCCTGCTCACACCCGGCAGTGTGCAGTGGATGACCGCCGGCCGCGGCATCGTCCACTCCGAGATGCCGGAGCAGCAAGACGGGCTGATGTGGGGATTCCAGCTCTGGGTGAATCTGCCGGCGAAAGACAAGATGATGCCGCCGCGCTATCAGGACATCGAACCTAGTCGCATTCCCGAGACCGGGTTGCCCGGCGGCGGCAAAGTTCGCGTGCTCGCGGGCGCTTTCAACGGCGTGAAAGGTCCGGTCGCCGACATCGTGACCGAACCTTTGCTGCTCGACGTGACGCTGACCGGCACGGGCGAGGTGCTGGTGCCGGTGCCGACAACCCATAACGGCTTCGCCTACGTCTTCGACGGCGCAGCGGTATTCGGCGCAGCCGGCACGTCGGTTGCGCGCGGTCAGATCGCGGTTCTCGGTGCCGGCGACGTTGTTCGACTCGCGGGTGGTCCGGGGCGCGTGTTGCTCGCTGCCGGCAAGCCGCTCAACGAGCCGGTGGCGCGTTACGGTCCGTTCGTCATGAACACGCCCGACCAGATTCGGCAGGCGATTGCCGACTATCAATCCGGCCGGTTTTGAGGGTAGGATTCTGTCCGTTTACGGGGGTAGACGCACGCATGAAACGGTTCGCCGGCCTCGTTGTTGCCCTCGTCCTGTTCGGCTGCGCCGGCCCGACCTGGACCAAGGACGGCGCGACGCCAACCCTGGTCGCCGAGGACCTGTCGGATTGCAACAGCCTCGCTTCGGTTGCGACGCAACGCGATTCGAACATCAATCAGGACATCCTCGCTGCGCGCAGCAAGGACTGGCAGGACACCGGCGCGCTGTTCACCGTGCAGCAGACCTATGCCGCGCGCGATCAGACGCAGTCGTCCAATATCATATCCCAGTGCATGATCTCGAAGGGCTACGCGCCCGGCGGCTGAACGCCTAGCGCCGCTGCGACGCAGTCGGTTTGGGGCTGCGCTCGATCGTGCTCGGACCGTAGCAATGCTCAGGGCCTGGGAAGGCGCGCGTGCGCACGTCCTCGGCGTAGGCCGCGGCGGCGGCCGCGACCGCCTGGTTCAACTCGGCGTAGCGTTTGACGAAGCGCGGCTTGTGCCCATCCGACAGGCCGACCAAATCTTCCGTAACCAGGATCTGGCCGTCGCAAGCGGGCGAAGCGCCGATGCCGATGGTTGGGACGGGTATCGCCTCGGTGACGCGGCGCGCCACCGGCTCGTTGGTGCCCTCGATGACGATGGCGAAAGCGCCGGCCTTGGCGATGGCGCGGGCGTCGGCCATGACGCGGTCGGCTTCGGCTTCGTTGCGCCCCTGGGCGCGGAAGCCACCGATGACGTTGACCGATTGCGGCTGCAGGCCGATGTGGCCGAGCACCGGAATGCCGCGCTCGACCAGGAAGCGCACGGTGTCGGCCATGGCTTCGCCGCCCTCGATCTTGATGCCGGCGCAGCCGGTCTCCGCCATGATGCGGGCCGCGTTCTTGAACGCTTGTGCCGGACTTTCCTGATAGGTGCCAAAGGGCATGTCGACGATGACGCAAGCGCGCGTCGCGCCGCGCACCGCCGCCGCGCCGTGCGCGATCATCATCTCGAGCGTCACCGGCAGCGTGCTGTCGAAGCCGTAAACCACCATGCCGAGGGAGTCGCCGACCAGCAGCAGGTCGGCAATCGGATCGAGCGTCCGCGCCATCGCGGCGCTATAGGCGGTCAGCGCGACGATGGGTGCGCCACTCTTGCGCCGCGCAAGCTCGGCCGGGGTGCGCTTCTTGCTGTCGGGGGCCGCAACGCTCATACGAACTCCACGGGGGGTGGCAGTTGCGCTATTCTACCGCAGTGCAGCAAAATTGGGCACTGTCGTTTCGCGCGCGCCCAAAGGGCCTGAAAACGCCTGATCGGCGGGCGATTTGCGGCCACGCCGGGCTTGTCATCGGGCCCGAAGCGGCTTAAGTCAACGGCGGTTTCTGCAGGAGCGTTCAATGGGTTATCGGGTCGCGGTGGTCGGCGCCACCGGCAATGTCGGACGCGAGATGCTGAGCATTCTCAGCGAGCGCAACTTCCCCGCCGACAAGGTTCATGCGGTCGCCTCGACGCGCTCGATCGGCGCCGAGGTATCGTTCGGCGACGACAAGGTGCTCAAGGTCGAAAGCCTCGACACGTTCGATTTCGCCGGCGTCGACATCGCGCTGTTCTCGCCTGGTGCCAAGGTGTCCGCCGTGCATGCGCCGCGCGCCGGCAAGGCAGGCTGCGTCGTCATCGACAACACGTCGCAGTTCCGCATGGACAAGGACGTGCCGCTGGTCGTGCCCGAGGTCAATCCGGACGCGATTGCGCAGTACAAGAAGCGCAACATCATCGCCAATCCGAATTGCTCGACCATCCAGATGGTGGTCGCGCTGAAGCCGTTGCACGATCTGGCGCGGATCAAGCGCATCGTCGTCGCCACCTATCAGT
Organism: Alphaproteobacteria bacterium; assembly: GCA_018971215.1. Taxonomy (GTDB): domain Bacteria; phylum Pseudomonadota; class Alphaproteobacteria; order ATCC43930; family CGMCC-115725; genus REEB95. The sequence continues at coordinate 20,582 of JAGXBG010000010.1, forward strand.
CGGTGTCGGGCGCCGGCCGCGACGCGATGGACGAGCTGTTCACGCAAACCCGCTCGGTCTACGTCAACGATCCGATCAAGCGCGAGCGCTTCGCCAAGCAGATCGCGTTCAACTCGATTCCGCACATCGACGTCTTCCTCGACGGCGGCCAGACCAAGGAAGAGTGGAAGATGGACGTCGAGACGCGCAAGATTCTCGATCCGAACATCGCCGTGACCGCGACTTGCGTGCGCGTTCCGGTTTTCATCAGCCACGCCGAGGCAGTGAACGTCGAGTTCGAATCCCCGCTCGATGAGGAGACCGCGCGCGAAGCCCTCAAGCGGGCACCCGGCGTGATCGTCGTGGATCACCGTGCCGAGGAGGGCTACGTGACGCAGATCGAAGCCGCCGGCGAAGACGCGGTTTACGTCAGCCGCATCCGCCGCGATCCGACCGTGCCGCACGGCCTGAATCTGTGGGTGGTGAGCGACAATCTGCGCAAGGGCGCGGCGCTCAACGCCGTCCAGATCGCCGAGCTGCTGGTGCGCGATCACCTCAAGAAATCGGCGGCCAAAGAGCCGGCGCGCGCCGACTAGCGGATGCGTCCGCGCCGCAGCGTTCTGTTCGTTCCGGGTATCAACGCGCGCGCGCTGGACAAAGCACGCGGCCTCGACGCCGATGCGCTGATCTTCGATCTCGAAGATTCAGTTGCGCCGGACGTCAAGGCCAAGGCGCGCGCCGCGATTGCCGCGGCGGTTGCGCAAGGCGGCTATGGGCGGCGCGAGCTGATCCTGCGGATCAACGCGCTCAACACCGAATGGGCCGAAGACGATCTGCGCGCGGCGGCGCAGATGAAGCTCGACGCAATCCTGCTGCCCAAGGTCGAAAGCGAAGCCGAGCCGCGCAAGGCGGAAGCAAGCCTGATTTCAGCCGGCGCGCCGCTCGATCTCGGCATCTGGTGCATGATCGAGACGGCGCGCGCCGTGCTGCATGCCGAGGCGATCGCCGCCGCTACGCCGCGACTCAAGGCCTTCGTCATGGGCACGGCCGATTTGTCGAAAGAGATCCATGCCGAGGAGACGCCGCTACGCGAGCCGATGACGACTGCGCTCGGCCTCTGCATCCTCGCCGCGCGCGCCTACGGCTTGGCGGTGCTCGATGGGGTCCATTTCGACATCACCGACACTGACGGCTTCGTTCGCTCCTGTCGCCAAGGCCGCATGCTCGGTTTCGACGGCAAGACCCTGATCCATCCGAGCACGATTGCCGACGCCAACCGGATTTTCGCGCCCGACGCGGCCGCGATCGCGCATGCCCGCCGTGTGATCGCCGCGTTCGACGAAGCTAAGGCCCAAGGCAAGGGCATGGCGGTGCTCGACGGACATCTGATCGAGCGGCTGCACGTCGCCGATGCCGAACGGATCCTGGCATTGGCCGCTGTCATTGGCATGCCACATACCGCGAGCTGAGTTCGCGCGTCACATTCACCGTCTGCAAGCGTGCGGTGTGCGACCTAGCGTTGACGCGAAGGAGGGGGAGGGCTAAACCAAACCCTCTTCGCACGTGCGAAAGCGCAAGGTTCGTGTGCCAATGACTCCCGCCGAGCGGCCGCTTTCACCCCATTTGCAGATCTACAAGCCGCAACTGACCTCGGTGCTGTCGATCGCGCATCGCGGCACCGGCTTGGCGCTCGGCGTTGGCGCGATTTTCTTTGTCTGGTGGCTGTCGGGCGCGGCTTGGAGCGACGCCTGCTTTCGCGCAGCACAGGCTTTTTGGGGATCGTGGCTCGGTAAGCTGTTCCTCCTCGGCTGGACGTTTTCGCTGTTCTATCACCTGCTCAACGGCGTCCGGCATCTGCTGTGGGATATCGGCTTCGGCTTCGATCTTCCGACGACCTACCGCACCGGTTGGACCGTGGTGGCGGTCAGCGTGCTGCTGACGTTGTTCGCTTTCGGCGGCGGCCTCTATGCCTGGGGGTCGCCGTGAACGGCGCTACTGCCATACGCCACTGGCGGGCGCAACGTGTCAGCGCGGTGGCGCTGATTCTGCTGGCGCTATGGCTGGTTGAATCGCTGCTCGCGCATCTCGGCGCCGATCGCGCGCAAATCCAAACCTGGCTCGGCCAACCGGTCCCGGCGGCGCTGGCGGCGGCACTGGTTGCAGTGGCGTTCTTTCATCTGGCGCTCGGTGTGCGCGTCGTGCTCGAGGATTACGTCCACACGCCCGCGCGGCTGGCGGCGGCATTGGCGGCCAATCGCGTGGCGTGCTGGGCGTTGGCGCTGATCGCGCTCGCGGCTGTCGCCACGCTTGCCTTCGGATTGTGATCGTGTCGGCAGCTTATCCCGTCACCGAACATGTCTACGACGTCATCGTGATTGGTGCGGGCGGCGCCGGCTTGCGCGCGAGCCTTGGCATGAGCGCCGCCGGCCTCAAGACCGCCTGCATCACCAAGGTCTATCCGACGCGCAGCCATACCGTGGCGGCGCAGGGCGGTATCGGCGCCGCGCTCGGCAATATGGGCGAGGACGATTGGCGCTGGCACATGTACGACACCGTCAAAGGCGGCGACTGGCTCGGCGACCAGGACGCGATTGAATATATGTGCCGCGAGGCAGTTCCCGCCGTCATCGAGCTCGAGCACATGGGAGTGCCGTTTTCGCGCACGCCCGAGGGCAAGATTTATCAACGGCCCTTCGGCGGTCACACCGTTCAGTACGGCAAGAATCCGGCGCATCGCTCGGCTTCGGCGGCCGATCGCACCGGCCACGCCATCCTGCACACGCTCTATCAGCAATGCCTCAAGCACGATGCCGAATTCTTCATCGAGTATTTCGTGCTCGACCTGCTGATGGACGGCGGCGTCTGCCGCGGCGTCGTCGCCTGGTGCCTCGAGGACGGCTCGATCCATCGCTTCCGGGCGCAGATCGTGGTGATGGCGACCGGCGGCTACGGCCGGACCTATTTCTCCTGCACTTCGGCGCATATCTGCACCGGCGACGGCAACGCCATGGTGCTGCGTGCCGGCTTGCCATTGCAGGATATGGAATTCATCCAGTTCCACCCGACCGGCATCTACGGCGCCGGTTGTCTCATCACCGAAGGCGTGCGCGGCGAAGGCGGCTATCTCACCAATGCCGAAGGCGAGCGCTTCATGGAGCGCTATGCACCGCACGCCAAGGATCTCGCCTCGCGCGATGTGGTGAGTCGCGCCATGACCATCGAGATCCGCGAAGGCCGCGGCTGCGGTCCCAAGAAGGATTACATCCATCTGCATATCGAGCATCTCGATCCGGCGGTGATCCGTTTGCGGCTGCCCGGCATCGCCGAGACGTCGCGCATCTTTGCCGGCGTCGATGTGACACGCGAGCCGATCCCGGTGCTGCCGACGGTGCACTACAACATGGGCGGGATTCCGACCAATCTGCGCGCCGAAGCGCTGGCGCCGACGCCCGACGATCCGGACCGCGTCACGCCCGGCTTGATGGCGATCGGCGAGGCTGCCTGCGTCTCGGTGCATGGTGCCAACCGGCTCGGCACCAATTCGTTGCTCGATCTCGTCGTTTTCGGCCGCGCCGCGGCTCTGCGCGCTCGGGAAATCGTCAAATCGGGTGCGGCGCAAAAGCCGTTGCCCGCGTCGGCCGACGACCGCGCGTTGTCGCGGCTCGATCGTGTCCGGCATGCCAAAGGCAAGACCAAGACCGGCGAAATCCGCCTGGCGATGCAGCGGATCATGCAAGACCATTGCGCCGTCTTCCGCACTGCCGAGTTGCTCGAACAGGGCGTGCGCAAAATGGCGCAGGTCGCGTCATCGGCCGGCGATTTGAGCGTGTCCGATCGCTCGATGATCTGGAACAGCGATGTGGTCGAGGCGCTCGAACTCGACAATCTATTGGCGCAGGCGACAGTGGCGCTGCACGGCGCGCGTGCGCGGACCGAAAGTCGCGGCGCGCACGCGCGCGAGGATTTTCCCAAGCGCGACGACCAGAACTGGATGAAGCATACGCTGGCGTGGATGAACGGCGGCGGGCAAGTCGAGCTCGGCTACCGGCCGGTGCACAATTTCACGCTGTCGAACGACGTCCAGCCCTTTCCGCCCAAGGAACGCGTTTACTAGGAACTGCCATGGCCGATTTCTTCCTGCCCAAGAATTCCAAGGTGGTCGAAGGCCATCACCATCCGGCGCTGTCCGGCGCCAAGCGGGTAAAGACCTTCCGCATCTATCGCTGGGATCCCGAAGCCGGCGGCAATCCGCGGATGGACAGCTACGACATCGATCTCGATCAGACTGCGCCGATGGTTCTCGACGCGCTGATCAAGATCAAGAACGAGATCGATACCACGGTGACGTTCCGCCGGTCGTGCCGCGAAGGCGTCTGCGGCTCGTGTGCAATGAACATCGACGGCACCAACACGCTGGCCTGCCTCAAATACATCGCCGACGTGAAGGGCGACGTCGAAATCTATCCGTTGCCCCACCTGCCGGTGATCAAGGACCTCGTGCCGGATATCAGCGCCATGTTCGAGCAGTACAAGTCGATCCAGCCGTGGCTCAAGAACGATACGCCGCCGCCGGCCGACAGCGAGCGGCTGCAATCGATCGAGGAGCGCGCCAAGCTTGACGGTTTGTGGGAATGCATCCTGTGTTTCTGCTGCACCACCGCGTGTCCGAGTCATTGGTGGAATCCGGACAAATATCTCGGTCCAGCAGTGTTGCTGCAGGCCGAACGCTGGCTTGCCGACAGCCGCGACACGAAGACCGACGAACGGCTCGATCAGTTCGAGGATCCGTTCAAACTCTATCGCTGCCACACGATCATGAACTGCACGCGCACCTGCCCCAAGAGTCTCAACCCGGCGCAGGCCATCGGCGAGATCAAGAAACGGATGGTCGAACGCCTCTGACGTGCCGGCTAAAACTCGATCGAACTGTCGATCACGTGATCGAGTCCGATTTCGGGTATGCGCAGCGTCATCGTGGCCGCGATCTTGCCGCTGGTCTTGAGCGCTCCCGAACTGATCGCCGCACGCACCGCGTTCTCGATCTCGCGTTGCGACGTGACGCCGACGACCTTGAGGAACTTGCGCACTTCCATGTTGAAGCGATCTTCGTCCATGGGCTGTTTCCTTTCCACGGTGGCATGCCAACTGTGCTTCCATCGTAGACGAGACTATGTAATCGCGCCGCAATTTTGGTTATGACTGCGCCGTCGATGCAGTCCTCCGGCCCGCCGTCAGCCGCACAGCCGAATTCCCAGATGCCCGGTCCGCTTGCGCGCTATCGCGCGCGCGTCGCCGCGGGCCAACTGGTGTTCGATGCCGCGCAGGAGCGCGCCGCGGAAAAACTCGAGGCGCTGTGGTCGGCGTTGGTCGACGATCGCTCGGTCAATCTCCGGCGCGGCTGGCGCGCACGGCTGGGGCTGGTCGGGCCGCGCAGGGCGCCGCCGAAAGGCATCTATCTTTACGGCGGCGTCGGCCGCGGCAAGACCATGCTGATGGACATGTTTTTCAGCGCGGTCAGCCTAGGTTCGAAACGGCGCACGCATTTCTACGCTTTCATGGTGGAAGTGCACGACCGCATCCATGCGCTCCCGACGGCTACGGACGATCCGATCCGGCAGGTGGCTGCGGCGTTCGCCAAGGATTCGGTTCTACTCTGCTTCGACGAATTTCACGTCACCGACATCGCCGATGCGATGATCCTCGGCCGGTTGTTCGAGGCGCTGCTCGATCTTGGCGTCGTCATCGTCGCGACATCGAACCGCGCGCCGAACGAACTTTACGACGGCGGATTGCAGCGCGAGCGCTTCCTGCCGTTCATCGCGCTGATCGAGCGCCGGCTCGACGTCGTCACGCTCGACGGTGCACACGACTACCGGATGGCACGCCTGATCGGCCGGCAGACTTATTTCACGCCAGCCGACGACCGCGCCTACCGAGCGCTCGAACGCGCCTTTACGGTCTTGACCGACAACGCCTCGGCCCAGCCGCAGACTCTCACCGTGCTGGGCCACACGCTTGTCGTGCCGCGCGCGTCGCGTCGCGTCGCGTGGTTCGGCTTTGCCGATTTATGCGGCAGCACGCTCGGCCCGGCAGATTATCTCGAACTGTGCCGGCGCTATCACACATTTGTCATCGATGGCGTGCCGCGCATGGGTCCGTCCCGCCGCGACGAGGCCAAGCGCTTCAACACTTTCATCGACACGCTTTACGACGCGCATGGCCGTATCGTGATATCCGCCGCGGTGCCACCGGACCAGCTCTATACCGCGGGCGACGGCGCGTTCGAATTCCAGCGCACGGTTTCGCGCCTGCACGAGATGCAAAGCCCGGAATATATCGGCGCCATCCCGGGTTAATCCGTTGTAACCGTCGTCCCCTTGCCGCAGGCGCCAAATCGCGCTAAACCCGCGGCGTTCTGCGCTCTCCGCGCGGCCCGCACTGCCAAAAAAGAGGTCATCGATGGCACGCAACAAGATCGCGCTGGTCGGAGCCGGCCAGATCGGCGGTACGCTCGCCCTGCTTGCCGGGCTGAAGCAGCTCGGCGACGTCGTCCTCTGCGACATCGTCGAAGGCGTGCCGCAAGGCAAGGCGCTCGATCTGGTCGAAGCGACGCCGGTCGAAGGCTTCGACGCCAAATACGCCGGCAGCAACGACTATGCCGCGATCGCCGGTGCCGACGTGGTGATCGTCACCGCCGGCGTGCCGCGCAAGCCGGGCATGAGCCGCGACGATCTGATCGGCATCAACGCCAAAGTGATGCGCCAGGTCGGCGCCGCGATCAAAGCGCACGCGCCAAACGCCTTCGTCATCTGCATCACCAATCCGCTCGATGTCATGGTTTGGGTGCTGCGCGAGGCCTGCGGCCTGCCGTACCACAAGGTCGTCGGTATGGCCGGCGTGCTCGACAGCGCGCGCTTCCGTTATTTCCTCGCCGACGAATTCAAGGTGTCGGTCGAAGACGTCAGCGCCTTCGTCCTCGGCGGCCATGGCGACAGCATGGTGCCGCTGGCGCGTTATTCGGCGGTCGCCGGCATTCCGCTGCCGGACCTGGTCAAGATGGGTTGGACGACGCAGGAGCGCATCGACAAGATCGTCCAGCGCACGCGCGACGGCGGCGGCGAGATCGTCAACCTGCTGAAAACCGGCTCGGCTTTTTATGCGCCGGCGGCGTCGGCGATCGCCATGGCGGAATCGTATCTGCGCGACAAGAAGCGCGTGCTGCCCTGCGCCGCGTGGCTCGACGGTCCTTACGGCGTCAAAGGTCTCTATGTCGGCGTGCCGGTGGTGCTTGGCGCCAAGGGCGTCGAGCGCGTCGTCGAGATTGCGCTCAACGCCGACGAGAAAGCGGCGTTCGACAAATCGGTCGGCGCCGTCACGGCGCTGCTCGAGGCCACCAAGAAGCTCCTGGCGGAGGCCAAAGCCTAGGTCTAAAGCCTTGCAACGGCATGCGGATTTTCGCGCAACCGGCTCATGGCAGCCATGAAAGGCGCAACGCTGGGGTTCGTTCGTCCGTCATCTTATTTAAGGTTTGAGCCGCTAATGCTGGTGCGGGCCGCCCGATGTCTCCACCCGAAGCCCGCCGGATTGCGCTGAGGACCATGCCAACGCTTACCGACGATACTTTCCTGACCGGGCAGAACGCCGCGTTCATCGCCGAGCTCTACGGACGCTATCTGGCCGATCCCCAGTCGGTGGATCCGAGCTGGCAGGGGTTCTTCGCCGAACTTGGCGAGGAGCCCAGGGCCTTCCTGAAGGAGATGGAAGGTCCGGGTTGGGGCGAGAAACGCCCGGCGATGCTGGGCAACGGCCATCTGCCGGAAGTCGCCGTGCCGGCAACGGTTGCGGCGCTGCCGGCCGACGTGCATCAGGCGGCGCTCGATTCGATCCGCGCAATGAATTTCATCCGCAGCTATCGCGTGCGCGGACACCTGATCGCCGAGCTCGATCCGCTCGGTCTCGATCGCCGTACCCATCATCCCGACCTCGATCCGGCGACCTTCGGTTTCACCGAGGCGGACTACGACCGGCCGATCTTCGTCAACAACATGCTCGGTTTCGAAACGGCGACGATCCGCGAGCTCCTCGTCGCGCTGCGGGCGACCTATAGCGGCCATGTCGGCATCGAATACATGCACATTCAGGAGCTCGAACAGCGTCAGTGGATCCAGGCGCGCATCGAGGTGCCGCGCAACCAGACGGAGTTCACCGAGCGCGGCAAGCGCACGATCTACGAGCGCTTGGTCGAGGCCGAGTTCCTGGAGCGGTTCCTCGACAAGCGCTACACCGGAACCAAGCGGTTCGGCATCGAGGGCGCCGAAGCGCTGATTCCCGCGCTCGAGCAGGTTCTCAAGCGCGGCGGCCAGCTCGGCATGAAAGAACTCGTGATTGGCATGCCGCATCGCGGCCGGCTCAACGTGCTCACCAACATGATGGGCAAGCCCTACGCCGCCTTGTTCTCGGAATTCCAGGGCAACTCGGCCAATCCCGAGGACGTGCAAGGCTCGGGCGACGTCAAATACCATCTCGGCACGTCGTCGGACCGCGAATTCGACGGCAATGTCGTGCACCTGTCGCTGACCGCCAATCCGTCGCATCTCGAGGCGGTCAATCCGGTGACGCTCGGCAAGGTCCGCGCCAAGCAGCGCCAGCGCGCCGATCAATCGCGCGACGAAGTCGTCGGCTTGCTGATGCACGGCGACGCCGCGTTCGCCGGCCAGGGGCTGGTCGCCGAGACGCTCGAACTCAGCGAGCTCAAGGGCTATCGCAGCGGCGGCACGATCCACTTCATCGTCAACAACCAGATCGGCTTCACCACCAGTCCGGCGCAGGCGCGGTCGGGTCCTTATCCGTCCGACGTCGCCAAGACCATCCAGGCGCCGATCTTCCACGTCAACGGCGACGATCCTGAAGCCGTGGTGCATGTCGCGCGCATCGCCACCGAATTCCGCCACCGCTTCAAAAAGGACGTGGTGGTCGACATGTTCTGCTATCGCCGGCACGGTCATAACGAGACCGATGAGCCGGCGTTCACGCAGCCGCTGATGTACCGGACGATCGCGGCGCATCCGACGACGCGCGAAATCTACCGCCAGCGCCTGATCGACGAAGGATTGCTCGGCGCGGCGGACGCCGACGCGATCGAGCGGTCGTTCCTGACGCGGCTCGAAAGCGCATTCGAAGCGGCCAAGAGCTATCGGCCCAACAAGGCCGACTGGCTCGAAGGCGAATGGAAGGGTTTCACCATCGCC
>JAGXBG010000153.1 GCA_018971215.1 Alphaproteobacteria bacterium
TTAAGGGCGTTGAAGTCGTTGACGCCGTTACCGACGCTGAGGCCGTCCAGTGCGCCATTAAGTTATTTTATGAGCGCCAGGAAAGCCGCATCCACGATCCCTATGACGGTTTCGAGCTATGGGACGGAAACCGCTTGGTTCACAAGCATCAACCCGTCTCTAAAGCGGGCTAAGGTGGTTAGTTGGGCTATGGGACGTAAACCTAATCCCAAGTCCGACGATCCAGCGGAATCGCAACGCTTCGTCGAATCGGCGCGCGAAGCGCAAGCCGACGAGGCAGACAGCGAAGCGTTCAAGCACGCAGTCAAGAAGGTTGCCCTCGCGAAACGGGAGATGAAGACGGATCGCTAGTTTTTCGCTGTCCGTACTGACGCCTAGCGCAGGGCCAAAGCAGCCAGCAACGCCAAGCCGAGGATGACGGCAACGCCTTGCCAGAACCGCACCGGCGCGCGCTCGAGCAGGGTTTGCGGCCGTCGTGCCGGTGTCACCAGCCGCGCCGGACCGGCTTCCATCTCACCGGCGAATTCGCTCATATCGCGAAAACGCTCGGCAGGATCGCGGGCGATGGCGCGGCCGAGCGCCGCCTGCAGCCACGCCGGCAGATCCAACCGCAGCGCGGTCAGTTCCTTCGGCCGATCGCGGCGCGGCGGGCTGATCGCGTCGGCGTTGCCATAGGGGAATTCACCGGTGAAGGCGCGGAACAACGTGACGCCGAGCGAATAAATGTCGGTGGCGACATTGCCGGCTTCGCCGGCGAACATCTCGGGCGCCATGTAGGCGGCGGTGCCGGGAATGTCCGCAGGCGGAAAATCCTCCAAGCCCGGAATGCGCACGACGCCGAGATCGATCAGCTTGAGCGCGCCGCCGGCTTCAAGGATCACATTGTCCGGCTTGATGTCGCGATGGATGATGCCGGCGCGGTGCAGCGCTGCAACACCCTGCGCCAGCTTAACAGCGATCGCGCGGCCTTCTTCGAGGCCAAGCGCCGGCGCGCGCGCCAGGCGTGTCTCCAACAACTCGCCATGGTAAAGCGGCATGACGGTGTAGAGACAGGTCTGCCGGCCGGGCGGCAGTTCGATGACGCGGCCGACCCACGGGCTGTTGACGCGCGCGCCGACCCAGGCCTCGCGGATGAACGCGGCGCGGTAGGTTGCCACCGCGGCGACCTGCGGCTTGGGAAATTTCAGCACCACCTCGCTGCCGTCGATCTCGTCGATCGCGCCAAAGAGGCGGCTGTAGCGGCCCTCGGATACCAGCGCCTTGAGCACGAAACCGTCGATGGTCTCGCCGGTGACCGGCACCGGAATGAGCGGCAGCTGCAAAATCGGCGCGCCGATATCGGCGGAATCCGCCGTCGGCAGCCGGACGATGTCGAGCACCAGGGCGGTGCAATTGTCGCCGCTGCCGGCCTGGAGCGCGGCAGTGACGAGGGCGTGCGCCGCATCGCCCGGCGCCGAGCGCTCGCGCAGCGCGTCGGCGATGCCGTCGTCGCTCAAGGCGCCGTGCACGCCGTCGCTGCACAACAAAAACCGGTCGTGCAGGGCTAGCGGCTGGCTGGCGTAGTCGAGCCGCACCTCGGTCTCGACGCCGAGCGCGCGGGTGAGGATATGCGAATGGCCGCTGCCGTCGTTGCGCACGTGATCGGCGGTGAGGCGGACCAGCCGGTCGCCGCGCAGGCGGTAGACGCGGGTGTCGCCGACATGCAGGACGTGGACGACGCGGCGGCGCAGCACCAAGGCGGTGAAGGTGCAGCCCATGCGCGTCAGCTCGGGGTCGTGACGCGCCTGCGAAAACAGCCAGCTGTTGAGCGAGTCGACGATCCGCGCCGCCGCGTGCCGCACCTCCATGGTTTCGGGCAGGTCGCAAAAGCCGTCGAGGAAGCCACGCACCGCTATTTCGGCGGCGACGCGACCGCCTTTGGCGCCGCCGATGCCGTCGGCGATCGCCGCGACGATGTCGTGGCGCGGCACCGGCAGTTCGGCGCCGAAGACCACGCCGGCGAAATCCTCGTTGCGCGGACGCGGCCCGGTCTCGGAGCTGAAACCGACGCTGGCCTCGACACCGGCGACGCGCTCAGCCATCGCCGTGCCTGTGCCGCCGCGCCGCGATCACGGCGTCAGTCGGCTTTTGCGGGCGCGCAGCGATCATAGAGAAAATAGCCGCCGGTGCTGGAGGCGACGATCACGGTCAGCTTGCCGGTCTTGCGATCGAGCGTGTAATTGGCGCCATCCTTGGCGTCGCGCCAGGCGATGGTGTCGTCACTAATGCGGGCAGCGTTGGCGTCGACCGTGCGTTGCGCGAAGTCGACGCGGATCTGCCAGGTTGCGCCGCTGGCTGGATTGGTGCAGCGCATCACGGTTGCGGCCGGCTGCGCCGCGGCGAGGCCGGCGCATCCGGCCAGGCCGAAGGTCAGCCCGGCAAATGCCCCAATCTGCCGGCCGGTGAACATATTCGTCCCTCCTTCGACGGCTTCGATCCATAGCCAATTCCCGCCACGGTGCAAAGCATGAGACGGGCCACGGCCGGACGACTCAGGGGCGTCCTACCGCGTGCGTCGGTGGCGGTGCGGTGTTGCCCGATCGCTATGCAGGCTGCCGTTTTTATGGTCAGCGAACGCGCGTCGGAGACCCAATTGCGGCCGAAGAGTCTGCCGACCGCGATGAATCGGCGGCGGTACGCCATTGGCATGCGGGTTGCCTCTGCCGGAGCGGTGGTGATCCGTGCGGTCACCCGGACGCGGCTTGCCGCGGCCCGAGAGAGTTTCGTGCCTGCCTCGCAACGCAACACGGGGGGACTTCGATGCTCGTTCCGTCACCGAAATGGTTGGATACCGGCGATAACGCGTGGCAATTGGCCGCCGCGACTTTCGTCGGCCTGCAAAGCATTCCCGGCCTGGTGGTGCTCTATGGCGGTATCGTCAAGAAGAAGTGGGCGATCAATTCCGCCTTCATGTCGATGTACGCCTTTGCCTCGGTTCTCGTCGTCTGGGTCCTGTTCGCCTACAACATGGCCTTCGGGCCGCAGTGGTTCCCGTTCCTCGGCACGCCGGGCCTCGCAATTTCGGCCGGTTTCACCTTAGGTCAGGCGACCATACCGGCCGCCGCGTCGGGCATGCCGGCGATGGCGTTCCCGATGTCGACGTTGATGTACTTCCAGTTCGTGTTCGCCGCGATCACGGTGATCATCCTCGCCGGCTCGGTTTTGGGTCGCATGAGCTTCCGCGCCTGGGTGCTGTTCTGTCCGCTGTGGATGACCTTCGTCTACACCGTGGGCGCGTTCAGCCTGTGGGGCGGCGGCTGGCTGGCGAGCATGGGCGTGGCCGACTTCTCGGGCGGCTACGTCATCCATCTCGCCGCCGCATCGTCCGGCTTCGTCGCCGCGGCGATGGTCGGCCCGCGGCTCAAGCAGGACCGCGAGAGCTTCCCGCCCAACAGTCTGCTGGTGACCTTGGTCGGCGCCGGCATCCTGTGGATCGGCTGGAACGGCTTCAACGGCGGCGACCCGTACTTCGCCAACGCCGACGCCGGCGCCGCGGTGCTCAACACCAACACGGCGACCGCCGTCGGTCTGCTGGTGTGGACGCTGATGGACAAGATGGCCTACGGCAAGCCGTCGGTCATCGGCGCGGTCAATGGCATGATCGCCGGCCTGGTGGCGATCACGCCCGCCGCCGGCTACGTCGACGGTTTGGGCGCCATCATCATCGGCGTCTGCGCCGGCATCATTCCGTGGCTGGCGATGAACAAGCTGCAGAAGACCAAGCTGATGATGAGGGTGGACGACACGTTGAGCGTCTTCTCGACGCACGGTGTCGCCGGCCTCACCGGCGGCCTGTTGACCGGCCTGCTCGGCAATCCGGCGATGCTGCAATACATCGGCACCGACAAGGATGCGCCTGGCGTGAGCGTCGGCGGCCTGTTCTATACCGGCGACGTGCATCAGTTGTTGCTGCAGATCTACGGCGCGGCGTTCATCATCGCTTACAACGTCGTCGCCACGTTCATCATCCTCAAGGTCATCTCGTTCGTGACGCCGTTGCGCATGGACGATGCAACCTTGAAGGTGGGTGACGACGCAGTGCACGGCGAAACCGCCTACGCCATCGGCACGGAAGGCGAATAGCCGGTCGAACGATCGAGTGAACCGGGGTGGGGCGATCGTCCCACCCCGTTTTTTTGTCTTGCCCGGCGCTGCCGCCGCGCCTGGACAGCACGCGGCTTCCCCGCCATTGTCGCGCCATGGCCCGAAGCGCGGAGATTCGCGTCGAGATCGCGGTGGTCGGCGGCGGCTTGGCTGGCGTCACCCTGGCGCTCGCCTGCGCCGCCGCCGGACTGGACGTCGCGCTCATCGACCGCATTCCGGTCGACGCCATGTTGGCGGCCAAATTCGACGGCCGCACCACGGCGCTGGCGCACGGCTCGAAGCAGGTGATGGCCGGGCTCGGCGTTTGGGACCGACTCGCGCCGCATGCCGGCGCGATCCTCGAGATCCGTGTCGCCGACGGTGGCTCGCCGTTCTTCCTGCATTACGACCACGCCGATATCGGCGATCAGCCGCTGGGCTTCATCGTCGAGAACGTACTGTTGCGCCGCGTTCTCTACGAGCGCGCGCGCAGTTTCCGCAACCTACGCTATATCGCGCCCGCTGGCGTGGCGCGCGTGAGCGACGCCGGCGCCGCGGCGCTGGTCGAGTTCGACGACGGTTCGCGGCTCAAAGCCGGCCTTGTGGCCGCTTGCGACGGGCGGCAATCGAAGCTGCGCCAGGATGCCGGCATCAAGTCCCTGACCTGGGACTATCGCCAGACCGCGATCGTCGCCTGCGTCGCGCACGAAAAGCCGCATCGCGGCGTCGCCGTCGAACATTTCCGGCCGTCGGGCCCGTTCGCGATCCTGCCGATGACCGGCGATCGCTCGTCGATCGTGTGGACCGAAAGCCGCGAACGCGCGCCGCAACTCTTGGCATTGTCGAAAGAGCGCTTCGCCGCCGAGTTGCAGCGCCGCTTCGGCGATTTCCTCGGCAAAGTCGCGCTCGCGGGACCGGTATGGTCCTATCCGCTGTCGTTCCTGCATGCCGAGCGCTACACCGCGCCGCGGCTGGCGCTGGTCGGCGAGGCGGCGCATGCGATCCATCCGATCGCCGGCCAGGGGCTCAACTTGAGCTTGCGCGACGTCGCCAGTTTGGCCGAGCTGACGGTGGACGCACGACGGCTCGGTCTCGATGTCGGCGCCGCCGATCTCCTGGCACGCTACGAAGGCTGGCGGCGTTTTGACGCGGTGACGCTCGCTGCCGTCACCGACGGCCTGACGCGGCTTTTTTCCAACGATCTGAAAAGCGTCGGTCTGGTGCGCGATCTCGGATTGGCTGCGGTCAACCGTATGCCGCGGCTGAAAAAGGCGCTGATGCGGCACGCCATGGGCGCCGGCGGCAACCTGCCGCGCCTGGTGCGCGGTGAACGACTTTAGCGCCGGTTGTCCGTCCGCGCCGGCAGCATGCGGCGCAGCACGTTGTCGCCGAGGATGAAATGGTGGCCGAGCGCCGCGGCGACGTGCAGGCCGACGAGGCCGAGCAAGACCCAGACGATGGTCGAATGGAGTTCGCCGACGGTGCGCACCCAAGCGGCGCCGGCTGGCAACACGGCCGGTACCGTCACAGTCCAGAACAGCGTGATCGTCCAATTATGCGCCACGGCATTGGCCCAGCCGCTGAGCAGCAACGCGAACACCAGCAGGTAAAGCAGCACGTGCGCCGCCTCGGCCGCCGCGATCTGCCAGCGTGGACCGGGTTCAGGCGCCGGCACGCCGGCGAATGTGCGCCACAGTGCGCGAACGACGATCACCGCGAGAATGACGATGCCCATCGACATGTGCCAGTTGTTGAGCACGTCCGGTGGCGTCGTGCGGCGCGCGCCCGGCATCAGCCAGCCGAGCGCGAGCTGCACCGCAATCAACACGACGATAAGCCAGTGCAAAGACTTGGCGACAGGCGAATAGGCGGCAGGCCGCATACGGACAGGCTCCAGACGGGGGCTGTCTATAAACTGCGCGGTGGGATTCGGGGATGATTCAAATCAATTGTGGCGGCGATAGGGCTCAGCCGTGGCGCCGCGGCTCGCGCGACAGGCCGCGCTTGTCGAGCTCGGCCAGATAGGTGCTCCAGCGTTTCTCCTG
>JAGXBG010000154.1 GCA_018971215.1 Alphaproteobacteria bacterium
CCGATCTTCACGTCGGTCATCGCCTACGTCGCACAGGAGCAGGGCTTCTTCAAGAAATACGGCGCCAACGTCGAGTTGCGGCCGTTCGACAACGGCACTGCCGCGGCGCGCGCCGTCGTCGCCGGCGATCTCGACGCATCGTTCTCGGGCACCAACGTCGTCGTCTTCCAGATCGCCAACGCCGGCATTCCGCTCAAGACGATTTACGGCTTTCCGCATCCCGACATGGCGCTCGGTTCGACCGACCCCAAGCGTACCACCTGCAAGGATCTTGTCGGCCAGCAAGTCAGCGTTGACACGCCGGGCGGGGTCCGCTCGCTCGCTCTGAAAGCGATGCTCGGCGCCGGCTGCCACATGACTCTCGACCAGGTGCAGCAGGTCGCGATGGGCTCGAACACGGCGTCGGCGATGGCCTCTGGCCAATTGACCTTCGGCGTCGTCCACACCGACGACATTCCCGACATCGAGCTGCGCGGCCAGAAGAAGGTCACCATCATCGAATCGCTGGCCAAGACCAATCCGGACACCCACTACCTGGCGATGACGGCGCGGCAGGATCGTCTCGCGCAGAAGCGCGACGGCTTCGTGCGCGCCGTTGCCGGCTTGATCGCCGCCGGCCACTTCATCGCCGATCCCAAGAACAACACGAAAGTGACCAAGATCGCTGCGTCCGTCACCGGCCGCGATCCAGCCATCGCCAGCGCCGCCGTCAAGGGCTATCTCGCGATCGGCGTCTGGACCGTCAACGACGACGGCATGAACAAGCAGCAGATCGAGAACTATCTCCAGATCCTCGCCAAGTCGGGCAACATCAAGGAAGGCAAGACACCGCCGACCTACGATCAGTTGGTCGATCCGTCGATATGGCGCGATGCCGAGGCGTTGGTGAAGAAAAGGCACTGACGGCGATGAACCGGCGGCGGACGGCGCTGGTGCGGCAGGCGCCCTTCCTCCTCAGCCTCGCGGCGGGGGCTGTGCTGTGGGAAATCGTCGGACGCAATACCAACGCTGCCTTCATGGCGCCGCTGTCCGAAACTCTCGTCCGCATGGTGCAGCTGACGCTGTCGGGCGAGCTGCCGCGCGAGGCGTTGTCGTCAGCGGCGCTGTTCGCCACCGGCCTCGGCCTCGCCATCGTCGTCGGCATGCCGTTCGGCCTGCTGCTGGCACGAGTCAAATGGCTGCGCGAGGCGCTCGATATCTACATCATGGTGCTCTACGCCACGCCGCTGGTGGCGCTGATCCCGTTCATCCTGTCGATCTTCGGCTTCGGCTTCTGGCCGAAGGTGCTGGTCGTGTTCCTATTCGCGGTGTTCCCGATCCTCTACAACACGATCGAAGGCGCGCGCAGCATCAAGCCCGAACTCATCGAAGTCGCGCGTTCGTACCGCTCGCGCGAATGGGCGCTGTGGCGCGAAGTCATGGTGCCCTACACGCTGCCCTTCACCATGACCGGCATCCGTCAGGCCATCGGCCGCGCGCTGGTCGGCATGGTGGCGGCGGAATTCTTCCTGTCGGCGACCGGCCTCGGCCAGCTGATCATGACCGCGACGCAGAATTTCGACACCGCCGCCGTGTTCTCGGCCGTGCTGCTGATCGTCGCGGCGGGAATGATCCTCATGCGCCTCGGCGTCGCGCTCGAAGCGCGCTTCGCCAAGTGGCGGGGCTGACGCCGTGGCGATCAGCAGCACCCTCGCCACGCCGCGCCGCGCGTTGTTCGTCGGGCCGACGGTGCTACGCATCGTCGCCGGCATCGTCATCCTGGCGGCCTGGGAGATCGTCGTCCGCCTGTTCGCGCCGAGCTACGTCGCGACGCCGTCGGGCGTGGCGGCGGCGTTCCCGTCGGTGGTCGTCAGCGCACCGTTCCTCGTGGCGCTCGGTCAGACGCTGGGTGCTGTCGCCGAAGGCTTGGCGATTGCGATCGTTTGCGGCACCGTTATCGGCTTGATGATGGGCCGCAGTGCGCTCGGCGAACGGCTGCTGCGGCATTACATCAACGCCTGCTACGCCATGCCGATGCTGGTGGTGCTGCCGCTGTTCTCGCTGTGGTTCGGTTATACCGGCGCGGCGCGGCTCGCCACCATCGTATTCGCCGCCATTTTCTCGATCATCGTCAGCGTCGCCGACGGCGCACGCTCGGTGCCCAAGGACTATCTCGAGGTCGCGCACTCGTTCCGCGCCGGCCGGATGTGTATGCTGTTCGAGATCGTGCTGCCGGCGTCGATGCCGTATTTCCTCGCCGGTTTGCGGCTCGCCGGCGGCCGCGCGCTGATCGGTGCGGTGGTGGCGGAATTCTTCACCGCCATCGGCGGCCTCGGCTATTTCATCCTGTTCAATTCGCGCACCTTCCATCACGACGAGGCCTTCGTCGCCGTGCTGTTCCTGGCGGCGTTCGGCGTCGCCGTCGACGTTTTGATCAACTGGTCGACCCGCCGCTTCCTGCCGTGGTACCGGCGCGACGACAAAGCCGAATAACGCCGCCAAAAATGCGGGGAGACGTCATGATCAAGATCTGCACGCGAATTCTGGTGCTGATGCTCGGCGCCGCTCTGTTTGCCGGCGGCGCGCAAGCGGCCGACAAGCCGTTCGTCGCCGGTCAGCCTGGCATTCCGCCGGTGTTCGTCGCGGTGCAGTTCTATGTCGCGCGCGACATGGGTTTCTTCAAGAAATACGGCGTCGACGTCGAGCTGCGCCAGTTCGACACCGGCGTCGCCGACGCGCGCGCCGCTGCTGCCGGCGAAACCGACCTCACCAACGCGCCGACGCCGGTCATCATCAATCTGGTATCGAACGGGCACGTGCCGCTGGTCGGCATCTACGGCCTTGAGCATCCCGACTGGGTGCTGGCGACCACCGATCCGTCGGTCAAATCGTGCAAGGACCTGCCAGGTCACCCGGTCGCTGTCGACACGCCGGGTGGAGCCCGCTCGGTCGTTCTGCGGCAGCTGACCGTCGGCTGCGGCTACGATTTCGACAAGCTGCAGCAGGTGCCGGTCGGCGCCAGCACTGCCGCCGCCATGATCGCCGGCCAGGTGGCGATCGGCGTACTGCATCTCGACGACGTCGCGACCATCGAGCAGAAATCGTCCAAGAAGCTCGTCGTCGTCCGCACCCTCAAAGAAGCAAAACCGATCAGCCACTACAATCTGGTGGCGGTCCGCGCCGACAAGCTCAAGGCAAACCGCGACCGGTATGTCCGTATCGACGCCGCGCTGATCGACGCCGCGCGCTTCATGTACGATCCCAAGAACTGGGACCGCGTCGCGCAGATCGCCACCGTCACGGGCCACACCAAGGCCGAGGCCAAAGCGGCGCTGAAGCAGTTCCTGGCCATCGAATTCTGGCCCAAGCCGGGCGATGACGGACTCGACCGCAAGCGCATCGAGGCCGAAATCGCGATCCAGGCCAAGGTTGGCGGCATCAAACCGGGCAATGCGCCGGTGACTTACGACCAGCTCGTCGACCGCACGGTCTGGCGCGACGCCGCCGCGCTGGCGGCGAAGACCCACTAGCGATGCCCGACGCCCGCACCGCCGATCCGCGCGTCGCCTCGGCCATCGCGCATTGGGCGCCGCGCTTCGTCGCCAACGGCATCACGCTGACCGATTTCCAGGAGGTGACCGCCTCGATCCGTTCGTGGGACGAATGGTGCGCCAGATGGTCGGCGCGTGCCGACATCCATGCCGCGCTTGGCTGCGAGGCTTTGAGCAAGCGGCAGTTCGTCAGCGCCGCCGAGCATCTGTCGCGCGCGGCGGTGACCTATCACTTCGCCAAGTTCTTGTTCGTCGACGACGTGCCGCAAATGAAGGTGGCGCACATGAAAGCGGTCGAGTGCCACAAGCTCGCTTTGCCGCATCTCGACCCGCCCGGCGAATACCTCCGCATCCCCTATCAGGGCAAAAGTCTCTCCGCCGTACTGCGCAAACCACGGGGCGTAACGCGGCCGCCGGTCGTCGTCATGGCGATGGGCCTCGATTCTGCCAAGGAGGAGATGCTCGCTTATCAGGCAACGTTCCTCGCGCGTGGCATGGCGACCCTGACCTTTGACGGGCCGGGCCAGGGCGAGGCCGAATACGATTTCCCGATCCGCGGCGATTACGAGGTCGCGGTGAAGGCGGTGATCGACTGGGTCGAAACCCGGATCGATCTCGATCCGGCGCACATCGGCCTGTGGGGCGTCAGCCTTGGCGGCTATTACGCGCCACGCGCCTGCGCCTTCGAGAAGCGGATCAAGGCCTGCATCGCGCTTGCCGGACCTTACGACTGGCTCGGCATCTGGGATCAGCTGCCGGAGTTGACCCGCGCCGCCTTCCGCGTCCGCTCGCACGCGCACGACGAGATCGCCGCCAAGCAGAACGCCGCGACGCTGTCGCTGCAGGGCGTCGCCGACAAGATCGAATGTCCGATCTTCATCGTCTCGGGCCGGCTCGACCGCATCGTGCCACCGGAGGAAGTCGAACGGCTCGCCGCCGAAGTCAAAGGGCCGTGCGAGCTGCTGATCATTCCCGACGGCAATCACGTCGCCAACAATCGCCCGTACCGCTATCGTCCGCAGACCGCCGACTGGATGGCGGAACGGCTCGGCGCCGCCCCGCGCTGACGTTTCCGAGGAAAATCATGGCCAAGAAAAACCGCGAACCGATCATCGTCAAACCCGAAGATGTCGACCCTCGGTATGATTGGAAAAGGCCGATCATGGCCTTGGGGCCGAACGCAGTCGATTTCGAGG
Organism: Alphaproteobacteria bacterium; assembly: GCA_018971215.1. Lineage (GTDB taxonomy): Bacteria > Pseudomonadota > Alphaproteobacteria > ATCC43930 > CGMCC-115725 > REEB95. The sequence goes on from JAGXBG010000154.1 coordinate 4,727, forward strand.
AGCGCATCGATTTCCGCCGGCTGCATCGCTATCGCCTCGGCCGTGCCCGTCAGGCACTGGCGAAATCAGGCCTCGGTTCGCTCTTGGTCTTCGACCAGTACAACATCCGCTACATCACCTCGACGGTGATCGGCAATTGGGCGCGCGACAAGTTCACGCGCTACGCTCTGCTGCCCGGCGCCGGCGAGCCGCATGTGTGGGACTTCGGCTCGGCAGCGAAGCATCACCGGCTCTACGCGCCATGGCTCAAGCCGCACAATTGCCATGCCGGCATGCTCGGCTTGCGCGGTGCAGTCGCGCCCAAGATCGGCCTGATGCGCAAGGCCGCCGAGGAGATCAAATCGATCCTCCAGGAACACGGCGTCGCCGACCAGCCGGTTGGCGTCGACGTGGTCGAGCCGGCGATGCTGTTCGAGCTGCAGGCGGTGGGATTAAAGACCGTCGACGGTCAGCAGGTCATGCTCGATGCGCGCGAGATCAAGAGCAACGATGAGATCACGCTCTTGAACATGTCGGCGGCGATCGTCGACGGCTGCTATCAGACCATCGCCGAGCACCTGAAACCCGGCATCCGCGAGAACGAGATCGTCGGTCTCGCCAACAAGCGGCTTTACGACCTCGGCTCCGACGACGTCGAGGCGATCAACGCCATCTCGGGCGAACGCTGCTCGCCGCATCCGCACAATTTCACCGACCGGCTGATCCGCCCGGGCGACCAGGCGTTCTTCGACATCATCCAGTCGGTGCACGGCTATCGCACCTGCTATTACCGCACCTTCAACGTGGGATTCGCCACGCCGGCGCAGCGCGATGCCTACAAGAAGGCGCGCGAGTGGATCGACAAGGCGATCGACCAGGTGAAGCCGGGCGTCACCACCGATAAGATCGCCAAGTGCTGGCCCAAGGCGACCGACATCGGCTTTTCGAGCGAGATGGAGGCCTTCGGCCTGCTCTTCGGCCACGGGCTCGGTCTCGGGTTACATGAAAGACCGATCATCTCGCGGCTCAACTCGTTCGACGATCCGCAGGAGATCAAGGCCGGCATGGTCTTCGCGCTCGAGACCTATTGTCCGGCCGGCGACGGCTATTCCGCCGCGCGCATCGAGGAGGAAGTCGTCTGTACGCCGACCGGCGCCAAGGTGATCACGCTCTATCCGGCGGACACGCTGCCGATCGCCAATCCATATTAGAACGCCCTCTCGTATTCGAAGCGCCAGCGAATGGTGCCGCGCTCGGTCGCGTTGTTGAGGCCGAAGAGATAGCCGGCCTCGTATTTGACCTTGCCGTATTGATAGAAGTTGACCAAGCCGACCACCACCGGCCCGACGCGATGCGTCGGGCCGCTCATCGTAGTGCGGTCGACGATGTTGTTGAAGTTGCCGTAATATTCGACGCCCGGCTCGAAGAACGGATTGATGTCGA
>JAGXBG010000011.1 GCA_018971215.1 Alphaproteobacteria bacterium
GGCGACAGCGTCTTGCCGTCGACCGCGACCGGATCGCCCTTGGCGAATTCGATCTCGACATACTCAGCCTTGTCCGGCGCCTTCTCCGGCGCCACCGTCCGGCTGTAGACGAATTCCTCCGGCTCATGCCACGGATCCTCGAGCGCCTTGCCCTCGGCCGAAATGTGCAAAAGGTTGGCGTCGGTCGAGAACGGCGCCTCGCCGCGTTTGTCCTTGGCGATCGGAATCTGATGCCGTTCGGCATATTCGATCAGCTTGGTACGCGAATCGAGTTCCCATTCGCGCCACGGCGCGATCACCTTGATGTCGGGCTTGAGCGCGTAATAGGTCAGCTCGAAGCGCACCTGGTCGTTGCCCTTGCCCGTCGCGCCATGCGCCACGGCGTCGGCTCCGGTGGCTTCCGCGATCTCGATCTGACGCTTGGCGATCAGCGGCCGCGCGATCGAGGTGCCGAGCAGGTACTGACCCTCGTAGAGCGCGTTCGCGCGGAACATCGGAAACACGAAATCGCGCACAAACTCCTCGCGCAGATCCTCGACGAAAATCTGTTTTACGCCCAGAAGCTCGGCCTTCTTGCGCGCCGGCGCGAGTTCTTCGCCCTGGCCGATATCGGCGGTGAAGGTCACCACCTCGCAGCCATAGGTTTCCTGGAGCCAGCGCAAGATGACAGAAGTGTCGAGCCCACCCGAATAAGCGAGCACGACCTTCTTGACGGTTTCGCGGGATTTCTTCGTGTCAGTCATGGCGGCGCAGTATCGTGGAGCGCCGCGCGCGCGGCAAGCCTAGCGGCAATCAGCCGCGGGCGATCCAGCCGCCGCCCAGGACGCGGGCGCCGTCATAAGCGACGCAGGCCTGACCGGGCGCCACGCCGAATGCAGGCTGGTCGAGCATCGCCGCGCCGCGATCGCCCTCGAGCTGCAGCGTAGCGAGCACCGGCGGCTGCGCCGACCGCAGCTTGACTGCAACGCGGATACCGGCGGCATCCGGCTGCGCCGCCAGCCAGTTGACCCGATCGAACGGCACGCGCGTGACGCCCAGGCTGGCGCGCGGTCCGACGATGACGCGGCGGGTTGCCGGTTCGAGCCGCAGCACATAGAGCGGCTCCTCGCCAGCGATGCCGATGCCCTTGCGCTGCCCGACGGTGAAGTGGATGACGCCATCGTGCTGGCCGAGCACCCGGCCCGTCTCGTCGACGATGTCGCCCGGCTCCCCTGCGCCGGGACGCAGCTTTTCGATCACGTCGGCGTAACGGCCGGACGGCACGAAGCAGATGTCCTGGCTATCGGGCTTCTGCGCCACCGGCAGCGCGAAGCGTGCCGCCAAGGCGCGGGTCTCGTCCTTGCTGAACTCGCCCAACGGAAAGCGCAGGAAATCCAGCTGCGCGGGCGTCGTGCGATAGAGGAAATAACTCTGGTCGCGGCCGGCATCGGCGGCGCCGTGCAGCTCCGGTCCGTCGGCGCCGACGACGCGCCGCGCATAATGACCGGTGGCGAGCGCACCGGCGCCCAGATCACGCGCCACCGCCAGCAGATCGCGGAACTTCACTGTCTCGTTGCAGCGGACGCACGGCACCGGCGTCGCGCCGGCGAGATAAGAGTCGGCGAAATCGTCGATCACCTCGGCGCGGAAGCGTTTTTCGTAGTCGAGTACGTAATGCGGAATGCCGAGCGTTTCGGCGACGCGCGCCGCGTCGTGGATGTCCTGACCGGCACAGCAGGCGCCCTTGCGCCCGATCGCCTGGCCGTGGTCGTAAAGCTGCAGCGTGACGCCGACGACGTCGCAGCCGCGCTCGACCAGCAGCGCCGCCACCGTCGAGCTGTCGACGCCGCCCGACATGGCGACGACGACGCGCGCGCCCGGAGCCAGCGCCGCATCCATCAGCTGTTCATCATGTTGCGCGTCACCTGCGGCAGGCGGACGGTGAGACCGTCGAGTTCCTCGGTCATAACGATTTGGCAGCCCAGCCGCGACGTCTTGGTCAGGCCGAAGGCGAGGTCGAGCATGTCCTCTTCGTCCTCGGTCGCGTCCTTCAGCAGCTCATACCATTCGGGTTCGACGATGATGTGACAGGTCGAGCAGGCGAGCGAGCCTTCGCACGCGCCTTCGATGTCGACGTCGTTGCGATGGGCGATTTCGAGAACCGACAGGCCGATCGGCGCCTCCACCGTCTTGCGGGTGCCGTCACGTTCGATAAACGTCATCTTGGGCATACGATCTAATCCATCAATCAAGGCCGCGGCGAAGTTATACCAAGCGCCGCCGACAAATCTTCGGCTATCCGCGCCGCACCCAGGGCCGCCGCGTCCGGGCCGGTATCACGACCAGCCGCTGTGGGCTGCGCCACCACACACAGAACGGTCAATCCAGCGGCCTTGGCCGCCGCTTCGAGCGCCGCCCCGCCGCGTCCGTCCGGCGTCGCGATCACCGCATGGGTCACCGGCCGGGCCAGTTGCTTCTCGGCCCGCGCCCGCAGCGCCAGCAGCACCGCATCGAGCGCCTGCCCTGCCGTCGCCAGCCGTCGCTCGCCATCGGTGCCCGGCAGGATTTCCGCGTTGCCGCCGAGCGCGATCGCCACCGCCGCCGACGTTGCCGCCAGGTCGATGCCGACCGCCGCGCCCGGACCTTCGGCCGAAAGCGGAGCGCCCTCCGGCTCCTCGATCTGAAACAGCTTCATCGCCGCGCGGGAAAACTCAGACGTGGAACGATTCGCCGCAACCGCACCGGCCTTTTTCGTTCGGATTGCGGAAGGTGAAGCCCGATTGCAGCTTGTCTTCGACGTAATCCATCTCGGTGCCGATGATGAACATGGTCGCCTTGGGATCGATCAGGATAGTGACGCCCTTGTCCTGCACCACCTCGTCGAGCCTGCCCTTCTCGTCGGCGTATTCGAGCGTATAGGTCAGGCCCGAGCAGCCACGGGCGCGCACGCCGATGCGGACGCCGGCGGACGGCTTGCCGCGCTGCGCCAGCAGCGCCTGAATGCGCTTGGCGGCCGAGTCGGTTACCGTCATTGCCTGTCTCAAAGCCATACGAATCTCCAACCCTTATGTAATGCCGGCGGCTTCGCTTGTCATCCCGCCGGCGCGCAGCCGCAGGACCGCGGCCGCCAGGGTATCGACGGCGAAATCGACTTCGGTCGCGGTGGTGAAGCGGCCAAGCCCGATGCGCAGCGAGCCGGCCGCCAGCTCGTCGCCGACGCCGAGCGCGCGCAGCACGTAGGACGGTTCGACCTCCGCGGCGGTGCAGGCCGAACCGGTCGACAGCGCCAGGCCCGGACAGGCGGCCATCAGGTCGATCGCCTTGAGGCCGGGGAAACTCAGATTAAGATTGCCCGGCAGCCGCCGCTCGGCATGGCCGTTGAGCACCACGTCGGGCACCTTGGCGCGCAGGCCGGCGAGGAACCGCGCGCGCAACGCCAGCAACCGTTGCGCCTCGCCCGCCATCTCGGCCTTGGCCAGCGCCGCGGCCTGACCCAACCCGACGATCAGCGGCACCGGCAGCGTGCCGGAGCGCATGCCGCGCTCCTGACCGCCGCCGTCGAACAGCGGCTCGATACGCGCGCGCGGACGGCGGCGCAGATAGAGCGCGCCGATGCCCTTGGGTCCATAGAATTTGTGGCCGGAGATCGACATCAGATCAACGCCGAGAGCGCCGACGTCGAGCGCGATCTTGCCAACCGCCTGCGCCGCATCGGAGTGGAACAAGGCACTCTTGGCATGCGCCAGCGCGGCGATTTCCTTGATCGGCTGGATGACGCCGATCTCGTTGTGCGCCGCCATCACCGAGACGATGGCCGTCTTGTCGTCGATGGCGCGCGCGAGCACATCGAGATCGGCCAACCCGTCGCGGCCGACCGGCAAGATGGCGACGCGGAAACCGTCGCGCTCCAGCGCCTTGGCGCTTTCGAGCACACATTTATGCTCGGTCGCGAGCGTCACCACGCCGTCCCTACCGAACTGGCGGTGGAAATGCGCCGCGCCTTTGACCGCCATGTTGTTGGCTTCGGTCGCACCCGAGGTGAAAACGAGCTCGCGCGGATCGGCGCCGATCAGATCGGCAAGCTGCGCGCGCGCCTGCTCGACCGCCTGCTCGGCCTCTCGGCCGTAGGCGTGGGTGAGCGAATGCGGATTGCCGAATTTCTCGCTGAACCACGGCAGCATCGCTTCGACCACGCGCGGATCGCATGGCGTGGTCGCGTGATTGTCGAGATAGACCGGCGCCGCGTTGGGCTGGCGGGCGATGGCGGCGGTCATGCAGCCGATACCCGCGTCCGGGCGTAGAGCGCGCCCCACGCCTCGACCAGATGATCGATCTCGGCGCTGCTCGTGTTCCAGCCCAGGCTGATGCGGATGGCGCATTCCGCCTCCCGTTCGGGCACGCCCATGGCGTCGAGCACGTGACTGCGCCGCACCTTGCCGGACGAACAGGCGGCGCCAGCGCTGACCATGACGCCGGCAAGATCGAGCGCCATCACCTGAGTCGCCGCCGGCACGCCCGGCATCGAAATGCAGATCGTGTTCGGCAGACGGGGCGCCGCCGCGGCATAGATCACGGCGTCGGGCGCGATCGCCGCGAGCCGATGTTCCGCCTGTACGCGCAGCATGCCGACCGTCGCCCACGTTGCCGCCTCGGCCATAGCCGCGCTGGCGGCCGCGCCGAAGCCGGCGATGGCCGGCACATTTTCCGTGCCGGCGCGCCGGCCGCGCTCCTGGCCACCGCCGCGGATCAACGGCGCGATGTCCCAGCCGCCGGCAACGACAAGGGCGCCGACACCCATCGGCCCGCCGAGCTTGTGCGCCGAGAGCGTCATCAGCGTGCAGCCGAGCCGCCGCATGTCCAACGGCTGCCGGCCCGCACCTTGAACGCCGTCGCAGTGGATCAACGCGCCGTACCGATGCGCGATTTGCGCCGCTTCGGCGATGGGCTGGATGGCGCCGGTCTCGTTGTTGGCGAACATGAGCGACACCAGCGCCGGACGCTTGTCGGCAGCGAGCAGCTGTTCGAGCGTCGACAGGTCGACGAGGCCATCGCGCGTTGCCGGCACGCGTACCGCGCCCGGCGCGTTGGCGAGCACGGAATCGTGCTCGATCGCTGACGCCAGAATGCGGCGGTCGGGAAACGCCCGCAGCGCGAGGGCGTTGGCTTCGGTTCCGCCCGAGGTGAACACGACTTCGTCGGAGCGGGCGCCGACGAGCGACGCAACGCTTGCGCGCGCCCCTTCCAGCAAACGGCGCGCCGCGCGACCGGCGTGGTGGACCGACGAGGCATTGCCAGCAACCGTCAAGGCATGCGCCACCGCCGCCGCGGCTTCGGGCCGCACGGGCGCAGTCGCATTCCAGTCGAGATAGGACAGGCGGTCAGCCACGACGGAAACCTGGAGCACTATTGCGCAGCGATGGTTGGCGCGGTTTCCGACGTTTCCTGATCGGCGCGCTCGCGGTGCAGCGCACCGCTGCGGCCCAAGAGCCGGTTGGCGACGACGTCGGCGAGCGTGACGGAACTCAGATACAGCCGGATCTGGTTGCCGAGTTCCTCCCACAGATCGTGCGTTAGGCAGCGGCTCTTGTTGCCGCTGCAGCCCATCGGCGCGCCAGGCGTGCAGCGTGTGGTGCGGATCGGCTCGTCGACCGCGAGAATGATGTCTGAGATGCGCGTACCGTCGGCGCCGCGCGCCAGCAGGTAGCCGCCGCCCGGTCCGCGGACGCTCTTGACCAGGCCGGCGCTGCGCAACTTGGCGAAGAGCTGCTCCAGATAAGACAGCGAAATCAACTGCCGCTCGGCGATCTCGGCGAGCGTGATCGGCGTGCCTTGAGCGTGCTTGGCAATGTCGACCAACGCCATTACCGCGTAACGCCCCTTGGTACTGAGCCTCATGTCAATTCTCCACAACCGCTAGATCCGCCGAGTTGGCCGCGCCGCACGCGCTTCGGCCGGTAGTTCTTCGGCGGGAAACTCGGCCTTGCGCTCTATCTCGGTCAGGCGCTGCTTGAGATAGGCGACTTCGTCCATCAGGCTGGCGACGCAGCGCGCGATCGGATCGGGCAGGTCCTCGCACGGTGTGCCATAGGGGAGGAAATCCTTGCGCGTTTCGTGACTGACGCCGATCGGCCGGGCAGGAATGCCGGCTACCGATTCACCGGGCGCGACCGCGTGCAGGACGACGGCATTGGCGCCGACCCGGGCACCCGCGCCCACCGTGAATCCGCCCAAGATCTTGGCGCCGGCGCCGACGATGACGCCGTTCTCCAGCGTCGGATGGCGCTTGCCGCGGCTGACCGTCGTGCCGCCGAGCGTCACGCCCTGATAGAGCGTCACGTCGTCGCCGATCTCGGCGGTCTCGCCGATCACCACGCCGGCGCCATGATCGATGAACAGACGGCGGCCAATCGCGGCCGCCGGGTGAATCTCGATCAGCGTCAGGAGCCGAGCTAGATTCGACACCGAACGTGCGAGCACAAGCAGCCCGTGCCGCCACAGCCAGTTGGCGAACCGGTGGAATACCACGGCGTGAAAGCCAGGGTAGGCGAGAACAATCTCGAGGCGCGACCGCGCCGCCGGATCGAGCCGCAGGATCGTGTCAATTTCCTCGCGCAAAGCCTTCAACATTTTGGGCTCCGGTTGATATATGATCCGCACGCCTGCGGCGGGTTGACCGCGGAAACCCCGCCATCGCGCCTTGTCCGGCGCGGGGGCGAGACTATATCTATCCCGAGTAGAATGGTCAACTTTATGGCCGGTTTTGTTGACGAGTTATGAAGGATATGTGGTTCCAATCCCGACTTTTCCACTGGGTTAAAGCTTCACGATGCCCGAATTGGTTCTGACCGGCCCGGCGGGCCGGCTTGAGGCGCGCTACCATCCGTCACGGGTCGAAAACGCGCCGCTCGCGCTGATCCTCCACCCGCATCCGCAGCATGGCGGCAGCATGCACAACAAGGTGGTCTACACCCTGTTTCATGCCTTCGCGCGGCAGGGCTTTTCGGCGCTGCGCTTCAACTTCCGTGGTGTCGGCAAAAGCCAGGGCAGTTACGGCAACGGCGAAGGCGAGCTGGCGGACGCGGCCGCGGCGCTCGATTGGCTGCAGAACAACAATTCCGATGCGGAACAATGCTGGATCGCCGGCTTCTCGTTTGGCGCGTGGATCGCGCTGCAGCTGCTGGCGCGGCGTCCGGAATCGGACGCCTTCGTGGCGGTCGCGCCGCCGGTCAATCTGGTCGACTTCAACTTCCTGACGCGGCCGCCGGCGGCCGGCCTCATCGTCCAAGGCGACAAGGATCAGATTGTTGCGCCCGACGGCGTGAAGGATCTGGCGCAGCGGTTGCAGAAGCAGCGATCACTCAAAGTCGAGTACCGTCTCGTCGCCGGCGCCGACCATTTCTTTACCGACCGCCTCGATACGCTTTCGGAAGCCGTCGAAGGCTACATCGCCGCGCGGCTGCGCACGGCGCGGGCGACCGCCAGGGTTTGACCCCGCTCACCCCGCGAAGGGGTCGCGCATCAAGATCGTGTCTTCGCGCTCCGGGCTGGTCGACAGCAGCGCCACCGGTGCGCCGACGAGTTCTTCAATGCGCCGGACGTACTTGATCGCCAGCGCCGGCAGGTCGGCCCACCGCCGAGCGCCGCGCGTGCTCTCGCTCCAACCCTCGACCGTTTCGTAGACCGGCTCGACGGCTGCCTGCTCGCTGGTGCCCGCCGGAAAGTAATCGAGCGTTTCGCCGCGCAGCCGGTAGCCGACACACACCTTGACCTCCTTGAACCCATCGAGCACGTCGAGCTTGGTGAGCGCGAGACCGTCGACGCCCGCGGTCTTCACCGCCTGGCGGACCATGACCGCATCGAACCAGCCGCAGCGGCGCTTGCGGCCGGTGACAACGCCGAACTCGCGGCCGCGCTCGCCCAAGGTCTGTCCAATCTTGTCCGTGAGCTCGGTGGGGAACGGCCCGCTGCCGACCCGCGTCGTGTAGGCCTTGGTGATGCCGAGGACATAGCCGATCGTTGCATGACCGGTGCCGGCGCCCGAGGCGGCCTCGCCGGGATGGGTATGCGACGAGGTCACGTAAGGATAAGTGCCGTGATCAACGTCGAGCATCACGCCCTGCGCGCCTTCGAACAGGATGCGTTTGTTGGCGCGGCGCGCCTCGTCGAGCCGCTGCCAAACGCGGTCGGCGTAGGGTAGGACCTTGGGCGCGATCTCGAGCAACGATTTGAGCAACGGCTCGCGCTCGACCTCGGCGGCGCCGAGGCCACGCAGCAGCGCATTGTGATGCAGCAACAAGGCGTCGAGTTTGGTCGGTAGGGTCGCCGGATCGGCGAGATCGCAAAGTCGCAGCGCGCGGCGGCCGACCTTGTCCTCGTAGGCCGGGCCGATGCCGCGGCCGGTGGTGCCGATCTTGTAGGCGCCGCGCGCCTCTTCGCGCGCCCGGTCGAGCTGACCGTGCGACGGCAGGATCAGCGTCGCGTTCTCGGCGACGCGCAGGCTTTCCGGCGTGACCGTCACACCCTTGGCCGCGATGTTTTCGATTTCCTTGATCAGCGCCCACGGATCGACCACCACGCCGTTGCCGATGATCGACAGCTTGCCCGGGCGCGCCACACCCGAGGGCAGCAGGCTCAAACGATATTCGACGTTGCCGATGACCAGCGTATGGCCGGCATTGTGGCCGCCCTGGAAACGCACCACGACGTCGGCGCGCTCGCTCAGCCAGTCGACGATCTTTCCCTTACCTTCGTCGCCCCATTGGGCGCCGATCACCGCAACATTCGCCATGTTTTGATCTCCGGCGCCCTAGGTCAGTGCGACGATCTTGCCGCCATCGAGGACATGGCCGCAATTCAATCGTTTTGCCTCGTCGCGCGGATTGTGCACGGCCGCGAGACCCGCCACCGCGATCCAGCCTTCGGCACGCAACCGTTTGGCGGCCGCGCCGTCGGCATCGAACGGCACGTAGATCCGGCGCGGCGGCGGCGGCGCGGGTAGCGCCTGCAAGATCGTGTCGGTGTAAAGCGTGAACCCGGTGGCGTCCTCGCCGGCGCCGTCGCCAGTGCGATAGCGACCGCCGCGGCCGAGTTCGCCGCGCACCGATTTGGCGAAAACCGTGAAGCTGACGCCGGTATGGTATTCGAAGCCGCGATTCTCGACCGGATCGACGGTTATGACGAGGCTGGGATCGGCGCGCTTCACGCGCGCGATCACGTCGCCGAGGCGCGTGCGTTCCACCGCTGGCGCCGTGGGCAGATCGAGCGCGGACAGTTTCGCCAGCGATTTCTCTGCGGCACCCGCGGCCTTGAGGAGCTCGCCGAGTAATGCGGCCGTCGCACCGGCAGCTTTGCGCAGCGCGGCGGCATCCTTATGATCGAGCGCGCGGCGCACGGCGTCGACCTGCTCCGGCGCAAGGTTGGCCGCTTGGCAGATCGCCGGCACCAGCGTCGGCAACGTCAAATCGATCGACAGACCCTTCACGCCGAGGCCGCCGAGCGCCTCGGCCGCCAGCAGGATCACTTCGGCATCGGCGGCGACTTCAGACGGGCCGATAAGTTCGGCGCCAACCTGGCCGACCTGGCGCTCTGGCCGGAGCTGGCTGCCGTTGACGCGCAGCACCTGGCCGGCATAGCAGAGCCGCAGCGGCCGCGCCGCCTTCTTGAGCCGGCTAGCGGCGATGCGGGCGACCTGCGGTGTCATGTCCGCCCGGAGGCCGATCATCCGTCGCGACACGGGGTCCATCACGCGGAACGTGTCGTTCACCATCGCGGCGCCGGCGCCGGACAGCAGATTGTCCTCGAACTCGGCGAGCGGCGGTTTCACCCGCTCGTAGCCGTGGCTCGCCAATGCCGCCATCAGCCGCGATACCACCTCGGCCTCGATGCCGGCGTCCGGCGGCAGCAGATCGCGCAGGCCTTCGGGCAGCAGCGCCCTGTGCAGCGTCTCATTCACGGGGGCCGACATAGCGGTTTTGGCGCGCGGCGGCAACCGTCCTGCGGCGCGCCCGGGACCCCTAGAAATGCAGCTGTTTTGCCTGCACGACGTTGGCGATGGCGCGGACCTTGGCGAGCAGCGAGTCGTCCAGCGGCTGGTCGACCTGAATCAGGCAGATGGCGTCCTTGCCAGGCGCCGAGCGGCCGAGATGGAGCGTCGCGATATTGATCGCCGCCTCGCCCAGCGTCCGGCCCAGATTACCGATGAATCCGGGCTTGTCGTGGTTGCGGACGAACAGCATGTGCGGGCCGAGTTCGGCTTCGAGCGCGATGCCTTCGACGTCGACGATGCGCGGGCGGCTGCCGCCGAACAGCGTCCCGGCGACGCTGCGGGCGCCGTTCGTACCCTGCACGGTGACGCGGATCAGCGTCTGGAAATCGCTTGGCTCGGTGCTGCGCGTCTCGGCGACGGTGATGCCGCGCTCTTTGCAGACGACCGGAACGTTGACCATGTTCACCGAATCGAGCTGCGGCGCCAGCAGCGCGGCGAGTGCGATCGCGGTCAACGGCTTGACGTTGAGCTCCGAGGCGTGGCCTTCGTATTCGATGGCGACGCCCTTGAGCCCGGCATCGGTCATCTGGCCGGCGAACGAGCCGAGCTGCTCGACGAGCTTGATGTAGGGCTTGAGCCGCGCCGCCTCTTCGGCGGACAGCGACGGCATGTTGAGTGCGTTGGTCACCGCGCCGGAGACGAGATAGTCCGCCATCTGCTCGGCGATCTGCAGCGCGACGTTCTCCTGCGCCTCGGTCGTCGAGGCGCCGAGATGCGGCGTGGCGACGACGTTCGGATGACCGAACAGCATGTTCTCTTTGGCCGGCTCGACCGGAAAAACGTCGATTGCTGCGCCGGCAACCTGACCGGAATCGAGCGCCGTCTTCAAGTCCGCTTCCACGACCAACCCGCCGCGGGCACAATTGATGAGGCGCACGCCCTTCCTGGTCTTAGCCAGCGCTTTGGCGTCAATGATGTTGCGCGTCGCGTCGGTCAACGGCGTATGCAGCGTGATGAAATCCGCCCGCGCCAGGAGCTCGTCGAGCTCGACTTTCTCGACGCCAAGCATGACGGCACGTTCGGGCGACAAAAACGGATCGTAGGCGACGACCTTCATCTTGAGGCCGATGGCGCGATCGGCAACCACCGAGCCGACGTTGCCGCAGCCGACGATGCCGAGCGTCTTGCCGGTGAGCTCGACGCCCATGAATTTCGACTTCTCCCATTTGCCGGCCTGCGTCGAGCGGTCGGCGGCCGGCAGCTGGCGCGCCAACGCCAGCATCAATGCGATGGCGTGCTCGGCGGTGGTGATCGAGTTGCCGTAAGGCGTGTTCATCACCACGATGCCGCGTTGGGTGGCGGCTGGCACGTCGATATTGTCGACGCCGATGCCAGCGCGGCCGATGACCCTGAGCCTCTTCGCCGCGTCAATCACCGGCCTGGTGACCTTGGTCGCGGAACGCACGGCCAGACCATCGAACCCACCGATGATCGTCTTGAGCTCGTCCGGCGTCAGCTTGGTGTTGACAACGGTCTCGACGCCACGCTCCTTGAAGACAGCGACGGCACGCGGGCTCAATTCGTCGGCAATCAAGACCTTGGCCATGGCGGCGCCCGGGCGTCAGGCCGCCGCGGCGCGGCGGACTTCAGCGAAGGCCCAATCGAGCCACGGCAGCAGCGCTTCGACGTCGCGCGTCTCGACGGTGGCACCGCACCAGATACGCAGGCCCGGCGGCGCATCGCGGTGGCCGGCGATGTCGTAGGCGACGCCTTCGGCCTCGAGCAACGCCTCAATGCGCTTCACCTGGGCGCGCTGCGCGTCGGGCGCGAGGCGCAGGAACCAGTCATCGACCACCTTGAGGCAGACCGAGGTACAGGAGCGGATCTTGGGATCGTCGACCAGGAATGCGATCCACTTCGATTTCGTCACCCAGCGGTCGATGGCGGCGAGGCTGGCTTCGCTGCGCGCCTTGAGCGCCGAAAAGCCGCCGGCCGATTCCGCCCATTTGAGCCCGTCGATCGCGTCTTCGACCGCCAGCATCGACGGCGTGTTGATGGTCTCTTCCTGGAAGATGTTTTCGGCGAACTTGCCCTTCGAGGTCAGACGGAAAATCTTCGGCAGCGGCCAGGCCGGCTTGTAGGTCTCGAGCCGTTCGACGGCGCGCCGCGACAGCGCGAGCATGCCGTGCGCCGCCTCGCCGCCGAGAACCTTCTGCCACGACCAGGTGACGACATCGAGCTTGGGCCACGGCAAATCCATGGCAAAGACCGCCGACGTCGCGTCGCAGATCGTCAGACCTTTGCGGTCGGGCTTGATCCAGTCGCCGTTCGGAATCCGCGCGCCCGACGTGGTGCCGTTCCACGGGAAGACCACGTCGCGGTCGGTGTCGACCTGGGCGAGATCGGGGATCGAACCGTAGGCCGCGCGCATGACGCGCAGGTCGGCGAGCTTCAGCTGCTTCTCGACGTCGGTCGCCCAGCCCTCACCGAACACTTCCCAAGCAAGCAGATCGACGCCGCGCGCGCCGAGCAGCGACCACATCGCCATCTCAACTGCGCCAGTATCGGACGCCGGCACGATGCCGAGGCGATAGTCTTGGGGAACGCTCAGGAGGCGGCGCGAACGATCGACCACCTCTTTCAGCTTGGTCTTGCCCGGCTTCGAGCGATGCGAGCGGCCGAACAGGCCGGCCGACAATGCCGACAGGCTCCAGCCTGGGCGTTTGGCGCACGGGCCCGACGAAAATGACGGATTGGCGGGCCGAGAATTCGGCTTCATCGATCTATTCCTTCCAGAATAGCCGCGCCCCGTTGGGGGGGCGTGTCCCGCCGACGAAGCTAGGGGAGCGGCCGCGGTGCGTCAACCGAGCTCAGCTAAAAACCGCCGCATGCACCCATGCGTCGCAGTGCTAGTATCCGCGATACGGGATTCCGGCAATGATCTTCCGGCAGCTCTTCGACGGCGAGTCCAACACCTACACCTACCTGCTCGCGTCGCGACATGGCGGCGAGGCACTGCTTATCGATCCGGTGCTAGACCGCGTCGACCGCTACATTCAGCTGCTGAACGAGCTCAATCTCCATCTGGTCAAGACGATCGACACGCACATCCACGCCGACCACATCAGCGGCATGGGAGCGTTGCGCGACCGCACACACTGCATCACTGTGATGGGCCAGGAGACGCAGGCCGACGTGGTCTCCATTCGTGTCGCCAACGGCGATAGCGTCGACATCGAAGGGCTGAACCTGATCGCGATCCATACACCCGGTCATACGCCGGACTCTTACAGTTTCCTCGCCGGCGATCGCGTTTTCACCGGCGACACGCTCCTGATCCGTGGCACCGGCCGCACCGATCTCCAGGGCGGCGACGCCCGTGCCCAATACGATTCGATTTTCAACAAGCTTCTCAAGCTGCCAGACGAGACGTTGGTCTTTCCGGCACATGACTACAAAGGCGAGACGGTCTCGACCATCGCCGAAGAGCGCGCCCACAACCCACGCCTCAAGGCGCGTTCGGCGGAGGAATACGCAGCGATAATGGCTGCGCTCCATCTTTCCAATCCCAAGATGATGGACGTGGCCGTCCCCAAGAACGTGCGTGTCGGCATCGCACAGGAGAAGCTTCTCGCCGAGGGCTTCGGCATCCTCGCCGCGGACGCCTTGGCGCTGCCGAGCCAGCCCGGTGTCGTGCTGGTCGACCTGCGCGAGGCGCGGGAGCGCCAGCAGCATGGTGCAATCCCCGGAGCGTTGCATGCGCCGTATCGCGATTTGGCAGCGAATATCAATCCGGGCGGCGTGCTGTTCGAACTCTCGCAGGCGACCGGGCGCAAGCTGGTATTCTATTGCGCTTTTGGCGAGCGCTCGGCGATGGCGGTACAGGCCGCGCATTCGGCCGGCCTGTCGCAAGCGAGCCACATTCACGGCGGTATCGACGCCTGGAAGAAAGCCGGCGGGTCGACGGTTGAATGCCGTTAGGCCGGGCGGCGTTTGAGCAGGTGCATCGAGTTAAACGTCAGCACGGCCTCGCCGTTCTGGTTCACGTAACGATAGGCGCCGCGCACGATGCCGCGGTCAGGCTTCGACTGCGACGGACGGCTTTCCGTAACCTCCATTTCGACGCGCAGCGTGTCGCCCGGACGCACCGGCTTGAGCCAGCGCAGCTCGTCGAAGCCCGGCGATCCCATGCTCGATGCGGCGAAGATGCCGGTGTCCCAGATTAGCCGGAAGCCGAGCGCCAAAGTCTGGAAGCCGCTGGCGATCAGGCCGCCGAAATGCGTCTGTTTCGCCGCGACCGGATCGAGGTGGAAGAGCTGCGGATCGTAGACTTTGGCGAATTCGACGATCATGTCCTGGGTGACGGTCTTGGTCGCGGTGGCGAATTTGTCGCCGACCTTGAAATCGTCGAAATATCGCTCGGCCATCGCCCGCTCCCGGTTGCCGCGCGGCAATCTAGCTCACCGGTGAGCGATGGTGAACGCGCGTTCCGAGCGGGTCAGGCCAATGTGCGGGTAATAGCTCATCGCCTTGGGCGCCGAGAGCAGGATCAACGTCGCATCGAGGCCTGCGATAGCATGGGTGCGGTGGATCAATTCCTTGCCGATGCCGTGCCGCTGCCAGGCGACGTCGACGGCGAGATCCGAGAGGTAGCAGCAATAGGAAAAATCCGTGAGCGACCGTGCGACACCGACCAGAAGACCCTTGGCGTCGCGCGCACACAGCCGAATGTCGGCCTGTTCGAGCATGCGGACGATGCGGCGGCGATCGTCGACCGGCCGCCGTTCGGCCAAAGTCGAGCGCAGCAACACGTCGATGAATTCATCGACGCCGAGACCGGGTTCGTCGGTGTAGACGATGGCTTCGGACATGCTTCCCTTTCGTCGTGCGTTTGCGTGACGGCGCATGACCCAACGGTCCACGCCCTTTACCCAATGCGGGTGCGTTGCGGATCGCCTGCTGGACGAAAGCGTGCGCGCGTTCGACCGCTGGCTGCAGCGCCAGACCCTGCGCCAATCCGGTTGCGACGGCCGACGCGTAGGTGCAGCCGGTGCCGTGGGTTGCGCGCGTCGCCTGGCGCCGTGCCTTTATGACGAAACTTCTGCGCGTCGTCACAACGAGATCGGTCAGGGTCTCGCCTGGCAGGTGGCCGCCCTTCACCACCACCGCCTGCGCGCCGAGACGCAGCAGCGCGTCAGCCGCGCGGCGCATGCCGTCGAGATCGGCGACGGTGAGGCCGGTGAGCATCGCCGCTTCCGGCACGTTGGGCGTGACCACGGCGGCGCGTGCGATAAGGCGGCGCTTCAGGCGTTCGACGCCAGGTTCGTCGAGCAGCACCGCGCCGCTGGTGGACGCGATCACCGGGTCGACGACCAGCGGCGCGTCCGGCGCTAGCGCGTCGAGTGCGTCCGCCACCGCTTCGACCACCGCCGCATCGACCAGCATGCCGGTCTTGATCGCGTCGGCACCGATATCGGAGAGCGCGGTTTCGATCTGGCGGCGCACGAAATCGGGTCCGATCGGCAGAATGCCGGCGACGCCGAGCGTGTTCTGCGCGGTCAGCGCAGTGATGGCAGTGGTGGCATAGCCGCCCAGCACCATAACGGTCTTGAGATCGGCCTGGATGCCCGCGCCGGCCGAAGAATCCGAGCCGGCGACGATGAGCACGCGGCCGGTCATTCGGCCGCGCTTTCCTCCGCGCGTCCCGTCGCGGTCACCGCCGCAGCGACGCTGTCGACGATTTCGGCCACCAGCGCCTGGTCTTCGCCCTCGGCCATGATGCGGATCAGCGGCTCGGTGCCGGACTTGCGCACCAGCAATCGGCCCGCTTTACCGAGACGACGTTCGCCGGCGACGATCGCTGCCTTGACCGCACGATCATCGAGCAGGTCAACGCCGTTGACGCGCACATTGCGCAACAATTGCGGCACCGGCTCGAAGACCTTGCAGACCTGGCTTGCCGGCGCGCCGGTTTCGACCACCGCCGCCAGTACTTCGAGCGCCGCGATCAAACCGTCGCCCGTTGTCGAATAATCGCCGAGAATGATATGACCCGATTGCTCGCCGCCGAGATTGCTGCCGATGCGACGCATGGTTTCGACGACATAGCGGTCGCCGACCTGCGTGCGCGTCACCGCGACGCCATTGCCGGCGAGATGCCGCTCGAACCCCAGATTCGACATCACGGTCGCGACCAAGCCGGATTTCGCCAGCCGATCGCCGCGGTGCCAGTTGAGCGCGATCAACGCCATGAGCTGGTCGCCGTCGAGAATGCGGCCGTGTTCGTCGGCCATGATCAGACGGTCGGCATCGCCGTCGAGCGCGATGCCGAGATCGGCGCCGTGCGCGACCACCGCTTCCTGCATCGTCTCGGGCGCGGTCGTACCGCACTTGCGGTTGATGTTGAGGCCATCGGGCGCGACGGCGACCGGAACAACCTCGGCGCCAAGCTCCCACAGCACGGTCGGCGCGACCTTGTAGGCGGCGCCGTTGGCGCAATCGACCACGACCTTGAGGCCGTCGAGCCGCAGGCGTTTGGGGAAGGTGTTCTTGACGAATTCGATGTAGCGCCCGCCGGCGTCGTCGAGGCGCTTGGCGCGGCCGAGGCCTTTGGAAGTCGCCCGTTGGTCGGCGGCACGGTCGAATGCGACCTCGATCTGCGCCTCGATCTCGTCCGAGAGTTTGAAACCATCCGGTCCGAACAGCTTGATGCCGTTGTCCTCGAACGGATTGTGCGATGCCGAGATCATCACGCCGAGGTCGGCGCGCAGCGAGCGCGTCAGCATGGCGATCGCCGGCGTCGGCAGCGGGCCGACGAGCACCACGTCCATGCCCATAGCGATGAAGCCCGAGGTCAACGCGGGTTCAATCAGGTAGCCCGACAGGCGCGTATCCTTGCCGATGACCGCGAGATGGCGGTGATCGCCGCGGCGCAGCACTAGGGCCGCCGCCATCGCCACCTTGAGGGCTATATCGGCGGTCATCGGCTCGCGATTGGCGGTGCCGCGGATGCCGTCAGTACCGAACAGCTTGCGCGTCGTCGACTTCACTATACCCCCTGGAGCGCGGGACGGCTCAGCCGCCCGGCTGCGGCTCCGGTTCGATGCCGCCGGCCGGTTTGTCGCGGCCCGCGGGCGGCACGGACGGACGCCGGCCCGGCGTCGGCTTGGCCGGCTCTTCGAGCGCGGGTCCGGTATCGCGCACGATCTTCTCGCCGCGGATGATGCGGCGGATCTCGTCGGCGGTGAGCGTCTCGAACTCGAGCAGGCCCTTGGCGACGGCATGCAGATCGTCGATATGGCTGGTCAGCACGCTGCGCGCGCGCTTCTCGCCCTCTTCGACGAGGCGGCGGATCTCTTCGTCGATCACCTTGGCGGTGGCGTCGGAGATGTTCTTGCGCTGTGTCACCGAATGGCCGAGGAAGACCTCTTCCTCGTTGTCGCTGTAGCGCAACGGCCCAAGCTTGTCGCTGAAGCCGAACTCCGTGACCATACGGCGCGCCAGGTTGGTCGCACGCTTGATGTCGTCGGCGGCGCCGGTGGTGACCTTCTCGGGACCGAAGATCAGCTCCTCGGCGACGCGGCCGCCGAACAGGCTGGTCACCATCGCCTCGAGCTCCTTGCGCGACTGGCTGTATTTGTCGCGTTCGGGCAGGAACATGGTGATGCCGAGCGCGCGGCCGCGCGGAATGATCGTCACCTTGTGCAGCGGCTCGTGGCCTTCGGTGTAGAGCATGACCAGCGCGTGGCCGCCTTCGTGATAGGCGGTGAGTTTCTTTTCGTCCTCGGTCATGACCATGGAGCGCCGCTCGGCGCCCATCATCACCTTGTCCTTGGCCTGCTCGAATTCGGCCATGGTGACCGAGCGCTTGCCTTTGCGCGCCGCCATCAACGCCGCCTCGTTCACCAGATTGGCGAGATCGGCGCCGGAGAAGCCAGGCGTGCCACGGGCGATGATGCGCGGGTCAACGTCCGACGCCAGCGGCACCTTGCGCATGTGGACTTTGAGGATCTTCTCGCGGCCGACCACGTCCGGGTTCGGCACCACGACCTGACGGTCGAAGCGGCCGGGGCGCAGCAGCGCCGGATCGAGCACATCGGGACGATTGGTTGCGGCGATTAAAATAACGCCCTCGTTCGCCTCGAACCCGTCCATCTCGACCAGCAACTGATTGAGCGTCTGCTCGCGCTCGTCGTTGCCGCCGCCAAGGCCCGCGCCGCGGTGGCGGCCGACGGCGTCGATCTCGTCGATGAAGATGATGCACGGCGCGTTCTTCTTGCCCTGCTCGAACATGTCGCGCACGCGCGACGCGCCGACGCCGACAAACATCTCGACGAAGTCGGAGCCCGAAATGGTGAAGAACGGCACGTTCGCCTCGCCGGCGATGGCGCGCGCCAGCAGCGTCTTGCCGGTGCCCGGCGGACCGACCAGCAGTACGCCCTTCGGGATCTTGCCGCCGAGGCGCTGGAACTTCTGCGGATCCTTGAGGTACTCGACGATCTCTTCGAGTTCGTTCTTGGCCTCGTCGATGCCGGCGACGTCGTCGAAGGTTATGCGGCCGACTTTTTCAGTCAGCAGCCGCGCGCGGCTCTTGCCGAAGCCCATCGCCCGGCCGCCGCCGCCCTGCATTTGGCGCATGAAGAAGATCCAGACGCCGATCAACAGCAGCATCGGGAACCACGAGATGAGGATGCCGAACAGCGACGGCATGTTCTCTTCGGTCGGCGCGGCGCGGATCACCACGCCCTTGTCGAGCAGGCGGCTGACCAGATTCGGATCGTTCGGCGCGAAGGTCGAGAATTCGCGGCCGTCGTTGCGCTTGCCGGTGATCGTGCTGCCCTGCGCGCCGGCCTGGATCGTGACCTGGCGGACCTCGCCGCGGTTCACATTATTGATGAATTCGGAATAGGCCAGGCTGGGCTGCGGCGTGTGGGTGGTCGAACTCTGAAACAAGTTGAACAGAGCAACCAGGAGCAGGCCGATGATGATCCAAAGGGCGAGGTTCTTGCCGAAATTGTTCACGAATCCAAAGGCCCTTCCATGCCGAGCCGGCCGCCCATCAATCCGAAGGCTCCAGGGCCGGAAATCCTACCCCCATGCCGCTCGATGTTACTACATAAGAAGACTTTGCACTTAAACAACTGTTACCCAAAGGCCCGACAGCGGCAGCCGGGGTGCAAATACGGCGATTTCGCGGCCGGCGAGCTTGGCGTCAATCCCTGGCCGGCACCAGCCGAGTAGCGGTGCCGCCGCCAACCCTTCGGCATCGAACAGGGCCGGCAGCGTCACCCGAACCACGGACGGCACCCCGCCGTCGCCGCCTTCGGCCGCCCGCCGCGCGGCGGCGGCGCCGCCGAGAGGCCCGACGGACAGGTCCGCCGGTGCATCTTCCGGCAACGCGATGGCGAACCGACCATCCCAGTGCAGCCGCGCGCGCGGCGGCGCGGCCTGGCGACCGGCCACCGCCGCCGCCTCGCGGCAAACCAGGAGATGGCCGGTCTTAGCAATCAGCTGGCAACCGCCAAGCGTCCGCCCGCCGCCGATGCCACTGGGCAATGATTCATAGAGACGCTCCAGTTGCTCGAGCCGGACCGGATAGTCCGCACCGCCGACGGTCGCCAGCACGGCAGCAAGCGCCCGCAGCCCGACCTCAGCCGGCGCCGCTTCGAGTGCCGCCACGTCGACGCGCGCGCAGCCGAGTGGATCGAGCGCGACGGCACGGGCCAACGTCGCGGTCACCATCGTTGCGAGCGCGCTGCGCGCACGCGCCAGGCGCGCTGTGGTTGCCGCCAGCCGTTCGGCCGACAAGCCTTCCTCGGCGAGGAATGCGCGCGCCGCGCGCAGCCGCACGCGCTGAAACGCGGGATCGCGATTCATCGGGTCCTCGACATGCGCGACGCCGTGATCGCGCAACGTCGCGCGCAATCGTTCCGGCGGGATCGTCAGCAACGGCCGCAACACGCGGCACGTCCGCCGGATGCTGACCGGCGCGATGCCGGCCAGACCGTCGAGCCCGCTGCCGCGCGCCAGGCGCATGAGCAGCGTCTCGGCCTGATCGTCGCGCTGATGCGCCGTCAGCAGATGAAGGACGCCGTTGTCCTCGCACCACGCTTCGAGCAGCCCGTAGCGCGCGCGGCGCGCGGCATCCTCGAGATTGCCGGCGGGCGGCGCGTCGGCGCAAACGAGAATGCGATGAGCGATGCCGAGCGCCGCAAGCGCGCGGCCGACGCCGGCGGCCTCGCTCGCCGATTCCGGCCGCAGGCGATGATCGACGATCAGTGCGGTGACGTTGCCGCCGCGGGCGTACGCCCAACGATCGGCGAGAATGGCGAGCGCCATACTGTCGCCGCCGCCGGAGCAGGCGACGGCAAGATGCGGACCGGCTTCGAACGGCGCAAACCGCACCATCAGCCGCTCGAACTCGGCCGCGGCGAGCGGCGTCATCGAGCCAGCGACGGCGCCCTCCATGGCGTCAGCAGCCCAGGTGTCGCTTCTCGGTGGTCGCCGGGCCGCGCACATTGGCGGGCATCTGCGGGAAATCGTGATCCAGCCGCGCGAGAGCGGTGCAGGCGTTGGCCTTCTGGCCCATGTTGCCGAGCGACATCGCGAGCTTGAGCAGGTCGTCCGGCGCCTTGCTGCTCTTGGGATATTTTTGATAGCCCTCGGCGAACGCGATGGCGGCGTCCTTCCAGTTCTTGCGCACATAATAGGTCTCGCCGAGCCAATATTGGGCATTGCCGGCAAGCGGGTCTTTCGGATGCTGGACGACGAAGGCGCGCAGCGCCTGCTCGGCGTCGGGATAATCGGCGCGGCGCAGCAGCGCGAAGGCGGCATCGTATTGCGCGTTGGGCGTCGCCGCCGCGGCGCCGGCGGACGCCGCTGCATTCGCCTGCGCTTCGCCGCTGGTCGCCGGCGGCGGTGCATTGGCGCCGGCCGGCGCCGCGCCATGTTCGAGCGCGCTCAGTCGCATATCGACGTCGTTCGACAGCTTGTCGAGCCGCGCGTTCATCTGGCTGATTTGGTTGTTGATGACCTCGAACTTGCCGTTGAGGTCGCGCATCTCGTCTTCGAGGTGCGCCATCCGGTCTTCGGTCTGCAGCGCGAGCGGTCCCGACGCTTCCGTCGCCGCGCCACCGGCAGGTGCCGGCGTTCCGCCGCGATAGACTTGGCGCTGCAGGGTGTCGAGGTCCCGTTGCATCCGGTCCAGCCGGTCGCTCAACGCCGCAGTGTCGCCGGTATCCTGGGCCGGCGCCGCCGGGATCGAGCCCAGCAGCGCGGCAAACGCGAAGACGATGATCCGGAGACGCATCACGGCTGCGGTCCTTGGCGTCAACAGTGATGATCGAGCATTAGGGCAAAAAAAGGGCGCCAGCCCCTCCGCGACTGATTTGTCGCCGGTAGGAAGCAGGCGCCCCGTGGTCCGATCGAACGTCGCAGTCCGTTACTGGACGACAGTCACGCCGCGGCGATTTTGCGCCCACGCCGCTTCGTTGTCGCCGACCACCGCCGGACGCTCTTTGCCGTAGCTGATCGTCGTGATGCGGTTGGCGTCGACGCCGAGAGCGACGAGCGCGCGCTTCACGGCATTCGCGCGACGGGCGCCGAGCGCCAAGTTGTATTCGCGCGTGCCGCGGTCGTCGCAGTGACCTTCGACGGTCACCTTCACGTTCGCGTATTTCTTCAGCCAAGCCGCCTGGCGTTCGAGAGTCTGTTGGCCTTCCGCCTTGATGTCCGACTTGTCGAAGTCGAAGAAGACGCGATCGCCGACGTTCTGCACGAAGTCCTCGCGCGAACCCGGCGCCGCAGTCGAAGTCGCATTCGCGTTACCGCCTGCATTGGCGCCAGACTGCGGTGAACTCTGACAGGCCGCCAAGAACAACATCGCAGCGATCACACAAAGTGACCTAAAATTCATTTTCCGCTCCTTGTTGGAATCACGATCGTGATGGCAGTGCCCGGAGGGGCCCCCTCTCACACACCCGGGACCACGTAATTTCTGGCCCGTAGCGCTGACGAATTCGAGGCGACTATAGCCCTGGGGTTGTTAGGGAAGCAAGGGGGACCAAGCTGGATCGGAAGCATCTGTCGGCGTGACGACCTCGCGTTCGTTGTATCCGGTCAGATCGATGGTGTAGAGGCGGCTCGATGAGCCGCGTCCGCGCGCGTCGGCGGCCGTCTGGCGGAAGTAGATCAGCACGCGCCCATTCGGCGCCCAACTCGGTCCTTCGACGAGGAAGCCGCTGGTTAGCAAACGTTCACCAGAACCGTCCGGGTGCATGACGCCGATGTAGAACTGGCCGTTGTCGATTTTCGTGAACGCGATCAAGTCGCCACGCGGCGACCACACCGGCGTGCCGTAGCGGCCGGAACCGAAACTGATGCGATGGACGTTGCCGCCGTCGGCGTTCATCACGTAGAGCTGCTGCGAGCCGCCGCGGTCGGAGTTGAATACGATGTGCTGGCCATCCGGCGAGAAGCACGGCGAGGTGTCGATCGCCTCGGTGTTGGTGAGCTGGACCGCGCGCCGCGTGCGCAGATCAAGCGTATAGATCTGGCTCGCGCCGTGGACCGACAGACTCATGATCACGCGGTTGCCGTCGGGCGAGAAGCGCGGCGCGAAGGTCATGCCGGGAAAATCGCCCAGCACTTCCTGCTGCCCGGTATCGATGTTGAACAAATAGACGCGCGGTGTGCCGCGCGCGTAGGAGAGATAGGTGATCTCCTGGGTCGACGGCGAGAAGCGCGGCGTCAACACCAGCGCCTTTCCGTCGGTCAGGTAACGATTGTTGGCGCCGTCCTGATCCATGATCGCGAGCCGCTTGACGCGATGATCGAGCGGTCCGCTTTCGGCGATATAGACGATGCGGGTGTCGAAATAGCCATCTTCGCCGGTGATGCGCTTGTAAACCGCGTCGGCGATGATGTGCGCGATGCGCCGCCAGTTGGACGCCGTCGTGGTGTAGCGCAGCCCCGTCAACTGCTGCTGCGCGAAGACGTCCCAAAGCCTGAATTCGACTTGGAGCCGGCCGTCCGGCATCTGCGTCGCGCTGCCGGTCAGCAGCGCCTGGGCGTTGATCACGCGCCAATCGCCGTAGTTCGGCGGAACATGCGACGCCGGATCCTTGTCGACGAAAGCCTGCGGATCGATCGGCTTGAAAAGGCCGGAGCGTTCGAGATCGGCCGACACCACTTGGGTGATGTCGTTGGCCGCCGACGCGCCGCCGGCGAAAGCCGGGATCGCGATCGGCAGCGGCTCGATCTTGCCGCGCGTAATATCGATATGAAGTTCGGCGCGCGCCGTCAGCGGCAAGGCGCTCAGTGCGACAACGATCATCAGGGCGAACGGGCGGAGCAGACGTTTCATGAAAGGTCCTTGGGGTCAAAGGTTATGGTGAATATCTGCCATTGGTCATATTTTTGTGGCGGAAGTTTGAGCGGCTGACAGGTCGGATTGAACAATGCGCGACGCGCACTGTCGGCGGCGGCCTGGAAGAACGGATCGCTCAGGCGCTGGGGATTCAACAGCGTCGCCGACCGCACGGTGCCGTCGGGATTCATGGAAACGCGGAACTCGGGCGTCAGGTCCTGTGCGTCGCGCGCGCCGGCAGGCACGTTCCAGCATTGTTCGATCTGCTGCTTGACGAGATCGAGTTCGCTCACCGAAAGCTGCGCACCGAGCGGCGCAATCGGTTGCGACGACGGCTGCGCTTTCGCCGGCTGTTGCGCCGGTTGATCCTGCGGCAGCGGTTTCGACGCCAGATTCTTGAGCAGCGTGTCGAACGCCATTTCCTGCTTCTTCTGCTGCGGCAATGGCTGGGGCGGCTGCGGTGGCTGCGGCCTGACCTCGGGCTTCGGCGGTACCGGTTTCTCCGGCACTTGCACGTCGGCTGGCTTGGGCACGGGCGGCGGTGGCGGCGCCGATTTGGCCTGCGGCGGCTGCGGTGGCGGCGGTTTCGGTTGCTCGGCTTGAACGACCTTGGGCGGCGCCTTGGCCGTCGGCGGCGTGAAGGCCTTCATCGTCGCCAATGTCTTCGGCCCGATATTCACCAGCTCGACCACGATCGGCTGTTCGTCATCGATATGCGCTCGAAACACCGACGGCAGGCCAAGCACCACCGCGAGCACGACCAACAGGTGCAACACGGCAGAAAATATGAGACCGCGCCGTTCCGGCATGTTATCGAGCTGCGCAACCGTCACGTCAGCGCCGCAAGGCCTTCGTGTTCGTCCCCGGCAGTTCAGCGATCAATGACACCTTGGTGAAACCCGCCGAGCTCACGACCCCCATGATTTCGAGCACCCGGCCGTAATCGATCGCGCGGTCACCACGAACGTATATGGTGGCGTTCGGATTGTTGTTGGTGATCGCCACCAATCGCGGTCCAAGGTCCTTCGGATCGATCTGTTTGTTCTGCAGATAGACATCACCTTTAGAATCGATGGTGATGACCAGCGGTTCCTTCGGCTCGTTGATGGCCGGCGCCTGGGTCTGCGGCAGATCGACCGGCACGCCGACAGTCAGCAGCGGCGCGGTCACCATGAAGATGACCAGCAGCACCAGCATGACGTCGACCATCGGCGTGACGTTGATCTCGGACATCGGCCGGTAGCGGGCCGAGCGCGAGCCGACGTCGCGCGATCCCGGAAACGTCGCCGCCATGTCAGTGGACCTTCTCGTCGAGTTGCCGCGACAGGATGGCGCTGAACTCGGTGGCGAAGGCCTGCAACCGGCTGGCGTAACGGCTGAAATCGGTCGAGAATTTGTTGTAGGCGACGACCGCCGGAATCGCCGCCACCAGGCCGAGCGCGGTCGCGAACAGCGATTCGGCGATGCCGGGCGCGACCACCGCCAGGCTGGTGTTCTTCACCGCGGCGATCGCCTGGAAGCTGTTCATGATGCCCCAGACCGTGCCGAACAGGCCGACGAACGGCGCGGTCGAGCCCACCGTTGCCAGGAACGGCATGTAGCGTTCGAGCCGGTCCATCTCGCGGCCGAGCGTGATCTGCATGACGCGTTCGACGCGCTCCTTGAGATTGGCGCGCATGCTGGTGCTTTCGATCAGGCCCTTGGCGACGCTGCGCCGCCATTCCCGCATCGCCGCGGCGAAGACCGCCGATATCGGGTCATCCGGCCGTTCACCGACACGGTCGTAAAGGTCATCGAGCGAACCGCCCGACCAGAAGCTCTCCTCGAATTCCTCGGCGTCGCGATGCAGCCGCCGCAACTTGCTCGTCTTGTCGAAGATCACCGCCCACGACCAGAACGAGGCGGCCAACAGGAGGAAGAGCACGAGCTTGACGATCGTGTCGGCCTGCATGAACAGGGTGAACATCGAAAGATCGTGCGGCACCGCGGAGCCGGCGAGCGCCAGCTGATCGATGGGCGCCGGCGGGTTCGCGAGCGTGTTGACGGCGTTGTCGATGACGTTACCGGCCATTGGCTTTGATCACCTTCGGAGTTGGAGAGATCTGAGGGTCGAATTGCGTGGCCGCGGCCGCAAGCGACGGCGGCAGGCGGGTCGGCCGGCCGCTCTTGGCGACGCAGACGACGGTGCAGGTCATGGCGAAAAGGCGCGTGCCGGCGCGTGCGATCGTCTGCTCGATCTCGATCGCGGCGCCGCTGGCGCGGAGCACGCGGGTCTGGACGACGAGTTCGTCGTCGAGCCGCGCCGGCGTGAGATATTCGGCGGCGAGCTTGTGGACCGCGAGGACGATTCCGGATTCGTCGCGCAGCCTTCCGTGTGACGCGCCCAGCGCACGGATCGCCTCGCTGCGCGCGCGTTCGGCGAACTTGAGATAGTTGGCGTAATAGACGACACCTCCCGCATCGGTGTCCTCGTAATAGACGTGCACCGGATAGAGATGCACGCCGTCGGCAAGGCGGCCTTCGCGCGGCAGGTTCACGCCGGTTCCTCCTCGGCATCCTTGGCACCGAGCAGATCGAGCTGCGCGCCCTTGGGCCGCACCGGTTTGAGATCGAGATAGAGGAAACCGGCATCAGTCAGCATGCGGCCACGCGGCGTGCGATGGACGAGGCTCTGCTGCACCAGATAAGGCTCGATCACGTCCTCGATGACGTCGCGCTCCTCGCCAAGCGCGGCGGCGACGGTCTCGGCGCCGACCGGCCCGCCGCCATAATTCTTGGCGATGCAGAGCAAATAGCGGCGATCCATCGCGTCGAGGCCGTGGCCGTCGACCTCGAGCCGCTGCAGCGCCGCGTCGGCGATTTTGACGTCGATGCGCGCCGCGCCGCCGACCGCCGCGAAATCGCGGACGCGACGCAACAGGCGCGATGCGACGCGCGGCGTGCCGCGCGACCGCCGCGCGATCTCGCCAGCGCCTTCGGCGTCAAGCGTCATGCCAAGGACGCGCGCGCCGCGGGCGACGATCTCGCGCAATTCAGCGGCCTCGTAGAACTGCAGCCGCAGCGGAATACCGAAGCGCTCGCGCAGCGGCCGGGTGATCAGGCCGGCGCGCGTCGTCGCGCCGATCAGCGTGAAGGCCGGCAGGTCGATCCG
This sequence comes from Alphaproteobacteria bacterium, assembly GCA_018971215.1. Classification (GTDB taxonomy): domain Bacteria; phylum Pseudomonadota; class Alphaproteobacteria; order ATCC43930; family CGMCC-115725; genus REEB95. The sequence goes on from JAGXBG010000011.1 coordinate 26,482, forward strand.
CACCGAGCGCGCCGCCGGCCCCTCGCCAATGACGAGATCGAGCTCGAAATCCTCCATCGCCGGATAAAGCACCTCCTCGACCGCCGGTGCGAGGCGATGGATCTCGTCGATGAACAGCACGTCGCGTGGTTCGAGGTTGGTGAGGATCGCGGCGAGGTCGCCGGCGCGTTGGATCACCGGACCTGAGGTCGCGCGGAATCCCGCACCCATCTCGCGGGCGATGATCTGCGCCAGCGTCGTCTTGCCGAGGCCGGGTGGGCCCGACAGCAGCACATGGTCGAGCGCCTCGCCGCGCGCACGCGCCGCCTTGATGAAGACGGCGAGATTGTCGCGCACCGTCTTCTGGCCGACGAACTCAGCGAGCGTCGCCGGCCGCAGCGACAGCTCGGCGTCCTCGGGCCGGCGGTCGGCCGATAGGATGCGCGGCGCCGTCATCGGCCGAGCTCCCGCAGGCCGGCTTTAATCAGGGCGTCGAGCCGCGCCGAGCGGCCGAGCCGGCGCGCCGCCTCGGCGACCGCGCCATAAGCGTCGCCACGCGTGTAGCCAAGATTGACCAGCGCCGAAACCGCGTCTGCCGTCGCGCCGTCCGCCGCGTCGGCGACGACCGCGACCGGCGCCAACGCCGCGGCCTTGTCCTTGAGTTCGGTCAGGATCCGGCTGGCAAGCTTCGGCCCGACGCCGTCGGCGCGGGTGATCGCGGCCTTGTCCTGCGCGACGATCGCCGTCGCCAATTCCACCGGCGCCAGTGTGCCCAGGATCGCCATCGCGATGCGCGCTCCGACGCCCTGGACCGACAGCAGCAGCCGGAACCAGGCGCGCTCGGCTTCGTCCAGGAATCCGAACAGATGGATGTGATCCTCGCGCACCTGGGTTTCGATAAAAAGCCGCAACGGTTCGCCGCGCGCCGGCAACCTGCCGAGGCTGCGCGCCGAGCAAAAGACGTGATAGCCAACGCCGTTGACGTCGAGCACCAGGCTGTCGGTGGCGACCTGGTCGAGCCGGCCGGCGAGCATCGCGATCATCGCCGCGCCTCGCTCGCGAGCGCGCGGCCGGCCAAAACGCTTGCACTGCGCGCGTGATGCGCGTGGCAGATGGCAACCGCCAGCGCATCGGCGGCGTCGGCCGACGCATGGGCGCCCGGCAGCAGCTTGCCGACCATCAAAGCGATTTGGCGTTTCTCGGCGTGGCCGAAGCCGACGACCGATTTCTTGATCAAGTTCGCAGGATATTCGTGCACCGGCAGGCCGCGTTCCGCCGGCGCGAGCAGGACGACGCCGCGCGCCAGGCCCAGCTTCAACGTCGACGCGGCGTTGCGGTTGACGAAACTTTCCTCAACCGCCGCCGCCTCCGGCGCATAGCGATCGAGGATGGCCGTGAGGCCGCGAAAGAGTTCGGCAAGCCGTTGTGCCACCGTGCCGCCGTCAGGCACCGCGATGACGCCGCAGGCGACGTGATGCAGCCGATTGCCCGCGGCGTCGACGACGCCCCAACCGGTTCGGCGCAGACCGGGGTCGAGTCCGATGAGCCGCATGATCCGATCAGCGACCGCGGTCCGGCGAACTCACGCGCTCAACCGCGTCATGATGTCGTCGGACACGTCGAAATTGGCGAACACGTTCTGCACATCGTCGCTGTCCTCCAAGGTCTCGAGCAGCTTGAACAACGCTTCGGCATCATCGCGGCCGATCGGCGCATTGGTCTTTGGACGCCAGACCAGCCGCGCCGCGCTGGGCGCACCGAACTTGCGCTCGAGCCGGTCGCGCACGGCGTGGAAATCGTCGGGTGCACAGGTCACGACCCGGTCCTCGCCCTGAATCTCGACGTCGTCGGCGCCGGCTTCGACCGCCGCTTCGAACAGCGCGTCGAAATCCACCGTCGCCGGAAACACCACCTGGCCGACGCGATCGAACAGGAAGCTGACGCTGTTGCTTTCGCCGAGATTGCCGCCGGCCTTGGCGAAGGCGGCGCGAACCTCGCTCGCGGTGCGATTGCGGTTATCGGTTAGCGCTTCGACGATCACCGCAACCCCACCCGGACCGTAGCCCTCGTAGCGCACTTCCTCGTAATTCTCGGTGTCGGCGCCGCCGCTGCCGCGCTTGATCGCGCGATCGATCGTGTCGCGCGGCATGTTGGCTTCCTTGGCGGCGATGATCGCCGCGCGCAGCCGCGGATTGGCTTCGGGATCGGCAGCGCCACCGCGGGCCGCGGTGGTCAGTTCGCGAATGATCTTGGTGAAGACCTTGGCGCGCTTTTTGTCCTGCGCGCCTTTGCGATGCATAATGTTCTTGAATTGGGAATGCCCGGCCATCTGCCATTCCGGCGACAAGGTGGATTCGCCCCGACCATATCATATCGGTTGAAGCCACAACCATGTGACCCGCGTGCCCCGCGGGCATTGAGCCGAGGCAATATGGCAGGAATGCGGCGCGTCCGGCTACGACGGCGACAGCGCGTGCGTCGTTTCCAACTCCTGCGGCCAAGCCGGCGCCAGCTTTCCGCCGATTCGCAGCGGCGCGATGCGCCGCGCCAGCCCGGTGGCGTCGTCGGTCTCGACGATCGCGGCACAGACCGTCGCGGCGCCGTCGGCCACCTGGAGCCGCTCGCCCGGTATCTTCTTGACGAAACGCGCGATCGCGCCGGCGCTTTGCATGCCGATCACCGAATCGTAATCGCCGCACATGCCGACATCGCTCATATAGGCGGTGCCCGCCGGCAGAATGCGGTGATCGGCAGCCGGTACGTGGCTGTGCGTGCCTAAAACCGCCGAGACCCGGCCGTCGCAGAAATAGCCCATGGCGGCCTTTTCCGACGTCGCCTCGCCGTGGAAATCGATCAACGCCGCATCGACCGCACCGAGCGGATGCTCGTCGAGCAGCTTGCCGACCACCGCAAACGGATCGTCGATCGCGTCCATGAACAGGCGGGCCATGGCGTTCACCACCAGCACCTTGCG
>JAGXBG010000155.1 GCA_018971215.1 Alphaproteobacteria bacterium
TGTGCAATGCGGCGATGGAATGGTACGGGCACGAGCCGAACACGCCGCTTGGCCGCATCGCCAATAAATTCGCGGCTCTCGTCGTCGACGGCGTGCGGGCGACGCGCGGCGCGTCGCCGCCTAGCGGAAATCGCGCGAAGGGAAGCGGTGGTCGCGCCGGTTCTCGGCCGCGGCGGCGAGTTGGTGGGTGATCGTGGTTTCGCGTGCGGCGGCGAGCACGCGCAGTTCGGCTGAGCAATCTTCGAGCCGCTCGGCGACGACATGGATGACGATATCCTCGCGCTGCAATCTGCCGCTCACCGTCAGCAGCGCGGCGTTCATCGTTTCGCGGCGGAAACGTTCAAAGACGTGCGGCCAGACGATGACATTGGCCACACCGGTTTCGTCCTCGAGCGTGGCGAAGACTACGCCCTTGGCGCTGCCCGGCCGCTGTCGCACCAGCACCAAGCCGGCAACGCGGATCCGTGTGCCATTGGCAAGCTCAGCAAGCTGTGCGGCGGGTGTTATGCCGCGCGCCGCCATGCGGTCGCGCAGCAGGGCCAGCGGATGCGCTTTGAGCGAAAGCTGCACCGTGCCGTAATCGGCGCTCACCGCTTCGCCCAGGCTCATCGCCGGCAGCGCCACCGCCGGCTCGCGCACCAGCGGATCGTCGTGGGCGAAAAGCGGCGGCGGCGCTTCGCCCAGCCCCTTTAAAGCCCAAAGCGCCTCGCGCCGCTGCAAGCCCATCGACGCCAGGGCGTCGGCAGCGGCAAGGCGTTCGAGCGCGGTAGCGTCGATGCCGCCACGACGCCACAACGCGTGCGGATCGGCATAGGCGTTGCCGCGGTTGGCGACGAGACGGTCCGCGTCGTCCGCGGCGAAGCCCTTGATCTCGCGGAAACCCAGCCGCAGCGCGACGCCACCGGCCGATCCGGCGGCGGGCTCGAGCGTGCAGTTCCATTCGCTGTGGTTGACGTCGACCGGGCGAATCTCGACGCCGTGCTCGCGTGCGTCGCGCACGAGCTGGGCCGGCGCATAGAAACCCATCGGCTGGCTGTTCAGCAGCGCGCAGGCGAAGGCGGCGGGATAGTGGCATTTGATCCACGCCGAAACATAGGCGAGGAGGGCGAAACTGGCGGCGTGGCTCTCGGGAAAGCCATATTCGCCGAAGCCTTCGATCTGGCTGAAACAGCGTTCGGCGAAGCTGCGGTCGTAACCGCGTTCCACCATGCCCTCGATCATCTTGGCGCGAAACGTGTGGATGGTGCCGGCCCGGCGGAAGGTCGCCATGGCGCGGCGCAGCTGGTCGGCCTCGCCGGGCGTGAAACCGCCGGCAATGATGGCGATGCGCATCGCTTGTTCCTGGAACAGCGGCACGCCAAGCGTCTTGCCCAGGACTTCTTCAAGCTCGGCCGAGGGGAATTCGGCTTTCTCCTCGCCGTTGCGGCGGCGGAGGTAAGGATGGACCATGCCGCCTTGAATCGGGCCCGGCCGGACGATGGCGACCTCGATCACCAGATCGTAGAGACAGCGCGGTTTGAGGCGCGGCAGGAAGCTCATCTGCGCGCGGCTTTCGACCTGGAAGACGCCGATGCTGTCGGCCTTGCATAGCATGTCGTAGGTCGCCGGATCGTCTTGCGGCACGGTCGCGATTTCGAACCGCCGTCCGTGGTGGCGCTCGATCAGCGCGAAGCTCTTGCGGATCGCGGTCAGCATGCCGAGCGACAGCACGTCGATTTTCAGGATGCCGAGCGAATCGAGATCGTCCTTGTCCCATTCGACGAAGGTGCGTTCGGCCATCGCCGCGTTGGCGATCGGCACCACGTCGCAGAGCGGGCTTTTGGTGATGATGAAGCCGCCGACATGCTGCGACAGGTGGCGCGGAAAGCCGAGCAGTTCGCTGGTTAGCGTCAGCGTCAGCCGGAGCCGCGGCGCCTCGGGGTCGAGACCGAGCGCGCGCACCTCGTCGTCGGAGATGGCGTCGAAGCTTGTACCCCACACCGTCTCGGCCAGCGCACCGACCATGTCGAGCGACAATCCCAGCGCCTTGCCGACATCGCGAATGGCGCTGCGCCGGCGATAGGTGATGACCGTCGCAGCGATGCCGGCATGTTCGCGGCCGTATTTGCGGTAGACGTACTGAATCACCTCTTCGCGCCGCTCGTGCTCGAAATCGACGTCGATGTCGGGCGGCTCATTGCGCTCGGCGCTGACGAAGCGCTCGAACAAGAGATCGCTCTGCGCCGGATCGACGGCGGTGATGCCGAGGCAATAGCAGATGGCGGAATTGGCCGCCGAACCGCGGCCCTGGCAAAGAATGTCCCGCGACTTGGCGAAGCGCACGACGTCGTAGACGGTGAGGAAATAAGGCGCGTAGCCGAGCCGGCCGACGAGATCGAGCTCGTGCACCAGCTGCCTCGCGACCTTGTCCGGCACGCCCTGCGGATAGCGCCGTTGGGCGCCCGCTTGGCTCTCGCGTACCAGATAGTCCTGCGGCGTCAGGCCGGGCGGGCAGGGATCGACCGGATATTCGTAACGCAGCTCGCCCAGATCGAAGCGGCAGAGTTCGGCGATCTCGACGCTGCGCGCCAGCGCCCCGGGCCAGCGCGCGAACAGCCGGGCCATCTCGTCGGGCGCTTTGAGATGACGCTCGGCATTGGCCATCAGGCGGAAGCCGGCCTGGTCGATGGTGCAATGCTCGCGGATGCAGGTCAGAACATCCTGCAGCACGCGGCGAGACGGCACGTGGTAATGCACGTCGTTGGTGGCGACGAGGGGTGTGCCGCATTCGTCAGCCATTGCCGCAAGCGCCGCGATCCGCGCCGCGTCGTCACCGCGATAGAGATGCTGTGCCGCGAGATAAAGCGGCCCATCGATCTGCGCGCGCAGATCCTTCAGGGTCCGGGCAAAGGCTGCGTCGAGCCGTTCTGGCGGCAGCGTCACCAGCACCTGGCCCGCCTGGTGCGCGCGTAGATCCTCGAGATTTAGGCGGCATTGGGTGTTGGGCGCGCGCCGCCGGCCCACGGTGATCAGCCGGGTCAGCCGGCCATAGGCGGCGCGGTCGGTGGGAAAGCAGAGCATGCTCGGCGCGTCGTCGAGGTCGAGCTGCGATCCGACGATCAGCCGGATATTCGCCTGTCGCGCCGCGTCGTGCGCGCGCACGACACCGGCGAGGCTGTTGCGGTCGGTGATCGCGATCGCCCGATGGCCGAGCAGGGCAGCGGTCGCCACCAGCTCGTGCGGATGCGAAGCGCCGCGCAGGAAGCTGAAATTGCTGGTGACCTGGAGCTCGGCGTAAGCGGTCACGCGAACAGACCGTGCAGGTACCAGCGCGAGGTCTCGCCGGCGCCCTGGCGATAAAGCCAGAAGCGGCCGCCGTCCTCGTCCTCGACGCGGTAATAGTCGCGCGTCTCGCGCACCGCAGGCGCGGCGTCGCGCCACCATTCGGCGGCGATGCGCTCGGGCCCCTCGGCACGGTGGACGCAATGGCGGACGCGCCGCCAGGTGAAGTGCAGCGGTGCTTCCTCGGGTGTTGCCGCTTCGGCTTCGATCGCTTCTGGATTGGCGAACAAACGCAGCGGCCGGCGGATGCCGTCGGGCCAGCGCAGATTGCGCGCGGCCGTATTTGGCGCCACACGGCGCTGGGCGCGTTCGGGCCGATGACTTTCGACCGGCGCCAGGGCGAAGACGTTGGTCGTACCCAGACGATTGGCAAGACGGTCGAGCAGCGCGGCCAAGTCGCCCGGCTGTGCGCCGTCGCGCGTCAGCGTCGTCTGCTCGGGCGCCAGCGGCTCGAGTGCAGTCGGGCTCAGCACCATGCCGTCCATGCCCTCGCCGGGGTCGAGCAGCGACAGTTTCTCGGCGAACAGCCGCGCGAGATGGGCAGGATCGCGCGACGGTCGACCGGTGCCGATGCGGGCGCGCGCTGTGCTGCCGTCGGTGCGGAATCCCAGACATTCGAGGCCGCGCGCACCCAGCCCTTCGGCGGCGAGGCGCGCGCATAAGGATTCGATCAGGCGCCGCAAAATGGCGGCGATATCCTCCGGCTGCAGTAGCGGCTCGGCGAAGTCGCGCCGCTCGCGCCAAGGCGGCACCTCGCGCAGCGGCGAGATCGGCTCGCAGATGCGGCCAAGCGCCTGATCGAGCCGGCGGCAAAGTCCATCGCCGAAGCGGCGCGCCAGCGCGGCGCGCGACAGGTCGTAAAGCGCGCCGATCGTGTTCAGGCCCAACCGGCGCAGCGTCGCGACCGTCTCCGGCGCCAGCCGCAGCGCTTCGATTGGCAGGCCGGTGAGCGCCGCGCGTTCGGTTGCCGGTGCGGCGACGGTGCCGGGCGCAAAATGCGCCAGTGCCCAGGCCGCACCGGGCGTGCCAGCGACGGCGCCATGCGCCATGAAACCTTGACGCGCGAGCCGCGCGACGAGATCGGCGAGCAACGCCGTCTCGCCGCCAAACAACGGCGCGCCGCCGGTGAGATCGAGAAAGACACCGTCGCCGCCGACAGGCGCCGTCGCGGGCGTGTAGCGCACGCACCATTGCGCGATGGCATCGAGCGTGCGCGTGACCGCTGCCGGATCGAACGACGCGACGGCGAGATCGCCGGCCCGCGCGCGTGCATCGGCGAGCGTTTGTCCCGGCGCGATGCCGCTTGCCGCGGCGAACGCGTCAGGCGCGGCGACGAACAGGCGCTTCGCCTGTTCGGCGATCAGCGCCACGGGCCGGCCGGTCCAGTCGGCGCGCGACCGGCGCGCCAGGTCGCTCGCCAGATACGGCAACCAGATCGAAGCGATGCGTCGCATTGTTCCACTCCACCAGCCAGGTTCCGGATGCGCCGCTGCGGCAGCGCGTGAGTTCGATGTGCCAGGCGCCGCCGGGTGCCGATGTTGCGCGCCAGCGCGTCATGCCGATGCCGGTGCCGTGTGCCCGCGGCGACAGCAACAGCAACGCGGCGGTCGCGTGCGCTTCCGCCGCGAGTTGCAGACGGCGCGCGGCGATCGGCGGCAGTGCCTCGGCTTCGCCGATCACCGCGGCAAAGGCGCCGCCGCGCAGCGCTTCCTCCATCGTCCACAGCGCGTCGCGCGCTTGGCGCGGCGTGGCGACGATGAGCCGTGCCGGATCGAGTCCACAGGCAGCCAGGCCGGATCCATAAAGCGCGCCGGTCTCGCGCAGGGCCGTGAGCGGCATGCACCACAGGGCGCGACCGCGCCCGCCGGCGAGCGCTCCGGCAAGCGCGCCGGCAAAGCCGCTCGCTGCCGCATCGCCTTCGATCTCGTGCAGGCCGGCGCGCGGCAACGCGGGCAGAGCGCCCAGCGGCAACACGCCTGCTTGCGACGTTCCTGCGGCGAGCGCGAGACGGGCCTTCAACGCGGCAAGCTCCAGCCGCTGCACCATAGGGAAGCCTCCCGGCCCAGCCCTGTTGTTCACGAATTGTTCCTATTAATTCCCGCTTGTTGCCGCCCCGTCAAGCCATGGGCAAGTAATTGATTCTAAAGTGGTTTTTTCGGTACGCTAGCCGGTGAGACCGAGAAACGGTTTCACAGCGTTCCAGAACCCCTCCGGATCCTGGATGTGCGGCGAGTGTCCGCAATGCGGCATCTCAACCAGCTGCGCGCCGGGAATCGTCGCAGCGAGCTCGTGCGACAGCGCCGGCGGCGTCGCCGTGTCCTTAAGGCCGACGACCACCAGCGTCGGATTGCGGATCGACTGGATCGCGCCGCGCAGATCGAGCGCGGCAAGCGCGCGGCAGGCGGCGGCGAAGCGCTGCGGATTCATCGCCAGCAACGCGGCGCGGCGTTGCGCCACGATCTCGGGTTGCGCGGCAAGAAAATCCGCCGGGAACATGCGCGCCAGCGCGGCGTCGAGCACGGTCGCCATGCCGCCGCTTTCGACCGCCGCCGCCATCTTGTGGAAGGCCGGCTTTCCGGCTTCGGGAATCGCCGCGCCGGTGTCGACCAGCACCAGACGATCGAACTTACTGCCGTGACGCACTGCCAGCGCCACGGCGATAAAGCCGCCGAAGCCGTTGCCGAGCACGTCGGTCTCGGTCGGCTTCAGACCGAGGCGCGGTA
>JAGXBG010000156.1 GCA_018971215.1 Alphaproteobacteria bacterium
TAGAATCGCTGGCCCCTATCGGCGCGGTTGACCTCGTCCGGATTGATTTGATATTAAAATACTGTCCTTAGAAATCCGCCCGGCCGCCGCGCCGGGTTTTTTGTTGCCCGGAATCCGCGCGTCTGCGGCTCCGTCGCATCCCCGTCGTCATTCCATCCCAATCGATTTTCCACCGCCCGCCCGCGCGGCCGCGTCGCCGCGCCTCGTATCCATCGGAAGGACTCCCATGAACCATCGCATGCAGATCTTCGTGAACGAATATCTCGTCAGCCTGAACGCCACCGAGGCGGCGCGCCGCGCCGGCTATAAGCCGCGCCATGCCGGCCTGCGCGGCTATGCCCTGCTGCGCCGGCCGGATGTGCAGGTCGCCATCCGCGACGCCATGGATGCCCGCGCCGCGCGCACCGGCGTCACCGCCGATCGCGTCGTCGAAGAGCTCGCCGCCATCGCCTTCTCCGACATGCGCAAAATCCTCGATTTCGGTCCCGATCGCGTCCGCCTCGTGCCGGCGTCCGCGATGAGCGCGGCCGATCGCGCCGCCATCAAGTCGATCTCGGTCCGCATCGGCCGCCGCGGCTGTGGCCACGTCCGTGTCCGGCTGCACGACAAGTTCGCCGCGCTGCTGATGCTCGAACGCCATCTCGGCATGAGCCGCGGCGCCGAAGCCGACGCCAAGGCGCGCGCCAAGCTCGCCGAGAAGGTGCGCGGCCGTCTGCGCCGCGCGTTCGAGCGCGCCGAGCGCATGCCCAGGGTCGCCGCCATCGGCCGCGCCCGCAAGGCGGCCAAGCTGGCGGCGGAATGACGCCCTGGCGTCATGCCCGGACCTGACCCGGGCATCCACGTCTTGAGGGCGCGACATCGGAGGCATGTAGCTCCTCGCCCGCGAAGTGGGAGAGGGAGGCGCCCGCCATCGCGCGGAAAGGTGAGGGTGGCGAGTGCCGAGCGAAGCTTTCCGAAAATTCAGGTGGCGTTCGTGCCTGAAGATCGTGTCACTCGCGGTCGAGCGGGCAAGATGCTAGGACTTGGCAATGTCCCTGTCGGTCGAAGACCTGCTGCGGTTTCTCGGCCGGTATCGCGATCAAAGATATAAATGCGCGTACTGCGGAAACGACTCGGCCTCGATTTTGGTCGAGGACGAAGAGAAGACGAATCAGGGCACGGCGGAATTTCGCTTCGTGCCGTGGGGCTGCGAAGGCGAGCACGACTTTTACGGTCTCTGTTGCACCAAATGCGGCAACACCAGCTTTTTCGCCGCCGCGGTCGTGCGCGCGTGGCTGCAAAAAGAGCCGCCGCCGCCAAAAGATAAATAGGCAAGTGAAGCCCCGCGCCCGCGAAGCGGGAGGGTGAGGGTGGTACAGCTCCGCGAAGCGCCGCGCGGCGCCCGTTCAGGACGCGAGCTTCGCCGCCGTCGCCGAATCGCCTGCCGCCGCGTCGATCGCCGTCAGGCGGTCGGCTTCGGCCTGGGCACGGTCGCTGGTCGTATAGAGCAGGCGCGGCCGGCGCTTGGCGCCGGGCGCGGAGCTCTCGACCGTCCACCCCGCCAATCCGTCACGTCGGAATTCAACGATGCGATAGGTTGCCATGCGCGCATTATAGGACACGGAAATGTCACAAGCCAAATCCGATCGCGAATTTCGAATCGGCCGCTGGCGATTCGAATCGCAGCGAATCGATCGACGCTCATTCTTCTTACCCTCGCCCCCGTGGGGGAAAGGGCAGGGTGAGGGGGCGATGCGTCGGCCGTTCTGCCCACGCGCGCTTCTGATTTTGCTTCGCACGACGCCGGCTCACGCCCGGCTGTGCTACGCGCCTAATTCTTGTCCCCTGCACCGGCGCGGGCCGACGCTCCGGCTGCGCATGACGCGGGCTTGTGCCACCTGTGCTATGCCGTTGATTTTGCTGCGCACGATTGTGCTACGCGCCGGTTTCCAAACCCGGCCGGCGGGATTATCAATGGATTGATCCGGATCAATCCGGACTGTCGCAAACCGGGCATAGTTGCCCGCTCGCTGGGAAGGCATGCCATGACCGCTTCCACCGACATCGTCATCGCTTCCGCCGTCCGCACGCCCATTGGTGCGTTTAATGGGGGTCTGTCGTCCTTGCCGGCGCACGCGCTCGGCAAGGTTGCGATCGCCGAGGCGCTGAAGCGCGCGCATGTCGAGCCGGCCGAGGTCGCCGAGGTGGTGATGGGCCAGATCCTCCAGGCCGGCGAGGGCATGAATCCGGCGCGCCAGGCGTCGATGGAAGCGGGCGTGCCGAAAGAGGTGCCGGCCTACGCCGTCAACCAGGTCTGCGGCTCGGGTCTGCGCTCGGTCGTCATGGGCTTTCAGGCGCTGCGCGGCGGCGACGCGCAGGTCTTCGTCGCCGGCGGCCAGGAAAGCATGAGCCAGTCGCGCCACTGCATCCATCTGCGCAACGGCACGCGCATGGGCGACGCCGAGCTCGTCGACACCATGATCAAGGACGGGCTGTGGGACGCCTTCAACGGCTACCACATGGGCAACACGGCAGAAAACGTGGCGACGAAGTGGCAGATCACCCGCGAGCAGCAGGACAAGTTCGCGCTGACTTCGCAGAACCGCGCCGAAGCCGCGCAGAAATCCGGCCGCTTCAAGGACGAGATCGTGCCGGTCACCGTCGCCACCAAGAAAGGTCCGGTGGTGATCGAGAACGACGAGCATCCGCGCCACGGCACGACGCTTGAAGCGCTGTCGAAGCTGAAAGCGGCCTTCGCCAAGGACGGCACGGTCACCGCCGGCAACGCCTCGGGCATCAACGACGGCGCCGCCGCGGTGGTGCTCATGTCCCGCGCCAACGCGGAAAAGCACGGCGTCAAGCCGCTGGCGCGCATCGTTTCGTGGGCGTCGTGCGGCGTCGATCCGGCGCTGATGGGCTCGGGTCCGATTCCGGCGTCGCGCCGCGCGCTCGAGAAGGCCGGCTGGAAGATCGGCGATCTCGATCTGGTCGAAGCCAACGAGGCCTTCGCCGCGCAGGCCTGCGCCGTCAACAAGGAGCTCGGATTGGATCCCGACAAGGTCAACGTCAACGGCGGCGCGATCGCCTTGGGCCATCCGATCGGCGCGTCGGGCACGCGCATTCTGGTGACGTTGCTCTACGAGATGGCCAAGCGCGACGCGAAGAAGGGGTTGGCGACGCTGTGCATCGGCGGCGGCATGGGCATCGCCATGTGCGTCGAACGGGACTAACGAAGATGCACCACGGAGGCACGGAGAAGGAATTTACCTCCGTGTGCTTCGCGTCTCCGTGGTGAAATTTTTTCCTCTTACCCTCGCCCCCGTCAGGGGGAGAGGGCAGGGTGAGGGGGCCGATACGGCAATAAAAGAAGACGCAGGGGAGGAACTATGTCTCGGGTCGCAGTCGTAACGGGTGGAACCCGCGGCATCGGCCGCGCGATTTCGGAAACGCTCAAGGCCGCGGGCTACACCGTCGCGGCCAACTACGCGACCAGCCACGACGCCGCCAAGGACTTCACCGCGCAGACCGGCATCCGCGCCTTTGCCTTCGACGTCTCCGACTTCAAGGCGTGCGAGGCCGGCGTGAAGTCGATCGAAAGCGCGCTCGGGCCCATTGATATTCTCGTCAATAATGCGGGCATCACGCGCGACGCCGTGCTCCACCGCATGACGCCGGAACAGTGGGCCGCGGTCATCGCCTGCAACCTGACCTCGTGCTTCAACATGTGCCGGCTGGTGATCGAAGGCATGCGCGCGCGCGGCTTCGGCCGCATCGTCAACATCGGCTCGATCAACGGCCAGGCCGGCCAGTACGGCCAGGTCAACTACGCCGCCGCCAAGTCGGGCATCCACGGCTTCACCAAGGCGCTGGCGCAGGAAAGCGCCGGCAAGGGCATCACCGTCAACGCCATCGCGCCCGGCTACATCGACACCGAGATGGTGCGCGCCGTGCCCGAGGACGTGCTGAAGAAGATCGTGGCGCGGATTCCCATCGGCCGTCTCGGCCATGCCGACGAGATCGCCCGCGGCGTGCTGTTCCTGGTCTCCGACAGCGCCACTTTCGTCACCGGCTCGACGCTGTCGATCAACGGCGGCCAGCATAGGTATTAGGTGGCGTAGCACCGGGCGTGCGAAGCCAATCGACAAAGGCGATCCGGAATAGCCGCCAGTAATTTCGAATAATATCGCGCGAATTGTCGGCGATACTTGGCGCCGACCGCGAAATAACACGCGCCGCTCGGATGGTTGTCCGGCAAAGATTGTTGCGCTTACGCGACAATCGATTTTTCTGCCGAACGATTTCCGCAGCCGGAGACACGCATGTCAAACCGATGGAAGGCGATCGCCGCCGGCGCGGGCGTCGCTCTCCTTACGGCGTGTCAGAGCGCACCGCCGCCACCGGCTCCCGTCCCGCCGACGACAACCGACGAACGGCCGCAATTCATGCAGGTCGGCTTCGCGTCGTGGTATGGCCCGGGTTTCCACGGCAACCGCACCGCCGACGGCGAACGCTTCGACATGAATGCGTTGACCGCGGCGCATCGCACCTTGCCGTTCAATTCCTATGTGCGCGTCACCGACCTCGCCACCGGCCGGTCGGTGATCGTGCGGATCAACGATCGCGGTCCGTATAACCGCCGCCGCATCATCGATCTGTCCGCCCGTGCGGCGCGCGAACTCGGCATCGCCGCCGACGGCACCGCGCGCGTCCGCCTCGATGAGGTCGATAACGGCGCGGCGGCTGTCGTGGCCGATCGGCCGCCGGTCTGGGCGCAACAGCAGCCGTAGTCCCGCCGCCGTTGACATGCTGTCGTATGATGCTTATGAGCGGCGGCAGGGGACTGCCGTTCGGCCGTGGGGGACTGCGCCGGTGGCGGTTGGGGGGAATCGTCTTGGCCTATCTGGGCATCGCCGTCATGGCGCTGGCCGTCGTGCTCGTGTTGAGCGCGCGGCGTTTTCCCGCACGGCGGCCGGCCTTGGAACGCTGGAGCGGCAATCTCTTTCTCGTCGGCGCGATGATCTGGGTGATCCATTACGCGCGGTTTTTAATTCCCTAGCCGCCGGGCGCCCAGTCCTTCGGCGCCAGCTCGAAACCGTCGAAGGCGAACGGCGGCGACACCGTGCAGCCGGCGAGGCTCCACGCGCCGAGGCTTTTCGCCGCCTGCCAGCAGCGCGGCGGCACCACCAGCAGCGGCCGCTCGCCCTGTGTCAGATCAGGGCCCAGAAGATACCGCTCTTGGCGTGTACCGCTCCGCGACAGAAGCAGCTCGACGGCCGCGCCGGCGTAATAATGCCAGACCTCGCTTTGGCCGATGCGATGCCAGTGCGAAACCTCGCCTTTCTTCAGCAGGAAATAGATCGCGGTCGAATAGGGATCGCGATGGACCTCGCGGAACCAGCCGCCTTCCGGATGCGGCGCCAAATCGAGCGCGCGGATGATGTCGTTCGCGTCAGGCATTCAAGGCCAGCATCCGCTTAGCGCGCGCGATTGGGTTGGCGGGCGGCAATCGCGCGAGCGAAAAAGGTTCACGCCGGCGGCGGCACCGTCGCCAGCATCGACTTGCGCTTGGCGAATTCGGCGTACCATTTGGCGAGCGCCGGATGCCGCTCGCGCCAGCCTTCGCCGGCATAGCGGAAATCGAGATAGCCCAGCGCGCAGCCCACGGCGATCTGCCCGATGGTGAGCGCGCCGCCGAGTGCGCCTTCGTTCACCTTGCCGTCGAGCGCGGTCAGGCCGTTGCGGATCTTGCGCATCTGGCCGGCGCTCCACTCGGCCCAGTACTTGTCCTTGGGCCGCACCGCCGTCTCGTAGCGGTTGAGCACGCCGGCGTCGAGCATGCCGTCGCCCAGCGCCTGCTGCCGCAGCGCGATCCAGCGCGCCATGCCGGCCGGCGGAAAGAGCTTCGGCCCGCCGTGCAGGCTGTCGAGATATTCGCAGATGACGCGGGAATCGAACAGCACCTTATAGCGCGGCGCGCGTTTTTAGATTCTTCGGCGGCCGCTTTTAGACTCGGACTTCTGTCCGCGAGCGTTCAATG
>JAGXBG010000012.1 GCA_018971215.1 Alphaproteobacteria bacterium
GGCGATTTCACCAAGGCAGTCGGGCTCGAGCTCGACCTGACCGATCGTGGCCTCGGCAAGCGCTCGCAGCGCTATGCCATGGTGGCCGACAATGGCGTCGTCCGCACGCTCAACGTCGAGGCGCCCGGCGCGTTCGAAGTATCGAGCGCCGACGCCATGCTTAAAGCGCTCTAGGCCCGATCGTCGGCCGCGCGACGCGCCGCGGCGATCGCGGCGCGTGCCAGCGCGTCGGCTCGCTCGTTTTCGGCGTGGCCGGCATGGCCGCGGATCCAGCGCCACGCGACGTCGTGGCGTTCGAGCGCGGCCTCCAGCCGTCGCCACAGATCGGTATTCTTCACCGGTTTCTTGTCCGCCGTCTTCCAGCCGCGCGCTTTCCAGCGCGGCAGCCATTCGGTGATGCCGTCGTGGACGTAGCGGCTGTCAGTGTGGACGACGGCCGTCACGCCCCGCTTCAGGTGTTCGAGCGCGACGATTGCCGCCATCAGCTCCATGCGGTTGTTGGTGGTTTCGGCCTCGAAACCGGACAGTTCCTTTTCGACGCCCTCATAACGCAACAACACGCCCCACCCGCCCGGACCGGGATTGCCGCTGCACGCACCGTCGGTGAAGATCTCGACCGCGCCGCCGCTCACGAATCGAACCCATAAGCGGTCGGACTGGTGACGCCGCGGTGGAAGCGCAGCTTCTGCAGGTATTCGAGCGGGTCCTTCGGCCGCACGAAGGCGCCGGGCGCCTGGTGCAGGCGGTCGTAGAGCCGCGTCAGCAGGAAACGGATGGCGCTGCCGCGCGCCAACAGCGGCAGGGCTTCGATCTCGGCGTTCGACAGCGGTCGCACGGTGCGATACTTCGCCAGCAGCAGCTTGGCTTTGGTGACGTTGAAGCTGCCGTCGCTCTCGAAGCACCAGGCGTTGAGGCAGATCGCCAGGTCGTAGGCGAAGAAATCGGTGCACGCGAAATAGAAATCGATCAGGCCCGACACCGATTCGTTGCGGAAGAATACGTTGTCGGGAAAAAGATCGGCGTGAATGATGCCGCGCGGCAGCTCGTGCGGCCATAGCCGGCGCAGCTCGGCGAGCTCGGTGCGCAGCTCTTCGGCCAGCCCGGCTTTGATCTCGTCGGCGCGCACGGCGCAGGCGCCGTAGAGCCGCTCCCAGCCGGTGAGCGACAGGTCGTTGGCGCGGTTCGATGGGAAGCCGGCGCCGGCGTGATGCAGCTGCGCCAACGCGCCGCCGAGACCGGCGCAATGATAGGGATGGATGCGGCGCGGCCACATGCCGTCGAGGAAGCTGATGATCGCCGCCGGCCGGCCGCACAGCTTGCGCAGCGCGCCGCCGTCGCGGCCATGGATCGGCGTCGGGCAAGGAATGCCTTGCTTCGCCAGATGTTCCATCAGCGCCAGGAAGAACGGCAGGTCGGCGGGCGCGACCCGCTTTTCATAGAGCGTTAGGATGTAAGTGCCGTTCTCGGTGCGTAGCAGGTAGTTCGAATTCTCGACGCCTTCGGCGATGCCCTTGCACGACACCACTTCGCCGATCGCGTACTCGGCGATGAAAGCCCTGAGCTCCTCGTCGGGAACGTCGGTATAGACCGCCATACGGATTATGACTCGTGACGCACGGGCGCTTGTGCGGCCCTGGATCGTCGAATAGAGTGCGAGCCGATTTTTTGGCCCGCTGATTTTCGGCACGTTAATACAGGCGGAACCCTTAAGGAAAGGGCGATGAAGAGACCGGATTCGGCGGGGCGACTGAAGCGTCGATTGGCGGCGGTCGCGGCGATGGCGCTGCCGCTTTTGCTTGCCGGATGCTTCGGCGCGACCAGCGCCGAGTCCCTCACCTGTCCAAGCGCTGCGCCGACGCCCGGCCTCGATGTCGCGCCGCTCTTCTCCGGCCCCGGGCGCACCCGCGACGATGTCGCCGCGGCGGCACGGATTCTCGCCGTCAAGAACACATGCAGCGAGGAAAACGGCGGCGTTCGCGTGGATGTCACCATCGCGTTTTCGATCGTACGCGGCTCGCCGCAAGTGCAGAACTCGCAGTTCACCTACTTCGTCGCGGTGGTGGACGGCGCCAGCAACATCTTGAACAAGCAACGGTTCGGCCTGGCGGCGCATTTTGCCGGCAACGAAAATTTCCTGGCGACGACCGAGAACATCACCGTGCATCTACCGGTGAAGCGGGTATCGGCGGGTGAGGATTACGGCGTCGTTGCCGGCTTCCAGCTGACGCCGGACCAGATTCAGTTCAACAACGCGCAGCAGCAACCACCGGCGCAATGAGCGACGGCCGCAAACGTGTCAAGCCGTCATCCACCGCCGCCGACGGGGCGCCGGCGCCCAAGTTTCCGGTGTTGCGCGGCTTGCGGGCCGCGCGCGCGGCGCGCCGCCGCCGCGGCCTGTCGCGCACCGACTTCTATCATTCCCTGCTGACGGTCTCCTGGCCCGGATTTTTCGGATTGATTGCGGCCGCCTATGCGCTGTTCAACGTCGCCTTCGCGCTGCTCTACTTGGCGCAGGCCGGCAGCATCGCCAACGCCAAGCCGAGGTCGTTCACCGACGCGTTCTTCTTCAGCGTCCAAACCATGGCAACCATCGGTTATGGCGACATGCGTCCGGCGACGTTTTACGCCAACGTCGTGGTGACAATCGAAGTCTTGCTTGGCCTCATCGGCTTCGCGCTTGCCACCGGCATGATCTTCGCCCGATTCTCGCGACCGACGGCGCGCGTCATGTTTAGCGACGTCGCCGTGGTCACCCGCTATGACGGCGTGCCGACACTGATGTTTCGCGCCGCCAACCAGCGCCGCAACCGGATTCTCGAGGCGGCGGTAAACCTCATGCTGGTGCGCAACGAGTCGACGGCGGAGGGCCAGGTGATGCGCCGATTCTACGACCTCAAGGTGGCTCGGCAGCATAATCCAACGTTCGTTTTGACCTGGACGGTGATGCATCCGATCGACGATTCGAGTCCGCTACGCAACGCGACCACGGCGACGCTGCGCACACAGGGGGCGGAAATCGTCGCCAGCATCAGCGGCTTGGACGAAAGCTTCGCGCAGACGATCTACGCGCGGAAGAGTTATCGGCCAGACGACATCCGCTGGGGCTGGCGCTTGACCGACATCATCGGCCGCACGCCGGATGGCCGGCTGACTGTCGATTACGAACGGTTCCACGACGCCGAGCAGGAACCGGGCGGCTGAAACGCCGCGCCGACGCGGCCGCGTTCAGGAATCGTAGGCGACGACCGACGTGAACGGCACATCGAGCCGCTTGCGGCCGCCGAGGAAACTGAGCTCGATGATGCAGCCGGCGGCAACGACATCGCCGCCGACCTTGCGGCACAGATTGATCGCCGCCTCCAGCGTGCCGCCGGTTGCGAGCAGGTCATCGAGGACTGCCACGCGCCGGCCGCGCGCGATGGCGTCGGCCTGGATCTCGATCGTGTCGGTGCCGTATTCGAGGGCATAGGTGTATGGAATGGTCGCGCCCGGCAGCTTGCCGCGCTTGCGCACCATGACGAAGCCGATGCCGAGCGCCAGCGCGAGCGGCGCGGCGACCAGGAAGCCCCGCGATTCGATGCCGATCAAAAGCTCCGGCCGATGCGGCGCCAGCGCCTTTTCCAGCCGTTCGACCGTCGTCTGCCATGCCTTGGCGTGCGCCAGCAGCGTCGAGATGTCGTAGAAAAGAATCCCTTTTTTGGGAAAATCCGGCACGCTCCGGATGTGTTGCTTCAGGTCCATTGCCCCGCCTCGATGGAAATTGCGGCCCAATTTAGACTGCGGGCTCGCGGGTGCGAAAGCGCCGTCTTGCGCTAGAATGGCCGCCGGTCCGGCCGAGGGAAGGGATGGCCCAGTCCATCGAGCAGACACGTGACGGCGATGCGCTCGTGCTGCGCCCGCGCGGCCGTTGGGTCGTCGCCGACGCCCAGGCGCTCGACGACCGGCTCGCCGAGATCCGAGCCGGCGCCGCGCGGCGAGTGCGTATCGACCTTGCTGGCGTCGAGGCGATGGACACCACCGGCGCCTGGCTGCTGTTCCGGCTGAAGCGCGGGCTCGAGGCCAGCGGCGCAGCGGTCAGCGTCGATCATGTTGGCGCCGAATTGGCGCCGTTGCTCACGCAAATCGAGAAACGCCAGGCCAGCCCGGTCAAACCGCCGCGCCGGGGCTTTGGACCGATCGTGCTGCTCGCGCACATCGGCTTCCGCACGGTCGAGCTGATGCGCTTGACCCGCGCCTTGCTCGCCTTCTTCGGCGAGGTCGCGATCACGTTCGCACGCACCGCGGCGCAGCCGCGGCGCCTGCGTTTCACGCCGATGGTGGCCCAGATGCAGCGCGCCGGGGTTTCGGCGCTCGGCATCGTCGGCTTGCTGTCGTTCCTTGTCGGCATCGTCATGACCTATATCGGGGCGCAGCAGTTGAAGCCCTATGGCGCCGAAATCTTTACCGTCAATCTCCTTGCCGTCGGCTTCCTGCGCGAACTCGGCGGGCTGATGGCCGCGATCATCATCGCCGGCCGTTCGGGCAGCGCTTTCACGGCCGAAATCGGTGCCATGGTCGTCAACGAGGAAATCGACGCCATGCGCACCCTCGGCCTCGATCCGATCGAGGTCCTGGTCGTGCCGCGCATTCTCGGACTGATCCTGACCTTGCCGTTCCTCACGTTCTGGGCCGATTTCACGGGGCTCGCAGGCGGCGCCGTCATGTGCCGCACGTCGCTCGATATCCCGCTGACGACGTTTCTCGTTCAACTGCATGGCGCGGTATCGCTGTGGAGCGTATTTCTGGGTATCATCAAGGCGCCATTTTTCGCCGCCTGTATCGCTCTCATCGGCTGCAACGAGGGTCTGCTGGTGACCCGCAGCGCCGAAAGCGTCGGGCGGCGCACGACGCAATCCGTGGTCCAAGCCATTTTCCTGGTCATCGTGCTCGATGCGCTCTTCTCAATCTTCTTCAATGAGCTCGGCATCTGACGTGGTCGCGCCGGTCGTGCGCGTGCGCAGTCTGACGACCAGTATCGGCGGGCGGATCCTGGTGCGCGACGCGACTTTCGATCTGCGTCCCGGCGAGGTTCTGGGCGTGGTCGGCGCATCGGGTTCCGGCAAGTCGGTCCTGCTACGCACGATCGTCGGCTTGGTGCCGGCGGCGGCCGGGACGATCGAGATTTTCGGCGACGAGCTCGGCCGGTCCGGGCAGACCGATCTGCGGCGCTTCGGCGCGCGCTGGGGCGTGCTGTTCCAGGACGGCGCGTTGTTCAGCTCGCTGACGGTGGCCGAGAACATCATGGTGCCGCTGCGCGAGCAACTCCACCTGTCGCCGGCGTTGATGCACGAGATCGCCGCGCTCAAGATCGCGCTGGTCGGCCTGCCGCCCGATACCGCAGACAAGTTTCCGGCCGCGCTGTCCGGCGGCATGCGCAAGCGCGCCGGCCTCGCGCGCGCCTTGGCGCTCGATCCCAAGCTGCTGTTCCTCGACGAGCCCACCGCCGGGCTCGATCCGATCGCCGCCACGGAATTCGACGGCCTGGTGCGCGATCTCAAGGAAAGTCTCGGCCTGACCGTATTCATGGTGACGCACGATCTCGACAGCCTGATTGCGATTTGTGACCGCATCGCGGTGATCGTCGACCAGCGCGTCGTCATCGGCACGCTCGCCGAGCTGATGCGCAATCCGCATCCCTGGATCCAGGCATATTTCCGCGGTCCGCGCGGGCGCGCCGCGCAGGTCGCCGAAGCCGCCAACGGGTAGGGACCATGGAAACGCGCGCCGAATACGTGCTCGTCGGAAGTTTTGTCCTCATCCTGCTGGCCGGATTGGCGGTGGTGCTGTTGTGGTTCGTCCAGGCGCCGTTCAAGGTCAGTGCAACGCATTACGATATCTATTTCGATGGTTCGGTCTCCGGTCTCGATGCCGGTTCCGACGTGCGTTACAACGGCGTGCTGGTCGGCCGCGTGGCGGCGATCACGCTCGATCCGCAACGGCCGACCCAGGTGCACGTCACCGTCGACATCAATCAGGGCCTCGTCATCCGGAACGACGCCGTCGCCGAGCTGCAGATCAAAGGCCTCACCGGCACGGCCTTCGTCGAGATCACCGGCGTCAGCGGCACGGCGCCGCCGTTGGTCGCCGAAAAGGGCCAACGCTATCCGGTCATCCGTTCGCGCTCGTCGCAATTGACCGAGCTGTTCAACGGCATGCCGGTCCTCATCCAGAAGCTGTCGACGCTGGCGGATCAGCTCAACGAGGTCACCGACTCCGACAACCGTGCCGCGCTTGCCGAGACGCTCGCCAATATGCGCCGGGTGAGCGCGGTCCTCGCGGCGCATTCGCGCGACCTCGATGCGACCCTCGGTGGCCTGTCGGTCGCGGTCAAGCACTTCGACCAGGCCGCCGACAACCTCGACCGCATGATGCGCGACAGCCGGAAGCCGGTCAGCGATTTCACCACCCGCGGCCTACCCGAACTGCAGCAACTGCTCGCCGATTCGCGGGTCCTGGTCGCCGAGTTGACCCGACTCGTCGATTCGCTCGATCGCGATCCATCACGGGTGATCTACGGCAACCGTCTGCAAGGTTATACTCCCCAGTGATGGCCTGGCGGCGCGTCGCAACCTTGCTCTTGATCCTCGCGCTCGTGGGCTGCAGCGGCGGCTTGCTGCCGTCGCCACCACCGCCGCCCAAACTCTACCGCCTGTCGCCGGCGGACGCCGCGCCGACCTCCCGTGTGCCGATCAAGGCGCAGATCCTGGTCGGCAGTATGACGGCGCCTGGCGCGCTCGACACCGCCCGGATCGCGCTCAGCCCGAACGCGACGCGCCTGGAATACTTCGCCGACGCGGAATGGACCGACCGCGCGCCGACCCTGGTCGAGAACCTGCTGCTCGATACGCTCACGCACGCCGGGCCGTTCGGCCGGGTCGCGTCGCGCTCGCTGGCGCTACACGCCGATTATCTCGTGCTCGGCACGCTCGATCACTTCGAGGCCGATTACGGCGCCGGCACGCCGCCGCAAGTGCGCGTGACGATCGATTTGCGGCTGCTGCGCATGCCCGGCGGCGACATTCTCGCCCAACGGCAGTTCGCGGCGACAGTGCCGGCGAGCCAGAACACGGTGGCGGCGGTCGTCGAGGCCTTCGACGCCGCGAGCCATCGGGCGTTGCACGACGTACCGGCCTGGGTCGCCGATTCCGTGCCACGGTCCGCGAAGCAGCCTTGACGTCGTCGTCTTCGCACCGTCCCGATCGGATCGCGCTCGAGCGGCAGGCGCGCTACGGCGCCGAAGTCGTCCGTTGGCGCGATGCGCTGGCGCACGACGGTCGCACCGTCGTCTCGGCGGCGCTCGGCGGCGAGACCCGTGTGTTCCACTGGCGCCATTATCCGGCCGGCGACGTCTACGATCCGGCGACGCACGCGCAATATTTCTATCACGCGCATCCGCCGCAGCCGCGGGCCGCCGCTCACGGCGAGCACGGCCATTTCCACACCTTTCTGCGCACGCACGGCCTTAAGCCGGATTTGCGGCCGGTGGTCATGCCCGAGCTTGCGATCGCCGGCCATCCCGCGGCGCCGGCGCAGTCCGCACCGTCCGCGCCCGCGCCGGCCGGCGAGCCTGACGAGTCCTGGATTCATCTCGTGGCGATTGCGATGGATCGCGCCGGGCGGCCGTTGCGGCTGTTCACCACCAATCGCTGGGTCACCGGCGAGACCTGGTACGGCGCGGCGGATGTCGCCACGTCGCTCGACCGTTTCGTCATCGGCGGCAAGCTCGCGAGCCCGCTCGGCCATTGGCTCACGGCGATGCTCGGACTCTTCCGACCGACGATCGCCCGCCTGCTGGCGGAGCGCGACGCGGCGGTGATGGATTTTCGCCGCCGCCGCCGGAGCAAGGTGCACGTGCTCGAAGACCGGCGGCTCGAAATCACCTCGTCGGCGGCCGTCGACGTCGACGCCGAGATCCATCGCATCGCGACGGCGCTGCGTCACGTCGCCTAGGCGCCGGGATCAGTTGTTGGTCGTGCTGGCCTGTCCGTTGGGCGCCGGCTCGTTGTTGGCGCGCAAGCAGGCGCGACGGTAGTTCTCGCGCGCCGCGTTGCCTTGCGGCGTGTAATCCGGGAACAGGCGAGCAGCCTCGCGGGCGCACCGATCGGCGATCGACCAAACCGAGTTGCTCTCGGCCCGCGGATCGGCCGAAGCCGTCGCCGTTCCCAGCGACGCCAGCAGCAAACCACCGAAAACAATGAGCAACCGATTCATCGCCCGTCCTGATTCCGCCTCGCTGCACGCCGGCGGCGGGCATCGGCCACCGCCGCGAGCGGCAGATAAAGCGAATATAGCACGGCTGGAGCGACGATGATCAGTGCCGTTCGGGCCTGCTCTCGCCGCAACTGCGTCTGCGCCTTGCGGCGCGCCGCTACCAGGCAGGATGCGGCGTCCGGTCCCAGCCGCGTGCTGCACCGATCGGCGACGTAATCGTCGACCGTCGTGATGCGGCCGTCGATGCGCAGCGCGGTGTCGAATTGCGGGTATAGCCGCGCGGTCATAGCCACGGTCCAGGCCGCAATCAGCAGTACGACATACGGCGAGACACGCCACCCGCCCGGCGCGCCAGGTTGGGCCGCGTTCATTCGACCTCCGTCGCCCGTTGCACGCTCCAAATCATTGAACTCTTGACGAGGTACGCCTTGTGGCTGGCGCGGTCGGCGGCGGTGCGCCGCAACTCGCCGAGCCGGCGGATGCGAATTGCGGGATCGCGCTCCTGCAGCAGCTCCTTGTTGCGGATCGACTGCGCCTGGACGAACTCGATATTCGCCGCGCGCCGTTGCCGGACATAGCGGTCGAGCGCGGTCTCCGGTGCCTCGCCGCGCCATACGGGGCCGAGCTTCTCGACCAGGTTGAATGCACCGTGCAGTGCGCCGTTGAGACCGAACGCGCCGAGCGGATTGTTGACGTGCGCGGCGTCGCCGACCAGGAGCATGCGGCCGCGGCGAAAGTCGCTGGCGACGCGCTGATGCACACGATAGGTCGATTTGTGCTCAACGCCGTAGGGCCGATCCCATGGCAGGAAATTCTGCAACGCGCGCTCGACGAAATCCGCGGCCAGAACCTGTTCCTCGGGCACTTCGGCGTCCGTCGGAAAAAGCACGCGCCACAATCCCGGCGGACCGTCGTGCGGCATCTTGAAGATCGCCGACCAATCGACCGGGTCCGAGACATAGGCGTTCATGGTAAAGCCCGCCGGCGCGAGATCGCGGTCGATACCCGCGACCAGGAATCGCTCGGGCCAGGTGAAACCCTCGAAGGCGACGTTCATAGCGTGGCGCACGGTGCTGCGGCCGCCGTCGGCGCCGACAAGGTAACTGCCGTACACGGTCTCGATTCCATCCGGCGTCGCGAAGCGCGCGGCGACGCCGTCGCCGTCCTGCATCGCGTCGAGGAAACGGTGCTGCCAGTGCACGGTGCCGCCCAGCGTCTTGAATCGTTTCAGCAGCAGCGGCGTGAGCTTGAATTGCTCGCAATGGAAGCGGAACGGATACGGCGTCAGATCTGCGATCAGCGACAGGTCCCATTCGACGATCACGCCTTCCCGCCGGCCGCGGATTTGCCAACGCGGCACACGATAACCGAGCGCGAGGAAATCCTGGCCGACGCCGATGCCGTCGAGCATTTCCAGCGTCGGCGGATGGAAGCTGCCGGCGCGCAGGTCGCGCGGCAGGCGCGGCTCGACCTCGTAAACCGCGACGGCGACATCTTGGAGCGCAAGGCCGACCGCGACGGCAAGTCCGGCGGGGCCGCCGCCGACGACGATCACTGGCGCACGCGAATTCATCCAATCCCTCGGCCGCGATCAGACCGTTTGGCAAACCTCCATGTCAACGCGCATCTGACCGATGCCGCGTCTACATCGGCGGCTTCACGCCTTTGTTTTCCACCGTGACGTTGGTCGTTGCCAGGCTGCCGTCGGCCTGTTTGGCGGCAAGGATGAAGACCGCGCGGCCGTATTTCAGCATGCTCGGATCGCCCGGCGCATAGGTAACGATGGGCGTCTTGCGGTCGACCTCGATGTCGGTGCTTTGGCCTTTGTAGGTGACGGTCAGGACTTTGCCGCCTTTGACCGTGGCGATGCCGGCGACGATCGCGTTCGTCATCAAACTGTCAGGCGCGAGATCCCACGGGATCTGGCCTTCGGGCACGACGCCACGTTGCGCCGGCAGGAAGATATGAACTTCGATGGCGTGCAGATTGCCGTCCTTGGCGCGGACCGAGGTCGCGGCGACGAAATCGCCATCGTGAATATCGTCGATATGTTTGCGAATCACCGTCCGCACCACGAAGTTCGGCGCCAGCGCGATCGTCGTCAGCACGCCGGACGGCGTCTTGACCGTCAGAGAGTGATCGTTGAAGGCGTCGATCGTGCCGCGGACGCGGGCGGGCGGCGTCCGCGGTGCCTGGGCATGAACGAGCGGAGTCACGACGGCAAGACCGAGCCCGATGAATGCCACTGCGGCCGCGATGTTCCGACGCATGATAGGCCTCCGCGCTGTCCAGACCTCCGGCGCTTCTAGCACGAGCGCGCCGTCCGCGAACATCACAGCCGCTTGAGCGGATCAGGGTTGAGTGAGGCGCGGTGCGCGTAATTCCTCGGCGGCGCTCCGCAGTCTCGCATAGGCGCGAATGCTGACGGGGATCGAGCCGATATAGAGTGCGCCGATGATCAGCAGCGTGATCCACGGTTCGGTCGTGAGGAACGCCGCCAACGCGCCCACCAACAGCAACGTGGGCAGAACCCACTCGCGCGGAATACGAAAGCTTTTGAACGCGAAGGTGGGCACGCGGCTCACCATCAACGCTGCGACCGCCGCCAGCACGGCGCCGCACAAGATCGGCGAGCGGAAAAAGCCGAAACCGCTCTCGAAATACAGGAACATCGGGATCATCACCAATCCGGCGGCGGCCGGCGCCGGCACGCCGGTGAAGAAATTGTAGGCATAGGGCGGCAGATCGGCGCCGATCTGGGTGTTGAACCGCGCCAGGCGCAGCGCGGTGCAAACCGCGAACAGCAGCGCCAGCGCCCAACCGACGCCGTGCAGCGAATCCATTGTCCAGATGTCGAGCATGATCGCAGGTGCCGCGCCGAAGCTGACGAAGTCGGAGAGCGAATCGAGTTCGGCACCGAAGCTCGATGTTCCCTTGAGCAGGCGCGCGATGCGGCCGTCGATGCCGTCGAGGATGCCTGCGATGATGATTGCCGCCGTCGCCTGCTCGAAGCGGTCGAGGAAGGCGAGGCGGATCGCGGTCATGCCGGCGCACAGTGCCAGCAGCGTCAGGATGTTGGGAATCATCCGGTTGAGCGAAAACGCGCCCATCGGCCGAACGCGGACGCGCGGACGATGCAGCGGCATCAGTGCACCATGCCCGATCGCGCGCTTTCGTTGGCGCGCGTATCGGCCAACACGGTCTCGCCGCCGACCATGCGCTGGCCGACGATCGCGAAATGCGACCAGGAGAGCGGCAGATAGAGATCGGTGCGGCTGCCGAAGCGAATCAGGCCAAGCCGCTGTCCGGCGATCACGCTCTGGCCTTCGGTCAGCTCGCACAGGATGCGGCGCGCGATCAAGCCGGCGATCTGCACGACCGCGATTTCGGCGCCGTCGGCCAGGGCCAGGCGGATCGCCATGCGTTCGTTGTCTTCGCTTGCCTTGTCGAGCGCGGCGTTGACGAACTTGCCCTTGCGATAGGCGGTCTTCACCACACGTCCGGCGGCCGGTACGCGGTTGACGTGCACGTCGAAGATTGAGAGGAAAATGCCGATTCGCCGCATCGGTGCGGCGCCCATGCCCAGTTCGGGTGGCGGCACGGCTTCGTCAACCGCCACCACCACGCCGTCGGCGGGCGCGACGACCAGCCCTTCGCGCTGCGGCGTGACGCGCCACGGGTTGCGGAAAAAGGTCACGCACCAGATCGTTGCGATCACGCCGAGCCAGCCAAGCGGCTGTGCGATCCAGAACAGGATCAGCGTGACCGCGGCGAAGATCAGAATGAATCGCCAGCCATCGGGGTGGATCGGCGGCAAGGCCCGGCGCCACATGGGTTCCTCCTGGGCGCGGACCCTAGCAAATCCCACAGGGCTTAGCCCACCATCATCCGAAACCAGTACGTTTCAGGGCGCACTGTCGTCCTTGCCGACGATGAAGATGATCATGTCCCAGGCGTTGCGGATGCCCGCAGCCACCAGGAGGCAGAGCGCCAGGGCGAGGATTTCGGGGCCGGTCGCCATGCCGTCGACAATTAGCACCGCCGCGACGGCGACCAGGATGTAACTGACCACCGGTATCGCCGCGTACCAGAGGCGATCCGTGGCGTCGATGTTGCTGTGCCGCCGGACCCAGAGGCCGGCGCGGCTCGCGAGGCCGATGCCCGCGAGTCCACCGAGCCCGACAATGATACCGAAGGCCGGCGACGACAGTGTCGGCACCATGACCAGCAGGCAGGCGAAGAGCACGGCGGACAAGTGGAATACGGTCGCGGTAAAGAAGGCGCCAACCTGCACGGCGCGCGCTTTGCGGACGATCCGCCCGGCGATCGAGGCAACGACAAACATTGCGCCGATCAGCGTGCCCGCCGCGGTCGCGAGGATGACATAGAAATCGTGCCAGCCGTCGAGCATGGGTCAGTGCCCCTCCCGCCGCCACGCCAAGATCAAGAACCCAAGCGCCAGGATCAAGGCCAGTGCGCCCGGCAGCAGCGGCGTTTCGCCGACGCCGGTCACGACATAATCGCCGTTACGGCGCAGGCCGATCCAATTGCGGCCGGCTGCCGATCGTCCCGGATCGACGGAACGGATGTCGGGCACGCTGCCGGGCCCGACCCAGAAGATGCCGCCGGCGGTGGCCGCCACGTCGGCCTTGACCTTCTCGTCGGTGGTGCGCACGTCGGCCATCTCGACCGGATTGAGCGAACCCGCCGCCGCTAGGGCGGTGCGCTGACCGTCAGTGACGCGGTAGAGGCCGCTTTCGCCGACGCCCATCGTCGCCACGCTGCGTCCGCCATGGGAGGGCGTCAACGTGAGCGTCGTGGTCTTGCCGTCCGGTAGGGTCAGCTGCACCGACGAGTCGTCGGGTTGAAGCGACTGCCGCGTCACGGTCAGCTTGTTGCCGTCGATCGTCGCGCGCAAATCGTTTTCTTCGAGCTCCGGCTCCTTCATCAACCAATAGACGATCCGGCGCAGCAGTTCGGCCTGCGGGCCGCCGCCCTCATAGCCGCGCGTCCATAGCCACATCTCGTCAGACATCAGCTGCGCGACGCGGCCCTTGCCGACGCGATCGAGCACCAGCAGCGGTTCGTTCTGGTAGCCGGTCATCACCGTCACGCCGCGCTGGGCGTGGGCGCCGATGATGCGGAACCAGCGGCCCCATGGCGGCGACGCATCGGCCTGTGCCGGCAACCCCGGCAGGTCTTCGGTCACCGGATCGCGCCGGCCGACGTCCGTGACTTGCGGTACGAATCCTTTGTCGAAGACGTCGCCGGTCGGCACCGCCGGCAGCACCGCGCCGAGCGGCGTGCGATAGAGCGACAGCGGTGTGGCGAAGGAGGGGCCGGCCGACACCAGCAGCGCGCCGCCATCGCGCACATAGTCGGCGATATTTTCGATATAGGCCTGCGGCAGCACGCTGCGCTGGCGATAGCGGTCGAAGACGATCAAGTCGAATTGGTGCAACTTCTCGTCGAACAGCTCGCGGATCGGAAAGGCGATCAGGCTCAATTCGCGGATCGGCGTGCCGTCCTGCTTCTCGGGCGGGCGCAGGATGGTGAAATGGATGAGGTCGACCGATGGATCCGATTTGAGGATGTTGCGCCAGGTGCGCTCGTCCTGGTTCGGCTCGCCGCTGATCAACAGAACTTTGAGCCGATCGCGGACGCCGTTGACGACGAAGGCGGCACGGTTGTTCTCGAGCGTCAGCTCGTGCGGCCCGGCATTGACGCCGAGCTCAACCACGTTGGGGCCGCCGTGATCGATGGTGACCGGCACGGTCACGTCGGCGCCGACCGGCACCGTGCGGATCGTCGGCAGGCCGCCATCCTTGCGTATGGTGAGCTGCGCCTCGCCGCCAGCGCCGGTGGCCGGCAGGTCCTCGACGCGCACCGCCAGCTCGACGGTCTTGCCCACCAGGCCGAATTTGGGCGCGTTGCGCACGACGAGCCGGCGATCGGCCTCGCCTGGCTGGCCGGTGAGAAGGGCGTGAAGCGGCGCGTCGAATGCCAGACGCTGCGGCGGCGGCATGTCGTGGATCTGCCCATCGGTGATCAGAATGGCGCCGGCGAGACGCTGGCGCGGCACGTCAGCCAACGCGCGGCTCAGCGCGGTATAGAGCTGCGTTCCCTCGTCGACCAAGGGTGCGGCGGGATCCAGTGCGCCGGCGTGCACCACACGCACGTCGAGATCGGGTAGGCGCGCCAGCCGCTCGGTGACCGTCTGCAGCGCCGCCGCCGCGTATTGCTGGCGCTGGCCAATGCGCATGCTCGGCGAGTCGTCGACGATCACGGCGGCGACGTCGTGCTGCGGCGCGCGTTTCTCCTCGACCAGCGACGGATTGATCACGATCGCCGCCAGCGCCAGGGAAGCGAGCAGCCGCCACACGGTGCCGCGGGCGCGCCGCCAGGCGCCAAAGGCGATCAGCACGAGCGCCGCGCTGGCAAACGCGCCAATCGCCCACCACGGTAGCAGCGGCGAGGTCGCGAGGCTCCAGCCGATCATTGTCCCAACCGCTCGAGAATCGCCGGCACGTGCACCTGGTCGCTTTTGTAGTTGCCGGTCAGTGCGTACATCACCAGGTTGACGCCGAAGCGATAGGCCATCTCGCGTTGCGGCTCGCCGCCCGGCACCACCGCGTAGAGCGGCACGCCGTTGGCCTCCGCCGCCCAGGCGCCGGCCCACTCGTTGCCGCCGACGATGATGCTCGAGACGCCGTCATTGACCGCGTCCGCCGTCGGCTCGACCCAAAGCTCGCCGCCGTTCCAGCGGCCGGGGAAATTCTCCATCAGGTAGAACGAGCGAGTGAGCACGTGGTCGGACGGCAGCGGCACCAACGGCGGAATCGTAAGGCCAGCGGCAAGGCGTTTGAGGCGTGCCTGCGCGGCGGCCGCGCTGAAATCGGTCGGTTGTTCCTGATCGCGCGTGTCGAACAGGATGATGCCGCCGGTGTTGAGGTAATGCTGTACGCGCGCAACCGCCTGCGGCGACAAGGCGGGCTCGCCGTCGACCACCGGCCAATAAATGAGCGGAAAGAACACCAGATCGTCGGTTTCCGGATCGACGGCCATCGGTGCTGCGGCTTCGACGGCGGTGCGTTCGTTGAGGACATAGGCCAAACCCACCAGACCGGCTTTCGACTCGGTGTCGACGCTGGCCACGCCGGTGCGCACATAAGCGAGGTGGAACTGGCTCGCTGCAGCGATTGCCGCCGCGTCGTTGTCTGCGGCGTGCGCCGGCGGTGCACCGAGAACGACGCACAGCGCAATGGCGCCCGCGGCGGCGCCGATGCGCCGGCCGATCCGCGGCAGCAGACCGCGCAGAGCGAAGCCGATGGCAAAATCGGCGAGCATCAGCAGCAAGGCGAAGGCCAGCAATGGCGGCCGGAAATCGACTTCGGCGCTGCGCGCGAAATCCTCCCGTCGGACGCCGGCCGGTAGCGCCGGCAGCGGCGCGAAATGCGTCACCGTCGGCGCAAGGTTGAGTGCCACGCGCGCGTCTGCGGTGCCGTAGAAGCCGGGCGGGTTGCGCGGTCCGGCTACGGTCGTGCCGATGGCATTAGCGGGGATGGTCGCGGCAGTGGCCGGCGCCGCGTGCAAACGGCCGAAGCCGTCGAGTGTCTCGACCGGCGGCAGCGGTTTGTCGCTCGTGCCCGAGATGCCCTGGCTCACGGCGACGACGCGGCGCAGCATCTCGACCATCAATCCCGAGATCGCCAGGTTCGACCACTCGGGATCGGCGGTCGTGTGGACGAGGACGAGCCAGCCCTTGCCGCGTTTTTCAGCCGTGACCAAAGGCGTGCCGTCGGCGAGCCGCGCCCAGGTCTTGCGCGCAAGATCGACGGTCGGCTCGGCCAACACCTGGCGCGAGACGGTGACGTCGTCGGGAATGGCAAGGCCGGCGAACGGACTGTCGGCGGCGAAAGGCGCGAGCTTCGCCGGTCGCTCCCACGACAAGGCGCCGCCGAGCATGCGGTCGCCGCTCCGCAGGCGCACCGGCAACAGCGAATCGTCAGGCTGCGCCGCCAGACGCGGACCGGCGAAGCGCAAGACGGTGCCGCCGTTGTCGAGCCAACGGCCGATCGCCTGCCGGTCGCCGTCGCTTAGCGTCGCGCCGTCGGGCAAACCGAGCACGGCGATGCCGCCCTTGATGAGCGTGTCGACGTCGCCGGTACGAACCTCGCTGAACGGCGACAAGGCCTTGTCGAGATAATAGGCGCCGCTCAACAGCGGCTGCGCTGCGTCGCGGTGCGCGACGATACCCACCGGCCGGCGCTTCCAGCGCTCGTCGAGCAGCAGAACGGCGCCAGCCGACGCTTCATTCTCGATCGCAATTGACGCCACCCGATTGCGCAGTTCCGTCGGCATCGGCACATGCACGACGATCGAGTGTTTACCGGCGGGGATCGTCACGGTGCGCCGCGCCAAAAGCCGGCCGTCGTCGCCGAGCGCGCGCAGAGTCAGCGTTTCCGGCAGGCTCGGATCGGCGCGCTCGACCGTGGCGGTCAGGTCCGTATCGTCGGTGTCGGCGGTCGCCAACAACCGCGGCGATGCATTGCCGCTCGCCGCCATGACCGTCAACGGACCGTGACGCGCCAGGCCGGCGGCGAAGGCGCCGGCATCGCCGCCGTCGAGTCCGTCGCTCAGCCACACGATCTCGGCCGCTTGCGATAGGCCGAGCCGCTCGAAGTGCGCGAACGCCCGGGCGCGGTTGTCGGACCATGGCCGCGGCTGCAGGTTGGCAGCGGCGGCGCGCGCGTCGGCCGGACGCAGCAGCGACAGATCGCTCGCGGCGCGGCCGCCCGGGGGATCGGCGGTGCCGAAGAGCACGATTTCGCGGCCTTCGCGGCCGGCCTGGTCGATCAGCCGGTCGAGCGCCGCGCGCATTTCGTCCCAGTGGCGCGCCGCACCCCAGCCGTCGTCGACGGCGAAGACGGCGGGACCGGCGGCGGCGACCGGCGTGCGTGGATTCAGCAACGGCTGCGCCAACGCCAGGACCACCGAAGCGGCCAGCACCATACGGAGCAAGATGAGCCACAGTGGCGTCTTCGCCGGCGTCTCCTCCGGCGGCGCCAGGCCCAACATCAACCGTAGCGCTGGGAAGCGGATGCGTTTCGGCGCCGGCGGCGTCACCCGCAGTAGCCACCACAGCACCGGCAGCGCCGCCAGTCCGGCCAGCAACCACGGTGCGGCGAAGGCGATGGGGCCGAGCGACAGCATGCGCTAGCGCTCCGTCAGGATCTGGTAGAGGCCGAGCAGCGCGTGTTGCGGCGGATGGTCGGTGCGGTGCGTCGCGAAGGTCCAGCCGACGTCACGCGTCAACGCCGCCAGCCCGTCGCGGTGCCGCTGCATCCGCTCGGCATAGCCGGTTCGAATCGATTCGACACGGCTGATCAACAGCGGGTTCTCGCTTTCCAGGCCTTCGAAGCGCACGCGGCCGGCAAACGGCAAATTTTCTTCGGCCGGATCGAGCACTTGCAACAGATGACCTTTGAGGCCGGCATCGGCATAACGCAGAACGAGCGCGGCGGTCGCATCAAGGGGCGCCAACAAGTCGCCGATCCAGACCACCTGACCGTGCCGCGGCAGCTTCTCATAGGCTGGCAGGTCGGCGGCGGTCGTGCTGCGTTCGAGCAGTAGCGCCAGGCGGTCGAGCACCGCGCGACCATAAGCCGGCGGCAGGCCCGATCCCATCAGCGTCACCCGTTCGCCGCCGCGCACCAGTAAGGCCGCCAGCGCCAGCGTCAGCAGATCGGCACGGTCGCGTTTGGTCGGCAAATTGGCGTCGGAGGCGTATTCCATCGAGCCCGACCCGTCGCGCCACAGATAGACGCTCTGGGCCGCCTCCCACTCGGTTTCGCGCACATAGACGTGTTGCGTCTTGGCGGTTTCGCGCCAATCGATGCGCGTCACCGCATCGCCCGGTTCGTAGCGGCGGAACTGCCAGAAGGTCTCGCCCTGGCCGGTGCGTCGGCGGCCATGCGTGCCCTGCACGACGGCGGCGGCG
This sequence comes from Alphaproteobacteria bacterium, assembly GCA_018971215.1. GTDB lineage: Bacteria > Pseudomonadota > Alphaproteobacteria > ATCC43930 > CGMCC-115725 > REEB95. Next base: position 18,251 of record JAGXBG010000012.1, read on the forward strand.
ACGCGCTCGGCGGCAATCAGCAACGGCGGCAGCGCGAGCGAGGCTGCTTCGGCGCGGTGGCGCAGCGCCGGTCTGGCCATCAGCGCAACGGATCCAATAGCCGGTCGATGACCTGCGCCATGCTGACGCCGTCCGCGCGCGCCGCGAACGTAAGCGCCATGCGGTGGCGCAGCACCGGGTGGGCGAGCGCCAGCACGTCGTCGATCGACGGCGACAGCCGGCCGTCGAGCAGCGCCCTGGCTCGGGCGGCGAGCATCAACGCCTGGCTGGCGCGCGGTCCCGGCCCCCAGGCGATGTGCGTCCGCGCGGCGTCGGCGGCGCCGTCGTCCGGCCGGCCGGAGCGCACCAGCGTCAGGATCGCTTCGACGACGCTGTCGCCCACCGGCACGCGACGCACCAGCCGCTGCGCCGCCAGCAGCTCGGCGGAATTGAGGACCGGCGCCGCATTCTCCTCGGCAATGCCGGTGGTCGCGATCAGCATCCGCCGCTCGGCTTCGCGGTCGGGATAGCCGACGTCGATCTGCAGCAGGAAGCGATCGAGCTGCGCTTCCGGCAGCGGATACGTTCCTTCCTGTTCGAGCGGATTTTGCGTCGCCAACACGTGGAAGGGCTTGGGCAGCGGATGATACTGGCCGGCGACCGAGACGCGGCCTTCCTGCATCGCTTGCAGCAGCGCCGATTGCGTGCGCGGGCTGGCGCGGTTGATCTCATCGGCCATCAGCAGCTGGCAGAACACCGGACCCGGAATGAAACGGAAGCCGCGCCGGCCGCTCTCGCTTTCCTCCAGTACTTCCGAGCCGATGATGTCCGCGGGCATCAGATCGGGCGTGCATTGCACGCGCTTGTCGTCGAGATCGAGCACGGTACCGAGCGTTTCGACGAGCCGGGTCTTCGCCAGGCCGGGCACGCCGATCAGCAGCGCATGGCCGCCGGCAAGCAAGGTGATCAACGCTTGATCGATGACCTCGGCCTGCCCGAAGATGACGCGGCCGATGCGCTGCCGCACCGCGGCGAGACGCGCGCCGAGCGCCTCGATCTCGCGGGCGAGGTCGTTGCCGGCGGTGGTAGCAGTCGAATCGGTGGCGCTCAAAGGACGCTCCTGTTGCGGACGCGGATGGTCATGGACAAAGCCTCGTCATTGGCGCTCGAACGATTGGCAGCCGATGCCGCAAGGCCTCTGGCCGGCGGCGTCCGGCGCGATTGCGGCGATTTCGGCATCCGTATCGGCCGCGATGGTAGCTGGTTCTATCGCGGCTCAGCAATCCACCGCATGGCACTGGTCCGTCTGTTCAGCCGTGCGCTCGAGCGTGACGCGAACGGGCAATATTGGCTGGCGACGCCGGCCGAGCGTGGCCGTATCGCGGTCGATGACGTCCCGTTCGTCGCCGTGTCGCTCGAGGTCGCGAATCCCGGCGCGCAGCAGCGGCTGATCTTTCGCACCAATGTTGACGAGATTGTGACCCTCGATGCGGTGCATCCGCTGCGCATCGCCGAGGAGCGGATGACGCGGACTCCCGTGCCCTATATCCTGGTGCGCGACGGGCTGGAAGCGCGCATAGCGCGGCCGGTATTCTACGAACTGGTGGACTTGAGCGGCGAAGAACAAGTCGAGGGCGAAACGGCATACGGCGTATGGAGCAGCGCGAAATTCTTTCCGCTCGGCAGGCTCCGACCGGCGGGTTGACCGCCGTGTCGGTGCGCGCGCGCTTCGGTGCCTACCGGCCGGGGATGCGCTCGTTCGACAGCGACAAGGTACGCGGCGACCACGTCCTGAGTCCGGGCGCGAAACTGCCGCCCGGCTTGCGGCCTGCCGCCGTGCTGGTGCCCATCGTCGACCGGCCGGCCGGGCTTACTGTGCTGCTGACGCAGCGCCACGAGAAGCTCAGTGCGCACGCGGGCCAGGTCTCGCTGCCCGGTGGCCGGATCGAGCCGACGGACGACGACGCGGTTGCCGCCGCGCTGCGCGAGACGCGCGAGGAGATCGGCTTGCCGGCCGACCGCATCGAGGTCATCGGCCGGCTCGACACCTATATCACCGGCACCGGCTTCGAGATCGTGCCGGTCGTCGCCTTGCTCGCGCCGCCGCTGCCGTTGGCGCCCGACCCGCGCGAAGTGACCGAAATCTTCGAAGTGCCGCTGGCGCTGGTCGCCGACCGCGCCAACTACCGGCAGGAGACGCGCGAGCTCAAGAACGGCGTGCGCACCTATTTCGTGCTTGCGCACGACAGCCGTTACATCTGGGGCGCGACCGCCGGCATCCTGGTCAATCTCGCCGAGGTGCTGGTGACGTGAGCGCGCCATGATCCGGGTGGCGCTCACCATCCTGCTGCCGCTGCTCGCTCCGACCGCGATCTATTTTCTCTGGCTTTACACCCTGGGCCGCGCCGCCGAACGCAGCACGCCGTGGACGTGGCTCATCATCGGCGGCCTGGTCGCGGCCGCGATCGCGCTGGTCGTCATCGGCGTCGACACCGGCGGCGACCAGGCGGGTCGTTACGTGCCGCCGCATGTCGAGGACGGTCGCGTCGTGCCCGGCCAGATCGCCCCGCCGGGGCCGCGCTGATGGCCGATCCGGTCCGCAGGATAACGCTGCGTCCGTGGATGCGCGATGCCGCCACGCGGCGGGTCATGCGCGCGCTGACCGCGCCGGAGGCCGAGCCGCGGTTTGTCGGCGGCGCGGTGCGTGACGCCCTGCTTGGCCGGCCGCCGCGCGAAATCGACGTCGGCACGCCGCTTATGCCCGCAATCGTGATACAGCGCTTGACCGCCGCCGGCATCCGCGCCGTGCCAACCGGCATCGCTCACGGCACGGTCACGGCGGTGACGCCGAAACAGATCTTCGAGATCACGACGCTGCGCCGCGACGTCGAAACCGACGGCCGGCACGCCAAAGTCGCATTCGATGCCGGCTGGGAAGCCGATGCGCAGCGCCGCGACTTCACCATGAACGCGCTGTCGCTCGATCGGCGCGGCCGGCTTTACGATTACGTCGGCGGCCTCGCCGATCTCAAGGCGGGCCGCGTGCGCTTCGTCGGCGATCCGGCGACGCGCATTCGCGAGGACGTGCTGCGTCTGCTGCGCTATTACCGCTTCTTCGCATATTACGGCAAAGGCGCCGGTGACCGCGCGGCGCGCGCTGCCTGCCGCACCGCGGCCCGCCTGCTGCCAACGCTTTCGGCCGAACGCGTCGCCGCCGAGATCTTGAAGCTGCTGGCGGCGCCCAATCCGCTGCCGGCATTGCGCATGATGCAGGCCGATGGCGTGCTCAAGCAGCTGCTGCCCGAAGCCGGCGGGCTGACGCGACTCCGCCGCCTGGTTGCGCTCGAGCCGCAGCCCGATCCGCTGCGGCGCCTTGCGGCGCTGATCACGCGCAATGCCGGTGCCGTCGCCGAACGGTTGAAACTGTCGGGCGCCCAACGCGACCGCCTCGCGGCGTTGCTTGCCAAGCCGGCAATCGCGCTTGACGGCGACCGCTTGATGCAGCGCCGCGCGCTCTATCGCTGGGGGGTGGCGCTTTACGCGGATCGCGTGTTGCTGGTGGCGGCGGCACAAAGGCGGTCGCGCAGCGTGGCCCCGCTGTTGCGACTGGCAAGGGCATGGAAGAGTCCGCGCTTTCCGCTGCGCGGTCGCGACCTGCTCGCGGCCGGCGTGGCGCCCGGACCGGCGCTTGGTCGGCTGCTCGCCGTGCTCGAGGCTTGGTGGATCAAGGGCGATTTCCGCGCCACCCCGGCGCAATGCCGCGCCGAAATGCGGCGGCGGCTGGCGCCGCATGGCTGACGCACCCGGTCGCAGCAACCCGCTCGAAATCTTCGCCGTGTTCCTACGGCTGGGGCTGACCTCGTTCGGCGGCCCGGTCGCGCATCTCGCTTATTTCCGCAGCGAGTTCATCGACAAGCGGCGCTGGCTCGACGAAGCCGGTTTCGCCGATCTGCTGGCGCTGTCGCAGTTCCTGCCGGGTCCGTCGTCGAGCGAGTTCGGCTTCGCCGTCGGCCTGCTGCGTGCCGGTCTGCCCGGCGCGCTGTGTGCCTGGCTCGGCTTCACGCTGCCATCGGCGTTGATCATGGGCGGGCTCGGCTTCGGCGTCGCGCACGTCGGCGATCTGGCCGGCGCGCCGTGGCTGCATGGTTTGATGCTGGTGGCGTGCGCGGTGGTGACGCTAGCAGTGTGGCAGATGGCGCGTCGTCTGGCCAACGATGTGCCGCGTGGCGCAATGGCGCTTGCCGCCGCTGCCTTGGCGCTGACATTGCCGGCGACTTGGGGCCAGCTCGCCACCATCACCTTCGGTGCCGCCGCTGGCCGGCTGTTCCTGCCAGGCGATACGCGCCAGGCGGTATTGCCCTTTGCGCCGCAAGTGTCGCGCGGCGTGGCGATCGTGGCACTGATCGCCTTTGCGATGCTGCTGACATTGCCGCCGATCGTTGCGGCGGCGAGCGGCTCGAGCGCGCTGCAGCTGTTCGACGGTTTCTACCGCTCCGGCGCGCTGGTGTTCGGCGGCGGTCACGTGCTGCTGCCGCTGCTCAACGCTGTGGTCGTGCCGAAGGGCTGGGTGAACCAGGACACGTTTCTCGCCGGCTATGGCGCGGCGCAGGCGCTGCCCGGACCGCTGTTCACCTTTGCCGCATTTCTCGGCGTCAGCCCGCAGGCGCCGGCGGGCGGTCTGCTCGGGGGCGCGCTCGCGCTGATCGCCATCTTCCTGCCGGGCTCGCTGCTCATCGTCGGCACGCTGCCGTTCTGGAGCGCGTTGCGCGCCAACCAGGCGATGCAGGCGACGCTCAAGGGCGTCAACGCCGCGGTCGTCGGGCTGCTGCTTGCCGCGTTGTACCGTCCGGTATTCGTCAGCGCGGTCTTCGGCTGGAGGGATTTGGCTTTCACGCTCGCCGCGCTCGTCCTGCTGCGCTTGCGCGTGCCGCCCTGGGCGGTCGTCGTTCTCGGCGGACTTGGCGGCGGCGCATTGGCCTGGGCGATATGATGTCGGCGCTCCGGCGACGGTTGCCCGCCCGCGTTCCGCCGGCCGCTGCGCCGCTTTACTGGGCGCGCGGTCTGCGTGCCTTCGCCGACGGCTATATCAGTTTGTTGCTACCGGTCTATCTCAAGGCGTTGGGTTTCGACGCCTTTCAGATCGGACTCATCGCCGCGACGACGCTGGTTGGCTCGGCGGCGGCGACCATCGCCGTCGGCTTTACCGCCCATCGCTTTGGCCGGCGCTGGCTGCTGGTGATCGCGACGCTGCTGATGATCGGCACCGGTGTTGGCTTCGTCGCCGCGACACAGTTCTGGCCGCTGATGGTCATCGCCTTCGTCGGTACGCTGAATCCGTCGCCGAGCGACGTCAGCCTGTTCCTGCCGCTGGAGCAGGCGCTGCTCGCCGAAGCGGCTCCGGCCAAGGCGCGCACCAACGCCTTCGTCGTCTACAGCCTGATCGGTTCGCTGGTCGGCGCGCTCGGCTCGCTCGCCGCCGGCGTGCCCGAGCTGGTGCATGGCTGGCTTGGCGTCGACGCGATCGACGCGTTGCGCTGGATGTTCGGGCTCTACGCGGTGCTCGGGCTGGCGACCTACCACCTCTATCGCCGCCTGCCGGCGAGTCTCGACGCCAAGCCCGAAAAGCCGACACCGCCGCTGGGTCCGTCGCGCAAAATCGTCTTCGGCTTGGCGGCGCTGTTCAGCCTCGACGCCTTCGGCGGCGGCTTGGTGGTGCAATCGCTGCTTGCGCTTTGGTTGTTCGAGCGGTTTGGCCTGTCGTTGGCCGTTGCCGGCACAATCTTCTTTTGGAGCGGCCTCGCCTCGGCCGCATCGTTCATCGCCGCCGGCCATCTCGCCAAGCGCATCGGCCTCGTCAACACGATGGTGTTCACGCATTTCCCGTCGAACCTCTGCCTGATCGCGATGGCCTTCGCCCCCAAGCTGTGGCTGGTGGTCGCGCTCTGGCTGGCGCGCAGCGCGCTGTCGCAAATGGACGTGCCGGCGCGCACCAGCTACGTCATGGCGATGGTGACGCCGCCAGAACGCGCGGCCGCGGCCAGCGTCACGGCGGTGCCGCGCAGCCTCGCGGCCGCAGTGGCGCCGGCACTCGCTGGCTGGCTGCTGGCGCTGTCGCCCTTCGGCTGGCCGGTGCTGATCGCCGGCGGCCTCAAGGGCATCTACGATCTGCTGCTGCTTGGCTGCTTCGGCCGGCGCAAGCCACCGGAAGAGGCGGACTGAGGTTCAGGGCCACTTCACCGCCGGCGGCAGCGACATCAGGATCGCCTCGACGTTGCCGCCGGTCTTGAGGCCGAAAAGCGTGCCGCGGTCGTAGAGCAGGTTGAACTCGACGTAGCGGCCGCGCTTCACGAGCTGCGCCTGGCGCTGCTCGCTGGTCCAAGGCTGCAGCATGTTGCGCCGCACCAGCCGCGGGTAGATGCGCAGGAACGATTCGCCGACCGCGCGCGTGAAGGCGAAATCGCGGTTCCAGTCGCCGGTCGCCAGATCGTCGTAAAAGATGCCGCCGACGCCGCGCGGCTCGTTGCGGTGCTTGAGGAAGAAATACTCGTCGCACCACGCCTTGAAGCGCGGGTAATAGGCGGGATCGTGCGCGGCGCAGGCGGCTTCGAGCGCGGCGTGGAAATCGCGCGTGTCGGCTTCGTCGGGAAACACCGGCGTCAGGTCGGCGCCGCCGCCGAACCAGGCTTTGGTCGTGCGGATATGCCGCGTGTTGAGATGTGCTGCAGGCACGAGGGGCGACCGCGGATGCGCGACCAGCGAGATGCCGGTCGCCCAGAAGCGGGGATCGTTCGCCGCGCCCGGAATCTGCGCGCGGAACTCGGGCGAAAATTCGCCCCACACCGTTGAGACGTTGACCCCGACTTTCTCGAACACGCCGCCGTGCATCAGCGCCATCGCACCGCCACCACCACCGTCGCGTTGCCACGGCGTGCGCGCGAAGCGTCCGGCCGTGCCTTCCTCGGGCCGCGCCGAGGCGTATTCGTCCTCGATCGCCTCGAACACCGCGCACAACCGGTCGCGCAATTCCTCGAACCAGTGCGCGGCTTCGGTCTGCTGCTGCGCTGCATCGCTCACGGCGTCGCCTCCGGCATGAGCGCCGTCTGGCGCAACGCCTCGCCCAGCACCATTGCCGCCGCGAGCGCGACGTTGAGCGAACGCAGTCCCGGACGCATCGGTATCAGCACGCTGGCGTCCACGGCCTCGGCGACCTCCGGCGGCACGCCCGCGGTCTCGCGTCCGAGCAGGAGCACGTCGTCGCGGGCAAAGGCGAAGCGATGATAGGGGAGGCGGGCCTTGGTCGAAAGCAGCACCAGCCGGCCCGGGCGCGACTCCCGGAACGACGCCCATGACGCGTGCCGCACGATTGTGACGTGGGCGAAATAATCCATCGCCGCGCGCTTCAGCCGGCGGTCGTCGAGCACGAAACCGCACGGCTCGATGATGTCGACGGCGACGCCGACGCACGCGCCCAGCCGCAGGATCGCGCCCGCGTTCTGCGGAATGTCGGGCTCGTAGAGGGCGAGGCGCATGGCCGCACCTTGGGGATGATTTCGTCGCCTTGGCAAGGCCCGCGCGCGGCCCGCCGGCTGGGATTTCCGCCATTCGTGCGGCAGGATGTCGCATAGAAGCTTTCGTTTTAGCCTGTAGCTTGCGCGCGGGCTTCGAGCGCAGGCGAAAGAGGGGATCGATGGCGGATTCGGCGCATTCGCATACGGCTGGCGCACACGCGCCGGGCGGTTCGCGACGCGACTTCCTGGTGATCGCCGGCAATGCGCTTCTCGGCGTCGGCGCCGCCTGCACCGTGTGGCCGCTGATCACGAGCATGAACCCGGCGCGCGACGTGCTGGCGGCCGGCGCACCGGTCGACGTCGACCTGTCGAGCCTGCAACCCGGCCAGCAGGTGCTGGTGCTGTGGCGCTCGCGGCCGATCTTCATCGTCCACCGCACGCCGGCCGAGCTGACCAAGCTCCAATCGCCGAGCGACACCGGCCAGCTGCGCGATCCGAATTCCGAAGCGCTGCAACAGCCGCCTTATGCGACCAACTGGCATCGCTCAATCAAGCCGGAGTATCTGGTGCTGGTCGGCATCTGTACCCATCTCGGCTGCATTCCCGAATTCACGCCGCAGCCCGGCGGCAGCCTCGGTCCGGCTTGGCCCGGCGGCTATTTCTGCCCGTGCCACGGCTCGCGTTACGACCTATCGGGCCGCGTCTTCAGCGGCGTGCCGGCGCCGTACAACCTGCCGGTGCCGCCGCATCACTTCCTCAACGACACCACCGTCCGGATCGGCGAGAACCCGCCGAATTCGACTTTCGATTTCGATTCGATCGAGCAGATCTGAGGCGGAACCATGGCGGTATCGCAGAACAAATTGGTGCAATGGATCGATCACCGCCTGCCGGTGTTCACCTATCTCGATCACGAGCTGAACGAATATCCGACGCCGAAGAACCTGAACTATTGGTGGAACTTCGGCTCGCTCGCCGGCGCCATGCTGATGATCATGATCGCCACCGGCATTTTCCTGGCGATGCAGTACGATCCCAACGCCGGCGACGCGTTCCAGTCGGTCGAGCGCATCATGCGCGAGGTCAACTACGGCTGGTTGATCCGCTACATCCACATGAACGGCGCATCGTTCTTCTTCATCGTCGTCTACATCCATCTGTTCCGCGGTCTGTACTACGGCTCCTACAAGGCGCCGCGCGAGCTGTTGTGGATGCTCGGCGTTGTCATCATCCTGCTGATGATGGCGACCGCGTTCATGGGTTACGTGCTGCCATGGGGCCAGATGAGCTTCTGGGGCGCGACCGTGATCACCAACCTGTTCTCGGCGATTCCCGGCGTCGGCAAGGACATCGTGACCTGGCTGTGGGGCGGCTTCGCCGTCGGCAATCCGACGCTCAACCGCTTCTTCGCGCTCCACTATCTGTTGCCGTTCGTGATTCTCGGCGTCGTGATTCTCCACATTTTGGCGCTGCACCAGCACGGCTCCAACAATCCGCTCGGCATCGACCGCAAAGGCCCGCAGGACAGCGTGCCGTTCCATCCCTATTACACCTACAAGGACATGTTCGGCCTGAGCGTGTTCCTGATCGTCTTTGCGATTGTCGTGTTCTATTTCCCGAATCTGCTGGCCGAGCCGCAGAACTACATCCCGGCCAATCCGATGCAGACGCCGCCCGAGATCGTACCGGATTGGTATCTGCTGCCGTTCTACGCCATCCTGCGCTCGATCCCGAACAAGCTGCTCGGCGTCTGTGCGCTGTTCGGCGCGATCGGCATCCTGTTCATCGTGCCCTGGCTCGACACCTCGAAGGTGCGCAGCGCCTATTTCCGGCCCGTCTACAAGTGGGTCTTCTGGCTGCTGGTGATCGACGCCTTCGTGCTCGGCGATGTCGGCGCGCATCGGCCGGAAGGCTGGTGGATCGTGATCGGTCGGATCGGCACGTTCTATTACTTCTTCCACTTCATCGTGCTGATGCCGCTGATCGGCTGGTTCGAACGGCCCTTGCCGCTGCCGCCGAGCATTGCCGAGGCCGTCCTGAAGAAACGCGGCGGGGCGCCGGTCGGCGCCGCTGCGACGCGAGCCAAGCCATGAAGCCACGTCTCGTGATTCCGGCGTTGCTCGCGGGCGCGGTAGTCGCCGCGGCGATGCTGGCGCAACCGGCGCAGCCGGCGCGCGCGCAAGCCGAAGAAGCGACACCGGCGCTGCCCAACGTGTCGTGGTCGTTCGAAGGGCCGTTCGGCACCTTCGATCGCGCCGCGTTGCAGCGCGGCTTCCAGATCTACACGCAGGTCTGCTCGACCTGTCATTCGATGGACCTAGTGACCTATGACGACCTCCAGGGCCCCGGCGCCCTCGGCTATAGCGAGGCAGAGGTCAAGGCGCTTGCCGCGCAAAAACAGGTCGACGACATCGATAAAAGTGGCAAGCCGATCAAGCGTCCGGCGCGGCCGTCCGATCACTTCCCCGCGCCGTTCCCGAACGAGGCCGCCGCCGCCGCGTCGCTTGGCAAAGCGCCGCCCGACCTGTCGGATATCATCAAGGCGCGTGCCGGCGGGCCAAACTATGTCTATGGCATCCTGACCGGTTTCCGCGAGCCGCCGAAGGGCTTCGCGATGCCGCCCAGCGGCGGCAACTACAACCTCTATTTCCCCGGTCACGTGATCGCGATGCCACAGCCGTTGCAGGACGATTCCGTGCAATACGCCGACGGAACCAAGGCGACCTTGCAGCAGGAAGCGCACGACGTCGTGACCTTCCTCACCTGGGCGTCGGATCCGAATATGGAACAGCGCAAGCGCACCGGTGCCAAGGTCGTGCTGTTCCTGCTCGCGATGACCGGCGTGCTCTACGGCGCCAAGCGCCGCGTCTGGTCCGACGTCGAGCACTGATTCCGGTTGTCGGCGCGCCGACGGGCTGGTTGACTGCGCCCAGAACTTC
>JAGXBG010000013.1 GCA_018971215.1 Alphaproteobacteria bacterium
CCGGTGACGAATTTCGCCATCACCACGATGATCGCCACCTGCATCGCGCCTTGCGCCGCGGTGTGATGGACATAGCGGCGCATCAGCCGCTTGATCCGCTCGCCGTCCGGCTGCGGCTTCTGCATTTCCAAACAGACGAGCAAATTCGTCGGCATCAGGATACCGAGGCCCTGGACGGTCAGCAGCGTAATGATGATCAGCGCCGCGTCGACCCAGAGGTGCGCCGGATAGGCGACGTCGAGGAACCCGAGCTGCTTCGCCAGGAAATAGCCGGCGGTGCCGGTGACGATGGCGAGCGTCGGCATCAGGAACAGCATGCGCGGAATGAGGCGCACGGCGATGGCGCGCCGCGCCGGCACGTCGGTCTGGCGCAGCACCGGCCCGATGACGAAGCCCATGAAGATGTCGATGCCGGTCCACATCACGCCCGACATCACATGGACGAAATTGAGGAAGAACGCGTTGCCGGCAACGATGGCGCCGACCATGACCGCCAGCGCGAGCGCGACCCAGCGCAAATTCCACCAATTGATGAGCTGCGGCGTGCCGTCCGCGACGATGCCCGTGGCTGTCATCCGCCGATCATAGCGCAAACCCGGCGCGGGCAAGAGGCGTGCTGGACCGTGCCGCGGGCCGCCCGCATACTCTCTGGCGATGAACAACCGGGCGCTTTGGGCCATCGTCGCGGCGGTGATCGCCGTGCTTTTGGGCTCGCAATTGCTGTTCTCGTTCAGCGACTGGAACCGGCAGCAGGCTTGCGCCACTGGCGGCGGCCGCAACTGCGCCCCATCTATACGGATGAATCAGCAATAGGCGAGGCGACTATGGGTGACGCGACCGGCAAGACGGGCAAGGCGGCGGGCAAGACCGACGCCGAATGGCAGGCGAAGCTCACGCCCGAGCAGTACCGCATCGCGCGCCAGAAAGGCACCGAGCGCGCCTTCACCGGCGAATATTGGGACACGCACACGCCCGGCACCTATGTCTGCGTCTGCTGCGGCGAGCCGCTGTTCGCTTCGGACACCAAGTTCGAATCCGGCTCCGGCTGGCCGAGCTTCTATCAGCCGATGGACAAGAACGCGGTCAAGACCGCCGACGACGACAGCTTCTTCATGAAACGCACCGAAGTGATGTGCGCCAAGTGCGACGCGCATCTCGGCCACATCTTCCCCGATGGGCCGAAGCCGACCGGCCTGCGCTACTGCATCAACTCGGCGTCGCTCAAGCTGATGCCGGAGGACGAGAAGAAGAAATAGTCAGCTGCCGACGCGCAGCGTCGCGACCAGACCCTTGAGGCAGGCGATCACGCTCAAGGCGGTGATCCGGCCGGTCTTGGGATTTTCCGACGGCACGTTTTCGATCTTCATCGAGAAGCGCGCGCTGTCGGCGTCGACCTCGATCGTGTGCGTATTGCGCGTGAGATTGGGATCGGCCCAGATCTCGAGCGTCGTGCGGTCGGGGCCGATCCCGGCCAACGACAGCGCCGCGGCAACGTTGACATTGGCGGGAAATCCCGCGGCGCCGTCGCGCGCACTACCCTCGAAAACTTTCCTCGGCGCCGTGATTCCGGCGAGCGAGATGTCGCGCGCCGCGAGATAGGGCGCACCTTCGAGTCCGGCCGGCGGTTTGCGCGTCACCATGCGGACGCTGCGGATTTCGCCTTCGGCGGCGGCGCGCACCGCATCGAGGCCGATCAGCGCGCCCGTCGGCACGATGATGCGCGCGCCGGTTTTCTTCGCGCGCTCGACCAGATCGAAATTCGCCAGCAAGGCGCCGACCGACAGCGGCACCAAGATGCGCCGCCGCTTGATCGCCGCTTCGGCGACGGCGCGGAATTGCGCCGCCGGCAAACATTCGACGACGATGTCGGCACGCCGTGCGAGCTCTGGTAGCGCGACGACCGGCGCTTTAATCCCCGCCGCCTTGAGCCGTTTGGCTGCCGCCTTGGCATCGCGTGCCGACACCGCTGCGAGCTTGAGGCCCGGAATGCCGGCGGCGAGGCGTTTCGCGACCGCCATGCCGATCGCGCCCAGACCGGCGATGCCGACCGTCAGCCTCTTGCCTCGCTTGCGCGGCATGGGCACCCTTCCTCCGGCGCACAAGATTGCAGAACAGGCGCGAATGGGCGAGGCCGAAGATTTCACCGGCACCATGGCGGTGCTGCCGGCGCACCGCATCGACGCCGCGCGTCTCGCCGGCTGGCTGCGTGCCAACGTCGCCGGCTTTTCCGGCACGCCGGCGATCGCGCAATTCAAGGGCGGCCAGTCCAATCCGACCTATCGCCTCGAAGCCGGCGGCCGGCGCTACGTGCTGCGGCGCAAGCCGCCGGGCAAGCTGCTGCCGTCGGCGCACGCGGTCGATCGCGAGTTCCGAGTCATCAGCGCGCTGGCGCAGACCGGCTTCCCCGTGCCGCGCACCTATGCGCTTTGCGTCGACGATGGCGTCATCGGCACCGCGTTCTACGTGATGGATTACGTCGATGGCCGTGTCTTCTGGGATCCGGCGCTGCCTGGCCTTTCGCCGGACGAACGCGGCGCGGTTTACGACGCGATGAACGACACGATCGCGCGCCTGCATCGCGTCGACTACGCAGCCATCGGCCTCGGCGACTTCGGCCGGCCGGGCGGCTACGTCAAGCGCCAGATCGAGCGCTGGACGAAGCAGTACCGCGCTTCCGAGACCGAGCGCATCGAAGCCATGGACAATCTCATCGCGTGGCTGCCGGCGCACGCGCCCGACGACGCAGCGACGGCGCTGGTGCACGGCGATTTCCGCATCGACAATTTGATTTTCGATCGGCATGCGCCGCGTGTCGTCGCGGTGCTCGATTGGGAGCTGTCGACGCTCGGCGATCCGGTCGGCGATTTCGCCTATCACGCGATGGCGTGGCGCTTGGGTCCCGAATCCTATCGCGGCCTGCTCGGCCAAAATCTCGCGGCGCTCGGCATTCCGAGCGAGGCTGAATACTGCGCGCGCTATTGCCAGCGCACCGGCCGCGCGACGCTGGCGCATTGGGACTTCTACATCGCCTACAACATGTTCCGGCTGGCGGCGATCCTGCAGGGCATCATGGGCCGCGTCGTTGAAGGCACCGCCGCCAATGCGCGCGCCCGCGAATCCGGCGGCCGCGCCCGCGCCATGGCCGAAGCCGGCTGGCGTCAGGTCGAGGCGATGCGAAACCACAGCGGCCGCGTGTAATAGCCCTTGGCTATCGCCATCTGGTGCCGCAGTTCCCGCCTAATCCCCAGAATATTTTGCATATATTCGCTCCGGAAATTGGTCAGTAGGCTCCTCGGCGACAACGCGGCTCCCAAGTCCGCGACACGCAGGGGAGGGACCGATTATGCGCAGTACATCCTCGATCGCCGACGCGCTCAGCCGGCGCGTCCTGTTGCGCCAGGCCGGTGCCGCCGGCTTGGCGACGTTGGCGATGCCGGCGTGGGCCGAAACCATGGTGAGCTTGCCGCTGCCCGGCGGACCGGACGATCGGCCGATTACCACGGCGTTTCCGCAGAAGGGCGCGATGGTGCTGCAGCGCGCGCGGCCGCCGATGCTCGAGACGCCGTTCGAGGTCTTCGACCAAGGCGTGTTCACGCCCAACGACCGCTTTTTCGTGCGCTGGCACTGGTCGGTGATCCCGACCAACGTCGACGTCGACAGCTTCCGCCTCGCCGTCCACGGCCATGTCGACAAGCCCCTGTCGCTGTCGCTCAAGGAGTTGATGGCGCTGCCGCATATCGAATACGCCGCGGTCGATGAATGCTCCGGCAATTCGCGCGGCTTCTTCCAGCCGCGCGTGCCCGGTGGCGAATGGGGCAATGGCGGCATGGGCAACGCACGCTGGACCGGCGTGCGCCTCAAGGACGTGCTCGACCGCGCCGGCGTCAAGCCGGGCGCGGTGCAGGTCCGCTTCAGCGGCCTCGACAACGCGCCGGTCGCCGACGGGCCGAAGTTCATCAAGTCGCTCGCGGTCGATCACGCGCGCGACGGCGAGGTGATGATCGCCTTCGCGATGAACGGCCAGCAGCTGCCGCTCTTGAACGGTTTCCCGCTGCGCCTCGTCGTGCCCGGCTGGTACGCGACCTACTGGATGAAGATGCTCAACGACATCGAGGTGCTCGACAGCCTCGACACCAATTTTTGGATGAAGACCGCGTATTTGATTCCCGATACGCCGCACGCCGACATGAAGCCGGGCCAGACCGGCGTCAACCTGGTGCCGATCAACCGGCTCAATCCGCGTTCGTTCATCACCAACGTCAAGGCCGGCGCGACGCTGCTGGCGGGCAAGCCGGCGGCCGTGCGCGGCATCGCCTTCGGCGGTGACACCGGCGTCAAGCAGGTGGATTTCTCGGCCGACGGTGGCAACAGCTGGCACGCGGCGCGTCTCGGCAAAGACGAAGGCAAATACGGCTTCCGCCGCTGGGAATCGCGCTTCACGCCCAAGACCAAGGGCAATGCCGTGCTGATGGTCCGCTGCACCAACAGCAACGGCGACGTGCAGCCGGCCGCGGCCAACTGGAATCCGTCCGGCTTCATGCGCAACGTCATCGAATCGACGCCCGTGACGGTGGCGTGAGGAGGCGGTCCATGACACACAAATTCGTCGCGCCCGCTCTTGTTGCTGCCGTCGCGCTCGCTGCGTTGGTCGCCCAGGCCGCGGTGCCGACCGCCTTGAAATCGGTCGACGTCACGCTGCCCGAAAGCACCGTGGCGCTGCCCGATGGACCCAATGTCGCGGTCGTGCGCGACAACTGCGTTGGCTGTCACTCGCCCGAAATGATTCTCTATCAGCCGACCTTGCCGAAGCCGGCGTGGGAGGCCGAGGTCAACAAGATGCGCAACGTCTACAAGGCGCCGCTGGACCCGAAGGACATTCCGGCCATCGTCGAATACCTGACGGCGGTGAAGGGCCCGAAATAGCCGTCGCGGCCGTTACCGATCTTGCCCCGGCACCGGCCACGCTCTAAACCGGATGCACCGGAGGCGCCGTTGGTCGGAAGATCCTCACGCGAAGTCTCGCCGCACCTGAACGTCATCGGGCCGAACCAGCGGATTCTGCTGGCGGTCGTCATCGGCGCGCTGGTGGCCTGGTTGCTGTGGCCGGCGCTGCCGTTTCCCTACCCGATGGCGCTCGGCTGGATCGTGGGTGTGACGCTGTTCCTCGCCGGCACGGCCGTGATCCTGTCGCGGGCGACGCCCGATCGCATGCGTGCCCGCGCCCGCCGCCAGGATCCGCTCCGCGCGGTGCTGTTTGCAGTCGTGCTCGCCGCCGCCGCTGTCAGCTTCGTGGCGCTGGGTTTCTTGCTCGGCAAGGACGCCAGCGGCCGCATGGCCGTCGCGCCGCGCATCCTCATCGCCGGTCTCGCCGTGGTGGCGTCGTGGACGCTGACCCACACCATCTTCGCGCTGCACTACGCGCACCTCTACTACGGCGACGATCCGTTGCAGGAAGGCGTGCAGGATCGCGGCGGGCTCAAATTTCCCGAGGAACGCTCGCCGGATTTCTGGGATTTCCTCTATTTCTCGTTCGTCGTCGGCATGACCTGCCAAGTTTCGGACGTGCAGGTGACCTCGCGCCACATGCGCCGAATGACGCTGGGCCACGGCGTGCTGTCGTTCCTGTTCAACGCCGTGATCCTGGCGCTGGCGGTCAATTTCATCGCGGGTGCGATCTAAAAACCCCTTGCCAGTCGGACGTGGCGGGCACAGATTCGGATTCGGCTGGGGTGCCGGCGTTGCGCCGGCTGAGATCATACCCACGGAACCTGTCTGGATAATGCCAGCGAAGGGAGCCCGTCATCCGCGACCAAGCCGCCATGAAACGCCCATCTGAACCCGTTGCCATTGTCGGCGGCGGCGCCATCGGTCTCACCATCGGCTGGCGGCTGGCACAGCGCGGCGTGCATGTCGCGATCTACGAGCGCGGCGAAGCCGGCCACGGCGCCTCTTGGGCGGCGGCCGGCATGCTTGCCGCCGGCGTCGAGACCGAACCGGGCGAAGGCGATCTCGCTGCACTCAACCGGCGCAGCCTAGCGCTGTGGCCGGATTTCGCCGCTGAGCTCGAGCAGGTCTCCGGGCTGTCCGTCGATCTGCGCCGCGAAGGCACGTTGATGATCGCGCTGACGCGCGACGACGCGGCGCAGCTGCGCTTCACCTATGATTTCCAGCGTGAGCACGGCATCGCCCTCGAATGGCTGTCGCCACGCGAAGCGTTGGCGCGCGAGCCGCGGCTCAATCCGTCGCTCGCCGCCGCGGTCTACAGTCCTGGCGACCATCAGGCCGACAACCGCATGCTGGTGCGCGCGCTGAAGCGCGCCTTCCTCGCCGCCGGCGGCACGCTGCGCGAGCATGCGCCGGTGAGCGCAATCGAAGTCTCGGCCGGCCGCGTCACCGGCCTGGTCGTCGGCGAGACGCGTGTTGCCGCCGAAACCGTCGTGCTGGCCGCCGGCGCTTGGTCGGGCGAGATCGCGGGCTTGCCCGCCGAGGCGCGCGCGCCGGTGCGTCCGGTCAAAGGCCAGATGCTGGCGCTTAAGATGGATCCGGCGGCGCCGCTGCTGCGCCACGTCGTCTGGGCGCCGCGCGCTTATCTCGTGCCGCGGCAGGACGGTCGGCTGATCGTCGGCGGCACGGTCGAGGAGAAAGGCTTCGATGGCGCGCTCACCGCCGGCGGCGTCTTTGCCATGCTCGAAGGCGCCTGGCGCGCCGTGCCGGGCACCGAAGAGCTGGCGATCGACGAGATGTGGGTCGGCTTCCGGCCGGGCTCGCGCGACGACGCGCCGCTGCTGGGGCCGAGCAGCGTCGCCGGCCTGGTACACGCCACCGGCCACTACCGCAACGGCATTCTGCTGACGCCGGTGACCGCGGATTTGATCGCGCACTATCTCATCTCCGGCGAGATCGACGCGGCGATGGCGCCGTTCACGCCGTCGCGTTTCGCGCCGCGGGTGCGCGCATGACGAATTACGTGGCGCCGCATGCCCCCCTCCCATTCCCTCCCCCTCGAGGGGGGAGGGTTAGTGTGGGGGCGATCGTACGCCGTCGGCTAAAGGTATGCCGATGAGCGCGACCATTCGCGTCAATGGCCGCGACGAGCGGCTGGCGGCGGCGACCGTCGCCGATCTGCTGCGTGCGCGCGGGATTGAAAGGCCGCGCGGTGTCGCCGTCGCGGTCAACGGCGCGGTGGTACCGGCGCGGCGCTGGACCGAGATCGCGCTTGCGCCCGGCGATGCGGTCGAGATCGTCAAACCCTTCGGTGGCGGCTGACATGGATACGACGACCAAGAACAAACCCGCCGATCTGCTGACGATTGCCGGCAAGAGCTTCGCGTCGCGCCTGCTGATGGGCTCGGGCGGCTATCCCAACCAGCAGGTGTTGCTCGACGCGCTGGCGGCGGCGCAGCCGGCGCTGGTCACCGTCGCCATCCGTCGCATCAGCCTCGAAGCCTATGCCGAAAGCTTGGTCGATCTGCTCGACGAGAGCTACACGCTGCTGCCCAACACCGCCGGCTGCATGACGGTGAAGGATGCGGTGCTGACCGCCGAGCTCGGCCGCGAGGCGCTCGGCACCGACTGGGTCAAGCTCGAGCTGATTGGCGATCGCGAAACCCAATATCCAGACGTCGAGCAATTGCTGCGCGCCACCGAAGAGCTGGTGAAAGCCGGCTTCACCGTGCTGCCTTATTGCAACGAGGACCCCGTGACTTGCCGCAAGCTCGCCGATGCCGGCGCGGCGGCGGTGATGCCGTTGGGCTCGCCGATCGGCAGCGGTCTCGGCATCGTCAATCCCTATGCGATCGAGCGCATCGTCGCGACCAGCCCGGTGCCGGTGATTCTCGACGCCGGCATCGGCACCGCCTCGGACGCGGCTTTGGCGATGGAGCTCGGCTGCGACGGCGTGCTGCTCAACACCGCCATCGCCAAGGCGCGCGATCCGCGTCGCATGGCGGCGGCGATGCGCGCCGCGGTCGCCGCTGGCCGCGACGCGCGTCTCGCTGGCCGGATTCCGAAGCGCACCCAAGCGGAGCCGTCGAGCCCGCAGCTCGGTCTCATCGGCGGGTGAAGCTGCCGCGCCCACCGCTGTTGGTCATCACCGACCGGAGGGCGGCGCGCCGGCCGCTGCTCGAAATTGCCGACGCCTGTTTCACCGGCGGGTGTCGTTGGTTGAGTCTGCGCGAGAAAGACCTGTCGCATGACGAGCGCGTTGCGCTGCTGCGCAGGCTCGTCACGCTCGGCGATAAATACGGCGCGCGTGTGATGGTGCATGAAGACGTCGCCGCGGTGCGCGCCGCCGGCGCCGCCGGCGTGCATCTGCCGGCCGGCGGCTCGCCGGCAGCCACGCGGCAGGCGCTGGGCGACGCCGCGCTGATCGGCCTGTCGGCGCACGACTATGCCGACATCGTGCACGCCGAAACCGAAGGTGCCGATTACGTCACCTTGAGTCCTATCTTCGAAACCGCGTCCAAGCCGGGTTATGGGCCGGCGCTCGGCGTCGACGAGTTGGCCGATCTGGCGGCGAAATCGCTGATTCCGGTGCTGGCGCTGGGCGGCGTCGACGCGGCCGCCGTCGGTTCGTGTCTCGCCGCGGGCGCCGCCGGCGTCGCGGTCATGGGTGCCGTGATGGCGGCCACTGACCCGCACGCGGCTACGTCTGCGCTCGTTGCAGGTCTGGGTCTTTCCTAGGGTCCTTGCTGGCCGCGGCGGGCGCGTCTCATAGTGGCGCTCATCCGCGCTGTGCGAAGGAGAGGCGACGTGATCGAACTGCATTACTGGCCGACGCCGAACGGACACAAGATCACTATCTTCCTCGAAGAGACCGGCGTGCCGTACAAGATCGTGCCGGTCAATATCTCGAAAGGCGATCAGTTCAAGCCCGAGTTCCTCAAGCTCTCGCCCAACAATCGCATGCCGGCGATCGTCGACGATGAGCCGGCGGACAAAGGGCCGGCGATCAGCATTTTCGAATCCGGCGCCATCCTGATCTATCTCGCCGAGAAGACCGGCAAGTTCATGCCCAAGGATCTGCGCGGCCGGTTCGATGTCCTGCAGTGGCTGTTCTGGCAGGTCGGCGGCCTCGGTCCGATGGCCGGGCAGAACCACCACTTCGCGGCCTATGCGCCGGAAAAGCTGCCTTACGCGATCGACCGCTACGTCAAGGAGACCAGCCGGCTCTACGCGGTGATGGACAAGCAGCTCAAGAACCGCGAGTTCCTCGCCGGCGCCTATTCCATCGCCGACATGGCGTCATATCCGTGGGTGGTGCCGTACGAGCGCCAGGGCCAGAAGCTCGAGGACTATCCCAACTTGCGGCGGTGGTTCGAGGCGATCAAAGCGCGGCCGGCGGTGAAGCGCGCCTATGAGAAGGGCGAAACCTATCGCAGCCAGGCGATCCCCAACACCAGCCCCGAAGCGCGCAAAGTGCTGTTCGGCCAGTCGGCGGAAACCGTACGGCGGGCGTAAAGGTTCGGCGCGGCTCCAGATTGGCGCCGCTCAAACCTCGGTCATTCGATCCGTCTTACGGCAACGCGGCGTCTAAAATTCCTTACCGATCGTCCGATCGATCGAATATCGGCCGCCGCCGTAAAATAGGAACAGAATGCTCGATGTCAGCAAGGCGAGCGGGAATTCCCAGCCGCCGCCCGGAGCCGTGAAGAAGAAGCCGAAGCGGAAGTTCCAGCCGAAGGTGACGATGATCATTTCGATCACCAGCAACAGTGCGATCGGTCGGGTCAGTAACCCGAACGCGATCATCGCGCCGCCGAAGAATTCAAGGACACCGAGCCAATAGGCCCAAGCGAGTGGCGCCGGGAAACCCATCGGCGTGAGTATTTTGTTGGCGACGATCGGCGCGGCGCCGTGGAACAATTTGAAATAGCCGTGCCAGAAGAGCGTCGCGCCGAAGGCGAAACGCAAGAGCGCAAAACTCAAGGGCCCGAACGTCTCGTAAATCCCGGTCAGACCCGGAATGATGAGCTTGGTTTCGGAGTTTGATGTCATGGCTATCCCCCTCTCATGGCCGCCGTTCAGCGCGGCCTTGCGCCAAGCATAGCATTGCGCCGCTTGGCATAAGTCATCACATCGACGTTAGGCTGCCGCGGGCGCGGCGTCAGTGGGCGACGCAGCTGAAGGTAGCGCGGACTGGAACCAGGAGTGGGCAGGCGACGAGGTCGATGCCCTGGTCGACCAGCTTCGGCGTTTCGCCCTTGTCGCATTCCGCGGCGGCGATCGCCTTGACTTGATCGGGCGCGGTGGCGAGCCGGCTGTAGCACACCGAAACCGGCGCATTGGCCGGACTCTGGCCGGCGGCGGCGACCATCTGCTGCGCGGTTTCCTCCCGCTGCCCGCCGGGACCGAGGTTCGGCGTCTGGGTTTCGAACGGCGCAAAGGTATTGCAGCCGGCGAGCGCCAGCGCGGCGAATGTGACGATGTGGCGGACGCGGATCAACGCGGGCAGTTCCTCGCCGGTGGTATGGCTCGCCGAGTATAGCGCCCGCGAATGCACACGCCAGCATCCGGGAATTGCAGCTTGACGCAACCGGCGAACCGTCCGGATACTACCGTCGATTCCAAGGGGAGCCCCGCCGACAGGGGCTGAGACACCGCGGGACGGCGCGGGAACCCTTTGAACCTGATCCGGATCGTGCCGGCGTAGGGACAGGAACTCGCTCACGCGTCCCTCCGCAGCCCGATCCCGCCAAGTCGTGTGCGAAGGAGACGTCCCATGCCGGAAGGCGCACTGAGCCAGAACTTCAAGGTTTCGACCGGACCGTTGCCGGCATCGCGCAAGGTCCATGTGCCGGGCGAACGGCATCCGGACATGCGCGTTGCGATGCGCGAGATCGACCTGACGCAAGCGGCCAAAGAGCCGCCGGTGCGCGTCTACGATCCGTCGGGACCGTACACCGATCCGGCGGTCGCGATCGACATCCGTCTTGGCCTGGCGCCGTTGCGCGATGCTTGGATCCGCGCGCGCGGCGACGTCGAGGAGCAGCGTGGCCGCGCCGTGCGACCGGAGGATAACGGTCTCAAATCCGGCGAGGTCAGCGCGGTACCGGTCTTCGATCGCGCCGGCCGCCGGCCGCTGCGCGCCAAGCCGGGCAAGGCGGCGACGCAGCTCGCCTATGCCCGCGCCGGCATCGTCACGCCGGAGATGGAATACATCGCCATTCGCGAAAATCTCGGCCGCGCCCGCGCCGCCGAAGCGAAATATCGCGGCGAGAGCTTCGGTGCCGCGGTTCCGGCGCACGTGACGCCGGAATTCGTACGCGAAGAGGTCGCGCGCGGCCGCGCCATTATTCCGGCCAACGTCAACCATCCGGAAAGCGAACCGATGATCATCGGCCGCAACTTCCTGGTGAAGATCAACGCCAACATCGGCAACTCGATCGTCACCTCGTCGGTGGCCGAAGAGGTCGACAAGCTCGTCTGGGCGATCCGCTGGGGCGGCGACACGGTCATGGACCTGTCGACGGGCAAGCACATCCACAACATCCGCGAATGGATCGTGCGCAATTCGCCGGTGCCGATCGGCACCGTGCCGATTTACCAGGCGCTCGAGAAGGTCAACGGCGCCGCGGAAGAGCTCACCTGGGAAATCTTCCGCGACACGCTGATCGAGCAGGCCGAACAGGGCGTCGACTATTTCACCATCCATGCCGGCGTGCGGTTGCCTTTTATTCCGCTTACGGCAAAGAGAGTCACTGGCATCGTGTCGCGCGGTGGTTCGATCATGGCCAAATGGTGCCTGGCGCACCATCAGGAGAATTTCCTCTACACGCGCTTCGAGGAAATCTGCGAGATCATGCGCGCCTACGACGTCAGCTTCTCGCTCGGCGACGGTCTGCGGCCCGGCTCGACCGCCGACGCCAACGACGAGGCGCAGTTCGCCGAGCTGAAAACCCTCGGCGAGTTGACGCAAATCGCCTGGAAGCACGACGTCCAGGTCATGATCGAAGGCCCCGGTCACGTGCCGATGCACATGATCAAGGAGAACATGGACCTCCAGCTCCAGCATTGCGGCGAGGCGCCGTTCTATACGCTGGGGCCGTTGGTCACCGACATCGCGCCCGGCTATGACCACATCACTTCGGCGGTCGGCGCGGCGATGATCGGCTGGTTCGGCACCGCGATGCTCTGCTACGTCACGCCGAAGGAGCATCTCGGATTGCCGGATCGCGACGACGTCAAGGCCGGCGTCATTGCCTATAAGATCGCGGCGCACGCCGCCGACATGGCGAAGGGCCATCCCGGCGCGCGCGAACGCGACGACGCCTTGTCGCGCGCGCGTTTCGAATTCCGCTGGCGCGATCAGTTCAATCTGTCGCTCGATCCCGAAACGGCGGAAAAGTTTCATGATCAAACCTTGCCCGCCGATGGCGCCAAGTTGGCGCATTTCTGCTCGATGTGCGGGCCGAAATTCTGCTCGATGAAGATCTCGCAGGAAGTCCGCGACTACGCCGAGCGGGGTATGGCCGAGAAGTCGGCCGATTTCCGCAAGGCTGGCGGCGAGATCTATAAGGTGCTCGAAGGCAAGGCTGCCGCCATCGACCCGTGAGCGTAGCGCAAGGCAAGGCCGCGTCCGGCGCCAAGCCCGGTCGCCTCTATCCCGACCGGCCGATCGTCGGCTGTCTCGCCGTCGTTCGCCGCGACGACCGCGTGCTGCTGGCGCAGCGCTCGCTGCCGCCCGGCGTCGGCAAATGGGGCTTTCCCGGCGGCGCGCAGGAGCTGGGTGAAACCGTCTTCGAATGCGCCCGGCGTGAACTGCTCGAAGAGACCGGCGTCGTCGCCGAGCCGGTGCGCGTCCTGACCGTCATCGAAGCGATCCGCCAGGACGAAGCCGGCAAGGTGATGACGCATTTCACGCTGGTGTGCGTGCTGCTCGATTGGCGCGCCGGCGAAGGCGAGCCGCTGCACGACGCGTCGCAGGTCAAATGGCTGACGTCGGATGAAGTCGGGCGCCTGGAGACTTTTCCAGATACGGTGCCGATCATGGGGCTGGCGTTCGGATAAGACGATATGGATCGGAATCGCTGCGGGAGGAATTGATGCGGAAAATGATGATTGCAGGTCTTGTGCTGGTCGCGCTCGGTATCGTCGCGCTGGCAGTGAATGTCATTCCGGTCCGACATCAGGAGCAGGTGGCGAAAATCGGCTCGCTGACGGTCAACGCCGAGAAGGAAACCGATTACGTGATTCCCAACTATGTCGGGATCATCGCCATCGTCGCCGGCGTGGTCCTGGTCGTCATCGGCACGCGGCGAACCTAAGCCGTTTTTGCAAGCGTGAGAATGTCCGCGATGACTTCGCCGCCCGAGTCCGGCATGCGTGACCTCGCTGTCGCGCCAACGGTCGCCGAGCTTCGCCGCAACGTCGCCGCTTGGCGCGATGGGGGAGCGACCGTGGCGCTGGTGCCGACGATGGGAGCGCTGCACGCCGGCCACCTTGCACTGGTCTCGCGCGCCAAGGCGTTGGCGCAACGCGTCGTCGCCAGCATCTTCGTCAATCCGACGCAGTTCGGTGCCAACGAGGATCTGTCGCGGTATCCGCGCGACATCGACGGCGATCGCCGCAAGCTCGCGGCGGCGGGCTGCGATCTGGCTTTCGTGCCGTCGGTCGCCGAAATGTATCCCGAAGGCGCGGTCGCGCGCGTCGATCCAGGGCCCTTGGCCACGGTTCTCGAGGGCCAGTTCCGGCCCGGCCATTTCGCCGGCGTCGCCACAATCGTCGCCAAGCTGCTGCTGCAAGCCGCGCCTGACGTCGCCGTCTTCGGCGAAAAGGATTTCCAGCAGCTGCTGGTCATCCGCCGCGTTGTTCGCGATCTTGACATTCCCGTCCGGATCGACGGCGTGCCGACGGTGCGCGAGAACGACGGCCTCGCTTTGTCGTCGCGCAACGCCTATCTCTCGCCGGACGAACGTGCGCGCGCGCCGCTGCTGCATCGGACGCTACGCGACGTGGCGCGCGGCTTCGCCGACGGCGATCCGGCGGCGCCGGAGCGCGGCATAGAGGCTTTGCTCGCCGGTGGCTTCGCCAAGGTCGATTATCTCGACGTGCGCGACGCCGAGACGCTCGACCCGCCGCACCCAGGACGGCCGACACGTGTGTTGGCCGCCGCCTGGCTCGGCCGCACCCGGCTGATCGACAACGTCGCGCTCGCGCCATGAAGCGCAAGGAAGGCGGCACGCCCGCTCTCATTCTCGACCGCGACGGCGTCATCAACGAGGAAGTTGGTTTCCTCTGGCAGGTGGACCGCTGTCGTTTCGTCGACGGCATTTTCGATCTGGCGCGGTATTTCGTTGCGCACGGCTATTTGATCGTTGTCGCCACCAACCAGTCGGGCATCGGCCGCGGCCTGTTCACCGAGGCCGATTTCCGCACCCTGATGGATCACATCTCGGCTGAGTTCCGCCGCCACGGCGCGCCGATCGCCGCGATCTACCATGCGCCCGAGCACCCGACCGAGGGCGTCGGCCGCTACCGCCGCGACAGTTCCTGGCGCAAGCCGCATCCCGGCATGATTCTCGCCGCGGAGCGCGATCTCGGCCTCGATTTGTCGCGTTCCTGGGGCATCGGCGACGAGATGCGCGACATTGTCGCTTGCCGCGACGCCGGCGTGGCGACGCTGGTATTATTGGACGACTCGGCGGCGGCGCCGGCCAAAAAGGACGGAATGTGGGTCGTGCCGCGGCTCGCCGATGTGCTGGCGCTGGCGGAGGGGGAGAAGGCGCGTTGAAGGTCCTGGTCACCGGCGGCGCCGGCTTCATCGGCACTTCGGTCGTGCGGCATCTGCTCGCCGCCGGCGACAGCGTCGTCAATCTCGACAAGCTGACTTACGCCGGCTCGAATCCGCCGCTGGGGCCGTTAGCGACGGCGGCGAACTATGCGCTCGAAATCGCCGACGTCGCGGACCGCGCCGCCGTGGCGCGCATCTTCGCCAAGCACAAGCCCGACGCGGTGATGCATCTCGCCGCCGAAACCCATGTCGATCGCTCGATCGACCGGCCCGACGATTTCATTCACAGCAATCTCGTCGGCACTTTTGCGCTGCTCGATGCAGCGCGCGCCTACTGGGAAGGTCTCGGCGGCGAAGCGCGGGCGCGCTTCCGCTTCCATCACATCTCGACGGACGAGGTTTTCGGCTCGCTCGGCGTCGACGAGCGCGCGGCTGAAGACGCGCGTTATCAGCCGAACAGCCCTTATGCCGCGTCCAAAGCCGGCGCCGATCATCTGGCGCGCGCCTGGTTCCAGACCTATGGCTTGCCGGTGATCGCGACCAACTGCTCGAACAATTACGGTCCGTGGCAATTTCCCGAGAAGCTCATTCCGCTAATCGTGCTCAACGCCATCGAAGGCAAAAAGCTGCCGGTCTACGGCAAGGGCGAGAACGTGCGCGACTGGCTTTATGTCGGCGATCATGCCGCGGCGCTGGCGCTGGTTGTGCGCCGCGGCACTCCGGGCGAGACCTATAATATCGGCGGCGGTGAGGAACGGCGAAACCTCGACCTGGTGCAGACGATCTGCGCCATCCTCGATGCCGAGTTGCCGAATGCGCCGCATCGCCCGCACGCCAATCTGATCGAATTCGTCGTCGACCGTCCGGGCCACGATCTGCGCTATGCCATCGACGATCGTAAGATCCGGCGCGAGCTCGGCTGGCGTCCGGTCGAGAGCCTCGAGACCGGCCTGCGCAAGACCGTGCGCTGGTATCTCGACAACGAAGCGTGGTGGAAGCCGATCCGCAGCGGCGTCTATCGCGGCGAGCGTTTGGGCCGGCCGGCGGTGAAGGCGGACCGGCGATGAAAGGTATCATTCTCGCCGGCGGTTCAGGAACGCGGCTATTTCCGCTGACGCGCGCGCTGTCGAAGCAGCTTCTGCCGATTTACGACAAGCCGATGATTTTCTACCCGCTGTCGACGCTGATGCTTGCCGGCATCCGCGATATCCTGATCGTCACCACGCCGGCCGATGCGGCGCTGTTCCGCACGCTGCTGGGTGACGGCGCGGCCTGGGGCGTGCGGCTCACCTATGCCGAGCAGGCGAAGCCCGATGGTGTCGCACATGCCTTCGTGATCGGACGCGAATTCTTGGCCGGCGATGGTTGCTGCCTGATGCTCGGCGACAATTTGATTTACGGCGACGGCCTGTCCGAGATGATGCGGCGCGCGATCGCGCGGCCGGCGGGCGCGACCATCTTCGCCTACCGCGTCGGCGACCCCGGCCGCTACGGCGTCGTCAGCTTCGACCGCGACGGCAAGGCGGCCGATCTCGCCGAAAAGCCCCGCGCGCCGCGATCCGACTGGGCGGTGATCGGGCTTTATGTCTATGACGGCAGCGTGTGCGCGCGGACGGAAAAGCTCAAGCCGTCGCCGCGCGGCGAGCTCGAGATCACCGATCTCAATCTGAAGTATTTGCGCGACGACGCGCTGGCAGTCGAGAAGCTCGGCCGCGGCTACGCCTGGTTCGACACCGGCACGCATGAATCGCTGCTCGAGGCGGCGGAATTCGTTCACACGCTGGAAAAGCGCACCGGACAGAAGATCGGCTGCCTCGAAGAGGTCGCGTTCCGCAAACGCATGATCGACACCGTGGCGCTGCGAAAACTGGCAACGCTCTACAGCAATTCGGATTACGGCACCTACCTCGAGCGTCTGGCCGACGAAGGACCCGACGCTTAGCTGCCGCGCGCGACGCGCTCGGCGGCTGCGGTGTTGCCGGCGTATTCCGGAACCAGATTGCGCAGCACGACCAGCACGCGATCGGTGCGGCCTTCATGCGCGTGCTCCGCGAGCTCGTCGAGTGCCCGCGCCAGCATCGCATAGTCGATGACGCGCGGCGCCGCGAGCCGGATGCCCGCGGCGCGCGTCGACATCAGCGGCTCCTGCTCGTGGAACAGCTCCTCGTGCAGCTTCTCGCCCGGCCGCAACCCGATGAATTCGATTTTCACGTCGCGCTCCGGCCGCTTGCCGGCGAGACGGATCATCTGCCGCGCGAGATCGACGATCTTTACCGGTTCGCCCATGTCGAGCACGAACAGCTTGCCGCGTAGGTCGTTGTCGGGGGTCATCGCTGCGGCTTGCAACACCAGTTCCACCGCCTCGCGCGTCGTCATGAAATAGCGCGAGATGTCGGGATGCGTCACCGTCAGCGGGCCGCCGGCCGCAAGCTGGCGCTGGAACAGCGGCACCACCGATCCGGTCGATCCCAGCACGTTGCCGAAGCGCACAGTGACGAAGCGCGTGCCGCCGGTATGCCGCGCCTCGATCAGGTCGAGCGCCTGACAGATGCTTTCGGCCAGGCGCTTGGACGCGCCCATGACGTTGGCTGGATTGACCGCTTTGTCGGTCGAAATCATCACCATGGCGCGTACGCCGTGCGCGCGGCAGGCCTCGGCGAGATGCCGCGTGCCGAGGACGTTGGTCATCACGCCTTCAAGCGGATTGGCTTCGACCATGGGCACGTGTTTCAGCGCCGCGGCGTGAAACACCAGCTCCGGACGTTCCGCTGTCAGCACCGCGTCGACCCGTCTACCATCGCGCACGTCGCCGATCAGCGCCGCCCTGGAGACGTCCGGAAACTGCTCGACGATTTCCCGCTCGATCGAGTAGAGCGCGTATTCGCTGTTGTCGAACAACGCCAACTGCGCCGGGCCGAACGCCGCGATCTGGCGTGCCAGTTCCGAGCCGATGGTGCCGCCGGCGCCGGTGACCAGCACCCGCTTGCCGGCGATCAGCGCCCGCATGCTGTTGCGGTCGAGCACGGTTTGCGGCCGGCCGAGTAGATCTTCGATCGCCACCGGCTCGATCGGCCGGTCTTTGTCGGCGCGCGTGTCACGGAACTCGGTCAGACGCGGCAGCCGCGCGAGCGGAATGCCGAGCCCGTCCGCGACGTCGAGCAGCCGCCGCACGGCGGCGCCCTCGATGCCGTGGCCGGTGAGAATCAGCCGCTGCGGTCTATCGCCGCGTGCCGCCAGGCGCTCGACGACCGCCGGAATCTGGTCGATGACGCCGAGCACGGTCACGCCGCCGATCTCGCGTCCGACGCGTTCACCGTCGTCCGAAACGATGCCAACGACGCGATACGCCTGCTGCGCGTCGCGATACGTCGTGCGAATGAACAGGTCGGCGCCTTCGCCGGCGCCGATCAGCAGCACGGGAACCGACGTCCGCGATGCGTCGACGCGCAGCATGTTGCGCAGGCTGCCGTCCTTCAACAGGCGATAGGCGAAACGCGGGCCGCCGAGCAGCGCCATCAGCACCAGCCAGTTGATGCCGATGATTGAACGCGGCAGCGCCTCAAGGCGCGTGATCAGGAACACCAACGGGAAATAGATCAGGACGACGAGCGTGACGGCCCGCGCCAGGGCGATGAGATCGGGCACGGAGGCATAGCGCCAAATGCCGCGATAGAGGCCCGACGCATAAAACACCGCCGCAGCCGTCGCCGCGAAAACGATATCGTAGGTCCAGATCAGTTCGTGGGAATAATGCGCGATGTCGCCGCCGACGCGCAGATAGAACGACAGCCAAAACGAGATCGCCGCCATGACGATATCATGGATGTAGGCGGCACCGGCGCGGCGGCTGACGATGGTCATGGGTTTCGGCGACGTTACGTGAGCCGCCGCCGGCCCAGCAACAAAAATGCGGCTCCTCCCGCAGCCCCGCGGCTTTCAACGGTCTGGCGGCGCGAACATCGGATCGGGCAGGATGGGTGCCGATGCTCTACATCGTCAGCAAAGTTCTCGAAGTCGTCTTCGATCCCGGAAATCTGCTGCTGATTCTTCTCGCTGTCGGCGTCTGGCGGCTCAGCGTGACGCGGTGCCGCAAGGGCCTGACGCTCGTCGTGCTGGCGCTCGTCGCCGGCGTCGCGGCGGCGGTCGAGCCGCTGGCGGCGCTGCCGCTGATCCCGCTCGAAGACCGCTTTCCCGAGCTGCGTACGCTGCCGGACAAGGTCGACGGCATTATCGTGCTGGGCGGCGCCATTGATCCGGAACGTACCGCCGAATACGGGCAAGTCGCGCTCAACCGCTCGGCTGCGCGAGTCACTGAAACCTTGCGGCTGGCGCAGCATTATCCGACGGCGCGTGTCCTGCTGTCGGGCGGCATGGGCGGCTTGTTGCACGAGCCGACGACCGAATCGGCGGCAACGGCACGGCTCCTGACCGAACTAGGGGTGGCGCCGAACCGCCTGGTTATCGAGGACAAATCGCGCACGACGCATGAAAACGCCGTGTTGTCGAAGCAGATCGCCGATCCCAAGCCGGGCGAAGTCTGGATCCTGGTGACGTCCGCCGATCATATGCCGCGCGCCGTTGGCTGCTTCCGGCATATCGGCTGGTCGGTTGTGCCGGATCCGGTGGATTACGAAACGATCCGGCGTCTACATATTTCGCTGGCGGTTGGACTCGGCATCGTGGGCGACGCCGCGCACGAATGGCTTGGCCTCGTCGCATATCGCATCGTCGGCTGGACGGACGCACTGTTCCCCGCGCCCTAGCGGGCGATTTCGCGCAGCAAGTCGCGATAGAGTGCGACCGTCGCCGCCGCGATCGCCTGATCCGAGAAGCCGTGCTCGACCCGTTTGCGGCCTTCAACGCCGAGCCGGCGGCGTAGCGCGGTGTCGCGCGCCAGCGTGATCAGCGCCTCGGCCAAGGCGGCTTCATCGCCTGGCGGTACAAGGATTGCGTTCACCTGATTCTGCGCGATGGCGCGCACGCCGGGAATGTCGGTGGCCACGATGGGCCGCGCCATCGCCGCCGCTTCGAGCAGGCTCTTCGGCACACCTTCACCGCCGAGAGAGGCGAGCGCCGCGATATGCGCATCCCGCCAGATTGGGCGGATATCCTCGCACCGGCCGAGCCACGTGATGCCCGGAAGCTTTGCCCAGTGCGTCAGTGTCGCGCGGTCGATCGCGCTGGGATTTTCGTCGTCGGCATCGCCTGCCAGCACGAGGCGCAGATCGATGCCCCGTTCGTGCACACGCTGCTGCGCGGCGATCAGGGTCGCAACGCCTTTGATCGCGATCATGCGTCCGGCATAGGCGACCGTTACCGGCGGCGAGGACCGTTCGGGCGCTGGCGCAAACCGCGTAAGATCAACGCCCGAACCGGGGATGAGCACGATGCGCGCGGCCTTGCTTGGGCAGGTGGCGGCAAGCGCCCGTCGATCCTCCTCGTTCTGCACGATCACGCGGCCGCGTCGGCCGAACAGCGCCACGGGCGCGATGAGGCGGGCCAGCCGCGCCAGCAGGCGTGCTCCGGGCCGGTCCGAGCCGCCGAGATAGCCCATGCCGGTGACCATGCCGACGACGGCAGGCACGCCAGCGAAACGCGCGGCGATGCCGCCCAGCAGGGCGGGCTTCAGCGAGACATGGTGCACGACCAGCGGCTGTTCGCGGCGATAGAGCCGCCAGATTTCGCCGATCGCCGCCAGATTAGCGAAGGGCCCGATCGCGCGTCGTCTCCACCGCAAGGGATGAACCGTAAAACCGGCGGCGCGGATCGCGTCGCCGTGCGCCGTGACACGGGTTGCTACCGCGACATCGAAGCCACAATCGAGTGCGGCGCGTGCCATCGGCAGTCGATGCGAGCAGAAATACCAATCCTCGGTGACAAGGAAGATCAGCTTCGGCCGTTTAAGCGACATCGCTGGCACTCGCGGCGAGCAATGACGCGGTGAGCCAAATGACCGACAGCCACCATTCCTGCCAGATGCCGAAACTCAACAGCGCGATGACCGTCACCGTCGCCGCCCAGCCGAGCGAAGCCGCCTGGGCTTCGCGGCCGCTGCCGAACCGCCAGCCGACGCGGTAGAGCGCCCAGACGGCGATCGCCAGACACAGGATCGTGCCCGGAATTCCAAGCTCGACGCGCCACTGCAACAACGCGTCGTGCGGATGCAGCGGCATGGCATCGTGCCCGGGGCTCAGCTCGATACCCGGCAATGTCGTGCTGAAATCGCGTTTGCCGCCGGGAATCTCGCGCGATGCATCCATGCCCCAGCCGAGCAGCGGCCGCTCGGCGATGCGTTCGGCGGCGAACCGCCAGATCAGCAAGCGATGGATACCCGAGGTCTTGATCCACGGTGCGTCGTGCTGGATCTGCACAGTGCGCTGATACGTTGGAACGATCACAGGCAAGAGCGCGGCACCGAGGATCAATGTCGCGGCCAGCACGCCAGCCACCAGCCGTGGCGTGCGCGCTGCCACGGCAAAGGCGATGAAGCCCGCGGCAAGCGCGATGAGCGATGCGGCGCTCCACATCAGCACGACGCATAACGCGACCGCGGCCGCGAGGGCGACTTGCAGGGCGCGCCATCGCCGCAGCGCTACGAGCGCCGGCCAGAACACCAGCACCAAGCCGGTCACGCCGCGGTCGTAGCGCGACAGCCAGACCGTGTAGATGCGGCTCAATCCCAGAATCCAATGCGCCAACGCCGCGCCGGTCGCCCATTCGAACAACAACAAGCCAGCACCCAGCGCCGTACCGATGACTGCCGCGACGCCGACGTATCCCTTCTCATGGGCCGCGAGCGCGCGCGCAGCTGCGAGCGCGATCAATCCCTCCATCCCGATGACCAAGAACCGGCCGCCTTCGGCCAGGCTGTGACGCGGCAGGATCGACCATGTCGCTGACAGTAATGCAAAAACAGAAAGCGCGACCCACAGTGCCGCCATCGGCCACAATGGCTTTCCGGCGGCGAGCAATCGGCGCGGCGCGGCGACAATCAACGCGACGGCAGTGACGCTCAACAGCGGCGCGATACCCAACGGCGCCAAAACGGCCAGCGGCGGCGCGACCAATCCCGCCGTCGCCAGGATGATCGCCGGCGCGCTCGTACGGGCGGAAACGGTGGCCACCTCCATGCGCGCTTTATAGGCGAGAACCACGCACCCGCGCACCTTCGGCGTCGACAAACCATCGGCAGGTGATGTCGAGCCCCTCGGCCAGGCTGATCGGCGGCCGCCATCCCAGGCGCGTGCGCGTTGCGCTGTCGTCGATCGTCAGCGAGCCGATCAGCCGCTCGGCGGCATCGCCGCGGCCGATGGCCGTGGATGCGACGCGCAATAGCTGTGGTGCGACCGGAAAGAGACGCGCCCGCTTGCCGATACGGCGGGCGATCTCGCGCACCAGCTGTGGCGTGCCGATCTCGTCGTTGTCGCGCACCAGAAAGGTTTGTCCGTCGGTCGCCGGATGCGCCAGCGCCGTTGCGATCAGCGCCAGCAGATTGTCGCGGAAGACGAAGGCGCGCCGGTTGCGGATCGCCGCCAGCGGCAGCGGCACGCCGCGGTCGATTGACCGCAACAGCGCACGGAAGTTGCCTTTGACCCCGGGGCCATAGACCAGCGGCGGCCGAATGATCGTCAGGCCCGGCGCGCCGTGTTGCTGCATCGCTGTCTCGATGGCGAGCTTCACCCGGCCATAAATGTCTTGCGGCGCGGGCGAGCTGGTCGCCGAAAACGGGCGATCGGTTGTCGTTTCGCCGAGGACCTTGATCGAGCTGAGCAGGATCGTGCGCTGGACGCCGGCCGCCGCCGCGGCGGACGCGATGGCGGCGGCGGTGTCGCGTTCGGCCGCGAACCAGGCGGCGTCACCCGCCGGCACGTGGGCGCGGCTGGCAAGATGGACCACCGCGCGTGCGCCGGACAGAAGATCGTGCCAATCGCTGTTGCGATCGAGCGTGCCGGCGGCGCGGGCTTCGATCGGCGTGGCGAAGGTGGCGGCGCCGCGCGTCACCGCACGCACCGCAACGCCGTTCGCTGCCAAATGCACAGCGAGCGCGCGGCCAATAAATCCGGCGGCGCCTAGGATCACGACGGGACGTGAATCGGCGGTAGTCGGCATCGTCGACGCGCGGGGTGTTAATCAGCCGCGCCGCGTCGTGCGAAAAGCACGAGCATCGCTGCCGTCAGGATCGCTGCGAGGCAGACAGCAATAAGCGGTCGCGCCAGCGCCAGCAGCGCCAGCACGGCCAGACCGACGTCGCCGGCCAGCACTAGCAATGCCACCGCAGCGTGATCGTTGTCGTGCAGCGCCCGCTGATAAAAGTGATCGCGATGTGCCCGCCACAGCGCCTCGCCTCGCCGCGCACGCCGCGCCAACGTCACCGTCGCGTCGGCCAGGTAATAGAGCGGCAAGATCAGCGCCGGCGCCCACAGCCCATGGCGCGCCAGCACGAGCAGCAGCCAGCCCATGACATATCCGAGCGGCACGCTGCCGGCGTCGCCGAGGAACACGCTGGCCGGCTGCCAGTTGAGACGCAGGAATCCGAGCACGACCGCAACGGCAACCAACGCCGGTACTGCAAGGTCACGTCCGCCGGCGTACGACACAATCGCGACGCCGAGGCCGATGCAGGCGGTCTCGACGCCGGTGATGCCGTCGATGCCATCCATGAAGTTGTAGAGATTGACGAACCACACCCACAGCAGCGCCGCCGCAGTGCGATCGAGCGGCAACGGCAACAGACCCTGGAATACGAGTGCGTCATGCGGAAAGAATGCCAGCGCGACGACAGCCGCGATGAAATGAGCCGCCAGCCGTACGACGACGGGAAGACCGCGCAGATCGTCGACGAACGATAAGAGCGCCAGGGCGAACGCCAAGAGCGCGATGACGACGGTGTCCGGCGGTAGCGGAAGCCACGCCGTGAGTCCGAGCCAGGCGATTACCAGGACCAGAACGACAGCGAGTCCGGCGCCGCGCGGCACCGGCGTCGCATGCGAGGAGCGTTCGCCGGGCTGGTCGAGAATCGCCCGGCGACGCAGCCAATCGCGCGTGAACGCGGTCAGGATCGTGCTGCCGAATCCGGCGGCCAGCACGATCGCTCCCGTTACCGTCGCGTTCGTCCCCATGCGCGCGCCGCACCGTCCTGCCGAAGCCGCGGCTGTGATAAGCCGTGGCCGCGTTGCGCGCAACCGGCTCCTGCCTAGGCCGCGCTCAGCAGCGAATGACCGCCGAACGGGCTCTTCTCGTCTGCGGCTTGCTGCCGCTTGGGGCGCACAACGCGTCCGTAACCTCTATCGCAAGCCGTGTGCCAGCGGCGGCAACGCGCGGCTTTCCGGGAAACGTCGCGCCGCGGCGCGGCGAGACTGTAAAATCCGCCGACGCCGTTGATGCCGAAAGGCCGATCGATGGATGCGGACGAAAAACGGTTTCGCGCTTACCACGCGGCGGTTGCTGGCCGGCCGCCGCGCGCGACGCTATTGCGCGCACTCGCCGCGTTCGAGGCCGAGAACCGCGTCGGTTTCGCGGTCGATCTCGGCGCGGGCGAAGGGCGCGATGCGATCGTCTTGCTGCAACTCGGCTGGTCCGTGTTGGCGATCGACAGCGATGCGACCGCGCTCGCCCGTTTGCGCGCGCGTCGCGATCTGCCGCCGGGCGCGCGACTGGTGACACGGCACGGCTCGTTCGTCGATGTTTCGTGGCCGCGAGCCGATCTGGTCAACGCCAGTTTCGCGTTGCCGCTGTGTCCGCCCGAGCGCTTCCCCGATTTATGGGCGCGGCTGCGCGCCTCGCTGCTGCCGGGCGGCCGCTTCGCGGGTCAGCTTTATGGCGAACGCGACGGCTGGGCCGGCCGGCCGGGCTTGACCACGCACGGTCGCGACACGGCGCGTGCGCTGTTCGCCGGCTGGACAATCGAGATGTTCGAGGAGGAAGAAACCGACGCGGTCACGCCGCGCGGCGAGGCCAAGCACTGGCACATCTTCCACATCGTCGCGCGCGCCGCCGCCTAGGCGCTCGCGCGGCGCCGGCTCAGTGCCAGTCGTGATGGTGCCAGCCGCCGCCGAAGTAACCGAACGAAACCGACGGGCCGTAATAATACCCATACGACGGATACGCCGGATAACCGTAGCCGTAATAGCCGTAAGCCGGCGCCGGAGGCGGACCGTAATAGCAACCGCTCAGCGCCAGAGCCAACGCGCCGAGGACCAGTCCGCGGATGAGCGTCTTCGTCATCATGGCGTCACCTCACTCGAAGGACCGCGGCCCGCCGTTGATCGTCGGGCCTCGCCTTTGATATGGGGTGGCGCGTGCTTCTATCCCCGACAGGTCACCGAAATACCCCGGCGACGCCGCCGCCAAATCGCCACATTTGCAGCCGGGCACGAACGCGAAGAAGAATCACGGTGGACGATGGTGCCGGGTGAGAGGATTGAACTCCCGACCTTCGGTTTACAAAACCGCTGCTCTACCGCTGAGCTAACCCGGCAAGCGTGATCGCAACCGTCCGAATACGCGCCCGTCATACTGCCCCTGGCGGGTAACCAGCAAGCCGGTCTCACGTCGAATCGGCCGGTGGCTACTTGCTCGAAAGCTCTGGCGTGGCTTTGGCATCGAGGAAGGTCAGGACGTCGCCCTCGGGCAAGGTCGGGCCGAACAGCCGCAGCGCGGCCAAAATCCTTGTGCGATCGTGCGGCGTCACGGCGAAAAACGTGACAATCGGGCCGGCGACGGTGTGCGCTCGGTCGATCAAACGGAGCTCGGCGATCGGCTGCCACGATACCGGCACCTGAGGGTCGAGATTCGGATACATCATGGCAAGGCCGATGCCGTGATCGCGCGTCAGTTGGTCCATCCACGCCGGCGATAGCGCGCCCGCGCGCAGCCGGCGTGCGCTCTCCGATCCGACGCCAAACAGATCGAGCACGTAATAGGGGTTGCGATACGTGACCCAACCCAGATGATCCGTGGCGATCGGCCCGCGATAAAACTCGGTCGCCAGCCGGTGCAGCTGGTACTGCTGCTCGTAGACGTTGGCCGCCGCTTCGGGCGTGACCAGATTGCGGCGCACGTAGCCCGAAAATGTGAGCACGATGAGCAGCGCCATGAAACCGCAGCGCATGAGGTCGGCGCGCCGGATCCAGCGTTCGACCGGCTCGCGGTAGACGATCACGAGCGCCGCCACGTCGAGCGCTATGACGTAAATCTCGTAGCGTGAATAGGAGTCGAGGCTGCCGCCGATGAGCTGTGCCAGGCTGGTAAGCGCCACGAAAATCACGACCGAGCCCCTGACAATCTCGTTGCGCGACAGGGCGCGGATGTCGTGCGCGCCTGCGAACCAGGCAAGCAGCCCCGCCACCATCATCGTGATCAGCACGCCGCCGTATTTGAACAGGTTGCCCTTGAAGTTCGCGATCAGGATCGCGATCAGGCTCGGCGGCGTGATGAGCTGTCCGAGGCTGTCGGCGACGATGCGGGAGCGCCCGGTTACCGAATTGGGGATCGGCGGCAGACCCAGCGTATGAAGAAAGAGGCCGTAGCCGCCAAGCAGGAGGACAGTCGCGCCAATGACGATCGCCGCCGGCCGGAATTTCCGGAAGGCGAGGAGAAAGCAGACTTCGACCCCAAGAAACGCAACGCCCTCGAAGCGGATCAACGGCTGCAGCACGATGCAGGCCAGCCACCACCAGTCGACCACGCGCCGGCGCAGGAAGCGGACGAATCCGAGCAACGAGCCGAGCGCCAATGCCGTATGCAGCGAATGCTCGAGCCCCGTGAACTCGAGGCCGATAAGGTTGAGTGCAAGAATGACGGCGCAGCTGAGCGCGACGAAGCCCGGAAACGGAAGCTGCCGAAACGGAATGGCTGCTTCGTCGGCGATCCAGCACAACAGGAGGCCGATCGCGACTGTCGCCGGGAATGTCACGATCAGCGGCGCGTACATGCCGGCGCCGAATGCGACGATCGGAGCGAGCAGGAACGGATAAAAGATCGACGACACCGCGGCGTCGGGTTCGCCCGCGTTGATTCCGTAATTGCCGTGTAGGATTTGGTCGGCAACCGTCAGGTGGTCGTATGGCGCATCGAGCGTATAGGTGAACATGCCGTTGCGCAGCACGATGGCGGCGAAGGCGGCCGCACTCATGGCGCCGATGATGGCGACGACGGCCAATTCTTCACGCCAAGTCCGCAATGCGCGCAGCCGGGTCAGGATGCGGGAAAGTTCGGTGGTTGGTGCCGTGATCAGCCCGGCTAATCGGTCGGTCATCAGCCGTCTCCGCCCCAGTTCCTCTGATCGAAGGCCGCGGATCTTAACTATTTATTAACTAATAAATGGTCAGGAAATGAAACGGTGCTGTGACCGACGCGTGATATCTACGCGCGTTGCGCAAGCGCGTAGAGCACAACGGCTGCCGCGTTCGACACGTTGAGCGACGCCATCGCCGAGCGCGTCGGCAGCCGCGCCAGGAAATCGCAATGCTCGCGCGTCAGCCGGCGCAAGCCGCTGCCTTCGGCGCCGAGCACCAAAACGACCCGCTCGGGCAGGTCGAGCGCGGCGACGGTCTGCACGGCGTTCTCGTCGAGGCCGAGCGACCAGAAGCCCGCCTGCTTGAGTTTCTCGAGCGCGCGCGACAGGTTGGCGACGCGCAGCAGCGGCACTTCCTCGAGCGCGCCCGATGCCGCCTTGGCAAGCGCGCCGGTAACGCTGGGTGCGCCGTGCTCGGGTACGATCACCGCCAGCGCGCCGAACGCCGCGGCCGAACGCAGGATCGCGCCGACATTGTGCGGGTCGGTCACCTGGTCGAGCGCGACGACGGTTTGGGGCGTACCCGGCGTCGCTGCGGTCGTCAGAATCGACTCAAAGTCCACCGCCGGCAGCGGCTCGGCGGCCAGCGCCAGGCCCTGGTGTACGGCGCCGTTGGGCAGGATTTTTTCCAGCGCCCGGCGCTCGACGATTTCGACGCCGGCGCGCGGCGGCTTGGCGCGCGCGCCGCGCAGCAGCGTCTCGGCCTCGGCCGCGGTCTCGCGCAGCGCGACCAGCCGCGAGCATCGCCGCGCGGGGTTTCCGAGCGCCGCTTCGACCGCGTGCCGGCCGTAAAGCCACGCCGCCGCCTTGTCGTGAGTGTCCCGTTCGCGCATCGTGTCGCCTGCCGGCGGCGAGCATAGCCGGACGCCATACAGCCGCAAGTCGCAGGGCGGTTGCCGGTTGACAGAAACAGGCCGAATCTCTAAGACCCGCAATCACTTGCCGCCGAGCCGTGGAATTTTGGAGGGGTTGCGGAGCGGTCAAACGCAGCAGACTGTAAATCTGCCCTCTTCGGAGTTCGGTGGTTCGAATCCACCCCCCTCCACCATTCCTCGGGGCGGTGGAACGAGGTGATGGATCGGCAAGCAACGCGGCATCGGCCTTTGGGCGGGTGTAGCTCAATGGTAGAGCTCCAGCCTTCCAAGCTGGCTACGTGGGTTCGATTCCCATCACCCGCTCCAACGCCGACTGGGATTGTCTTCAAGCGATAGGAAGCCGGACATGTCGAAAGCGAAATTTGAACGGAACAAGCCGCATTGCAATGTGGGGACGATTGGGCATGTTGATCACGGGAAGACATCGCTGACGGCGGCGATCACGAAGGTCTTGGCGGAGACGGGCGGGGCGGTTTACACGGCCTACGACCAGA
>JAGXBG010000157.1 GCA_018971215.1 Alphaproteobacteria bacterium
AAGCCGATGTTCTCCACGTTGCCGACGATGCCGACGGCGGAGATCACGCGCGCGACGGTGATGTCCTGGCTCTTGCCGCCTTGCTCGACCGTGACGGCGACGCTGTCGGCGGCTTTCTTCACGCCCTTCACGGCGGCCGAGGTCAGGATCTTCATGCCCTGCTTCTCGAACGCCTTGTGCGCGAAGGCGGAGATGTCGGCGTCTTCCACCGGCAGGACGCGGTCGAGCACTTCGACCACCGTGACCTCGGCGCCCATGTTGCGATAGAAACTGGCGAATTCGATGCCGATGGCGCCGGAGCCGATCACCAGCAGGGATTTCGGCATCGTCGGCGGGACCATCGCTTCCTTGTAGGTCCAGATCAGCTTCCCGTCCGCCTCGATCCCCGGCAGTTGGCGGGCGCGGGCGCCGGTGGCGAGGATGATGTGCGGCGCGGTCAAGGTGGCGACCGGCTTGCCGGCCTTCGTGACCGCCAGCGTGTGCTTGCCGGCGAGCTTGCCCTCGCCGTCGAACACGGTGACCTTGTTCTTGCGCAACAGAT
Organism: Alphaproteobacteria bacterium; assembly: GCA_018971215.1. Classification (GTDB taxonomy): domain Bacteria; phylum Pseudomonadota; class Alphaproteobacteria; order ATCC43930; family CGMCC-115725; genus REEB95. The sequence continues at coordinate 542 of JAGXBG010000157.1, forward strand.
GCGCGACGCCGGACGACAGCTGTTTCGCCACGCCGCGCGAGCGCTTCACCACCGCGGCCAGGTCGAAGCCTGGCACCGGCCCGGCGGCGAAGCCGAACTCCGGCAGATGGTGCAGCAGATGGTTGATCTCCGACGTGCGCAGCAGCGCCTTGGTCGGGATGCAGCCCCAGTTGAGGCAGATGCCGCCGAGATGCTCGCGCTCGACCACCGCAGTCTTCATGCCGAGCTGCGCCGCGCGGATGGCGGCGACGTAGCCGCCCGGCCCGCCGCCGATGACGATCACATCGAACGAAGTGTCGGCCATGCGTTCTCCTAGACCAGCAGCGCCGCCGGCGCCTCGATCAGCTTCTTGAAGGCTTGCAGCCACTGCGCACCTTCGGCGCCGTTGAGCACGCGGTGGTCGCAGCCGAGTGTGCAGGTCATAACGTGCGCGACGGCAAGGCCGCCGTTGCGCACCACCGGCCGCTCCTCGCCGACACCGATCGCAAGGATGCAGGCCTGCGGCGGGTTGATCACCGCGGTGAACTCGCGCACGCCGTACATGCCGAGATTGGAGATCGAGAAGGTGCCACCCTGGAACTCCGAGAGCTTGAGCTTGCCCTGGCGTGCACGCATGCCGAGATCGCGCATCTCGGCGGCGATCTGCGGCACGCGCTTCTGGTCGGCGTTCTTGACGATCGGCGTGATCAGGCCATCGTCGAGCGCGACGGCAACGGCGATGTCGACTTCGTTCCAGCGCAGGATCGCGTCGTCGGTGTAGGACGCATTGGCCAACGGCATCTGCCGCAACGTCAAAGCGGCGGCGCGGATGACGAAATCGTTGACCGAGACCTTGAGGCCGGCGGCGTTGTTGAGGTCCTGCCGCGCCCGAAGCAGGGAGTCGATTTCGCAATCGATGGTCAGGAAGAAATGCGGCGTGTGCGTCATCGATTCCGCCATGCGCGTGGCGATGACACGGCGCATCGGCGACAACGGAACCTCGGTATAAGTCAGGTTGCCGGCCTCGGCGACGACGCGCTCCTTGCGGTAGCTCGGCGCGCGAATGCCGGGGGCAGCGGCACCGCCGCCCGCCATCGCCGCTTCGACGTCGGCCTTGACGATACGGCCGTGCGGACCGCTGCCGCGGAGATTGGCAAGATCGAGCTTGGCGTTACGCGCCAGCCGCCGCGCCAGCGGGCTGGCGAAAACGCGCGCGCCGTCGGTTCGCGACGGCGCAACCGGTGACGCCGATGCCCCCCTCCCTAACCCTCCCCCTCGAGGGGGGAGGGGTTGGGTGGGGGTGGGTTCTTGCTTCGGCAACGGCGCGGCTGGTTTCGCTTCGGCTTTGGGTGCGGGCGCGGCGGCGGGTTTCACCGCCACCGCCGCCTTGATGTCGGCCGCACTTTCGCCTTCGCCAAGGATCACGGCGATCGGCTGGTTGACCTGGACGTGCTGGGTGCCTTCGGGCACCAGGATGCGGCCGAGGGTGCCCTCGTCCACCGCCTCGAATTCCATCGTCGCCTTGTCGGTTTCGATCTCGGCCAGGACGTCGCCGGCTTTGACCGCGTCGCCTTCCTTCTTGTGCCACTTGGCGAGGCTGCCCTCGGTCATGGTGGGCGAAAGGGCCGGCATGAGGATTTGCGTCGGCATGTGCGCGCTCAGCGATAGCCGACGGCTTTGGCCGCGGCGACGACGTCTTCCGGCTGCGGCAAGGCGAGATGCTCGAGATTGGCGGCATAGGGCATCGGCACGTCCTTGCCCGCGACACGCGCCGGCGGCGCATCGAGCCAATCGAACGCCTGTTCCATGATCTGCGCCGCGGTCTCGGCGCCGATGCCGGCGAAAGCCCAGCCTTCTTCGACCGAAACCAGCCGGTTGGTCTTCTTGACGCTTTCGACGACGGTCTCGACGTCGAGCGGCCGCAGCGTCCGCAGATCGATCACTTCGGCCGAGATGCCGTCGGCAGCAAGCGCTTCGGCGGCGCGCTCGGCGACTTCGACCATGCGCGAATAGGCGGTGATGGTGACGTGCTCGCCGGGCCGCACGATGCGCGCGCGGCCGATTGGCACGATGTAGTCGGTGTCGTTCGGCACCGGGAAGCTGGCGCCGTAGAGCATCTCGTTCTCGAGGAAGATCACCGGATTGGGATCGCGGATCGCCGCCTTGAGCAGGCCTTTGTGATCGGCGGCGCTATAGGGCGCGACCACCTTGAGGCCGGGCACGTGCGCATACCACGAGGCGTAATCCTGGCTGTGCTGCGCCGCGACGCGCGCGGCCGCGCCGTTGGGGCCGCGGAAGACGATCGGGCAATGCATCTGACCGCCCGACATGTAGCGTGTCTTGGCGGCCGAATTGACCAGATGGTCGATCGCCTGCATGGCGAAATTCCACGTCATGAATTCAACAATGGGCCGCAGACCGGCCATCGCAGCGCCGACGCCGAGGCCGGCAAAGCCGTATTCCGAGATCGGCGTGTCGATGACGCGGCGCGCACCGAATTCCTCGAGCAGGCCCTGGCTCACTTTGTAAGCGCCCTGGTATTCGGCGACTTCCTCGCCGATCAGGAAAACGTCGCCGTCGCGGCGCATCTCTTCGGCCATCGCATCGCGCAAGGCTTCGCGCACGGTGACGGTGGTCGTCGGTCCGGCCCATTCGCTTTCGGCCGCAGGCCGCAGCGCTGTCGGCGCGCTCACCGGTTGTGATGGCGGCTGCGGGGCCGGCGCTTTGGCGACCGGCATCGGCGCCGCCGCTTGCGGCGCAGCCTTGGCCGCAGCGGGTTTCGCGGACTCACCTTCGCCGGCGATGCGCGCGATCGGCGCGTTGACGGCGATGTGCTCGCTGCCTTCAGGCACCAGGATCTCGGCAAGCGTGCCTTCGTCGACCGCTTCGAATTCCATCGTCGCCTTGTCGGTTTCGATTTCGGCGAGTACGTCGCCCGCTTTGACCGCGTCGCCGACCTGCTTGTGCCACTTGGCGAGCTTGCCCTCGGTCATGGTCGGCGAGAGCGCCGGCATCAGAATATCGACCATGTTTACGCCCCCGCCCCGCTTTGCGGGACATCACCCTCGGATTCTTCGCCGTAGACGTCGGTCCACAGCTCGCTCGGGTCGGGCTCGGGGCTCTGCTGCGCGAAATCGGCCGCTTCGGTGATCTGCGCCTTGACCGCGTTGTCGATGCCCTTGAGCCGATTCTCGTCGGCGAGACCGCCGTCGATCAGCCGTTTGCGCACCTGGTCGATCGGATCGTGCTCCTGACGCATGCGGCTGACTTCGTCTTTGCTGCGATACTTGGCGGGATCGGACATCGAGTGACCGCGATAGCGATAGGTCAGCATCTCGAGGATGAACGGACCCTTGCCGCTGCGCGCATGCTCGACGGCTTCCTGCACGGCCGCGATCACCGCCAGCACGTTCATGCCGTCGACTTGGTAGCCAGGGATGCCGAAAGGCGCGGCGCGGCCGAACAGATTGGGCGACGCGGACGAGCGCGCGATTGAGGTGCCCATGCCGTAGCGATTGTTCTCGATGATGTAGACCACCGGCAGCTTCCACAACGCCGCCATGTTGAAGCTTTCGTAGACTTGACCCTGGTTCATCGCACCGTCGCCGAGAAAGGTCAGCGAGACGCGGCCGTTGTCGCGGTAGCGGTGGGCAAATCCCAAGCCTGTGCCAAGCGGCACGCAGGCGCCGACGATGCCGTGGCCGCCGAAGAAATTCTTCTCGCGCGAGAACATGTGCATCGAGCCGCCCTTGCCGTGCGAATAGCCGGTGCGGCGGCCGGTGAGCTCGGCCATGACGCCTTTCGGATCCATGCCGCAAGCGAGCATGTGGCCGTGATCGCGATAGGCGGTGATGACGGTGTCGCCGGGTTCGGCGACGGCCATGGCGCCGATGACCACCGCTTCCTCGCCGATATAGAGGTGGCAGAAACCGCCGATCAGCCCCATGCCGTACATCTGGCCCGCCTTCTCCTCGAAGCGGCGGATCAGCAGCATGTTGCGGTAGAGGTCGAGCAGTTTCTCGGTCGAGACTTCGGCTTCGGCGGGCTCGTCGGGGCGGGACTTGGGCTTGCGCTTGGCGGCTACGGCCATGGTGTCTCCCGGTAACTCAGCGGCGGCACAGCGACCGCGGCGACGCACCGCTATCCCTACCCAGCCATTGCCAACATTGCAACGAAACTCTTCACAAAGGATTGTTATGCAAAGCAAAATGAAACTTAACTATTTCCAAGTTAAGTCATCTGAAAAGCTTGCCGGACGTCGGTCGCATTCCGGCCCTATGACGCTCGAAAGTATCGCGGACCACGGGCGCGGGCGTGTGATTTTTCCGCGGACGGCATTGCCGTGCGCGGCTCATCCCACGAATCCGATCGTGCTATTTCGACGGCGGGTAATAGATGACGAGATCGCCGGGCGCGCCGTAGTTCAGCACCGCGCGCACGCGCTCGTCGAGAAAGTCGCGATCGATGTGATTGCCCTGCAGCAGCGCAACGCGCTTCGCCAACGGATCGCGCTCGGCCTGGAGGCGGCTCAAGGTCGCCTGTGCATCGCGCACCTGGGTTTGCAGATCCCACAAGGCCAGCAAGCCGCGGTCGCCTTCGACCAAGTGATAGGCGAAGTAGGCGCAGAGCGTGAAGCCCAGCACCGGACCGACGATCTGGCGCGCGCGGGCGCGCAGCGCATAAAGCACGTCCATGACGACTCGTTTGAATCACGGTCGAGTCATCGGGTCAAATGAATTCCGATTCCCGGATTTTGAATCAACGAGTCGTTAGCCGACTCTACGGCGAAATCTGAGCCTGAGCGGGTACGATTCGTGGTTTCGTCATGGCCGGGCCTGACCCGGCCATCCGCCCAAAATAGCGGGCGAAATTACCGCCGGAACGCGGCGCGGCCGGGATAGCGCGCGGCGGCGCCGAGCTGTTCCTCGATGCGGATGAGCTGGTTGTACTTGGCGAGCCGGTCAGAGCGCGCCAGCGAGCCGGTCTTGATCTGACCGCAGTTGGTGCCGACCGCGAGATCGGCGATGGTCGCGTCCTCGGTTTCGCCCGAGCGGTGCGACATCACCTGGGCATAATTGGCGCGGCGCGCCAGCGCCATGGTCTCGAGCGTCTCGCTGAGCGAGCCGATCTGATTGACCTTGATCAGGATGGCGTTGCCGACGCGTTTTTCGATGCCTTCGGCCAAGCGCTTGGGATTGGTGACGAAGAGATCGTCGCCGACGAGCTGGATCTTCTTGCCGAGCGCGGATGTGATCGCCTGCCAGCCGGCCCAATCGTCCTCGGCCATGCCGTCCTCGATCGAGACGATGGGATAGCGCGCCACCAGACCCTCGTAGAACTTCACCATCGCCCCGGCGTCGA
>JAGXBG010000014.1 GCA_018971215.1 Alphaproteobacteria bacterium
CGAAGCTGACGCTCAACAAATGGATCGCCGGTGCGCTGACGCAGGCGGCGCTGCGCGCGACCGAGGCGCTCGAGGCGTTCGAATTCAACGCCGCCGCCGATACGCTCTATCACTTCACCTGGGGCACGTACTGCGACTGGTACGTCGAGTTTTCCAAGCCGCTGCTGACCGGCACCGACGTCGCTGCCAAGGCTGAGACCCGCGCGATGACGGCCTGGGTGCTGTCGCGGCTCGTGCACCTGCTGCATCCGATCATGCCCTTTGTCACCGAGGAGCTATGGAAGCATCTGGCCGATGGCAAAGGCGGCCTGCTTATCCAGAGCCAATGGCCGGCACTCGATGCCGAATTGGTCGATCACGACGCCGCAGCCGAGATGGACTGGGTGGTGGCGCTGATCGCGCAGATCCGCACCGCGCGCGCCGAAATGAACGTGCCGCCGGCGCAGGAGATCGCGGCTTATGTCACCGAGGCCGGCGGCGACGAAAAAGATTGGCTCGCCCGCCACGATGCGCTGATCCGCCGTCTCGCGCGACTCAAGCGCATCCACCCGGTGGACGCGACGGCGCCGGCTAAGCAGAACACCATCCAGGTGGTGGTCGAAGGCGCGTCGCTGTTGCTCGACTTTGCCGGCGCCATCGACGTCGGCAAGGAGCGCGCGCGATTGCAGAAGGAGGCGCAGAGCATCCGTATCGAGCTCGACAAGATCGCCGCCAAGCTCGGCAACGAGCAGTTCCTTTCCAAGGCTAAGACCGAGGCGATCGACGAACAGCGCGAGCGCCAGGCCGAGGCGCGGGCCGCGCTCACGCGGCTCGATGCGGCTCTCGCCCGCATCGGCGGCGCGTAATATTTAGCTAAGCTGCCAGCGCCTGCGCGATCTCGTCGTTGGTCATTGGCCAGCCGACGGTACGTCCCATCAGGTCGAGCGCGAAGCGGTGCATCTCCGGCCCGTCCATGGTGTCGACCGCATCGGACGCGATCACCACCTTGAAATCGAGATTGGTGGATTCGAAGGCGCAGCACAGTACGCACGACGTGGTGTTGATGCCGGCCAAAATCAGCGTGCCGACGCCGAGCCGGCTTCTGAGCAGGAACAACAAGTCGGTGCCGAGATAGGGGCTGTAGCGCTTCTTGCCGCGCACGACATGGTCGCCGTCGCGCAAGAGGTCCGGAATGATCTCGGTGCCGCGGCTGCCGACGAGATTATGCGTGAACGCGCCTTGGCGCATCTTCGGCCGGTTGTCGCCTGGCTCGCCGTGCCAGAACGGGTTGCTCTTGATCTCGTCCGGGTCGCGGTATTCGGTAACGACGTGCACGATCGGCACGCCGCGCCGGCGCAATGCGTCGAATAGCTTGGCCGAGCGCGCGATCACCGGTCCGCAGCGTTCCGCCGGCAGGGGCAAGGTCGCCACCGCCGGATCGAGATGGCCGCGATGCATGTCGATAGTGACGCAGGCCGTGGTCTTGGGATCGATGCGAATCATGCGGGGTCTCCCATGCCGTCGCCGACCGTTGGTACCGCAGATGCCGGCGGAGTGCTATCCTCGGTTACCTTGCCAGCATAAACAGGGAGGGACCGGTGGCGAAATATCTCGCACGTGCCTCGTACACTGCGGAGGGCGTCAGGGGCCTGATCAAGGACAAGCCTTCAGGCCGGCGCGCCGCAGTAACCAAGCTGGTTGAATCGCTTGGCGGTAAACTCGAGTGCTTCTACCTGGCCTTCGGCAGCGACGATGTCGTTTCGATTGTCGAGCTGCCCGATAACGGCGCCGCCGCGGCGTTTTCGTTCGCGGTCAACGCCGCAGGCCCGGCGCAACTCAGCATAACGCCGCTGCTGACGGTCGAAGAGGCCGACGCCGCGATCGGCAAGCCGGCGACTTATCGCGCGCCGGGCCGTTAGCGCGTCGGAGGCCGCTAGAGAAACTTCGTCGGCCAGATGATGGTGCGCCACATGTGCGCAACCGGGCTGTTGTCGAAGCCGAGGCCCTCGGTGGGCTGCTTGAAATTGCGGCCGAGGATGTCGGCGAAGTCGTCGAAGCTCACCTGGGCGTTGGCGTCGAAGGAATAGACGTCGTAAACCGTGATCAAACGCGCGGTCATGTACCATTTGTGCTGGCGCGCGCGGCGATAGGCTTCTTCGACGTAGGGCTCCGGCTTGTAGTCGGCGCCGAACAGCCGGACGTACATTTCGGGATAGGTGTAGCCGACGCTTTCGTCGGCGAAGAAGCGCAGCGCCTGGTGCGCACGGATCGCCCACGACACTTCCTCGTCGACATAAGGCTCGACCAGCTGTGCGCCCCAATAGCCGTGATCGGCACGGATGAATCCGAGAATGGCGATGTCGTGCAACAGGCAGGCGGTGACGACCTTCTCGCTCATGCCGGCCTTGCGCGCGTGCGTCGCGCTTTGCAACAGGTGATGCGCCGGCGCGAAGCGCAGCCGGAAGAAATCCGTCAGCGTCGGTTTCGCCGGCATTTTCTTGAGGCGCGGATCGTCGCCCATCAGCACGTGCTGTCCCGGCGCCAGCGTCTCGAAGCGCATCGGCACCGGCTCGGTCGGATCGCGGTCGCCCGAGGTGAATAGCACCGAACGGTCGACCAGCCGTTCGAGCTCGGCGAGCTGCTGGTGTTCGAACTCGTCGGCGCGCTGCGACAACGTGGGGGCGGGACGTCCTTCCATGCAGGCGATCTTGGCGCGCAGGCACGGCGGTGGCAAGATCGCGTCATGAGCAAGGCTTTCACCAAGGAAACCGACGACGCGCCCGACGAGGCCGAATTCGACAGCGGTCCGGCACTGCCGGTTGGCGCCAAGAACTACATCACCGCTGTCGGCCATCGCCGCTTGCAGGACGAACTCAAGGCGCTGATCAAGGTCGAGCGGCCGAAGGTGGTCGAGACGGTGGCGTGGGCCGCCGGCAACGGCGATCGCTCGGAGAACGGCGATTATATCTACGGCAAGAAGCGATTGCGCGAGATCGACAGCCGCATCCGCTTCCTGACCAAACGTCTCGAAATCGCCGAAGTCGTCAATCCGGCGGCGCAGACCAACCGCGAGCAGGTGTTCTTCGGCGCCACCGTCACTTACGCGACGTCTGACGACAAGGAGCACACGATCACCATCGTCGGCATCGACGAAGCCGACGCCGACCGCGGCCAGGTGAGCTGGATCGCGCCGGTGGCGCGCGCTCTCTTGAAGGCGCGTGTCGGCGACGTGGTCGAGCTCAAAGGCCCGCGCGGCGTCGAAGCGATCGAAGTCGTCGCCATCGTCTATCCCGCGAAACCCTAGTCAAACCGGCCCGGCGCTTTGTAAGGTGCGGCGTCCGGTCCGCAGGAGAGCCGCCATGCCCGATGGAATGAGCAAGAAACCCTTCGACAAATCGAAGCTGCCGAGCCGGCATATCACCGTCGGGCCGGAGCGTGCGCCGCACCGCTCGATGTTCTACGCCATGGGCGTCACCGAAGAGCAGCTGGCGCAGCCGATTGTCGGCGTGTGCACGACCTGGAACGAAGCCGCGCCGTGCAACATCGCACTGTCGCGTCAGGCACAGGCAGCGAAGAAAGGCGTCGCGGCGGCCGGCGGCACACCGCGCGAATTCACCACCATCACCGTCACCGACGGCATCGCCATGGGCCACGCGGGCATGAAATCGTCGCTGGTGTCGCGCGAAGTCATCGCCGATAGCGTCGAGCTGACCATGCGCGGCCACTCCTACGATGCGCTCGTCGGCCTGGCTGGCTGCGACAAGTCGCTGCCCGGCTTGATGATGGCGATGCTGCGCTTGAACGTGCCGTCGGTGTTCATGTATGGCGGTTCGATCCTGCCCGGCCGCTTTCAGGGCCGCGACGTCACCATCGTCGACGTCTTCGAAGGCGTCGGCATGCACAACGCCGGCAAGATGACCGACGAAGAGCTGCACGATCTCGAGTGCCACGCCTGTCCGTCGGCTGGTTCGTGCGGCGGCCAATTCACCGCCAACACCATGGCTTGCGTTTCGGAAGCGCTGGGATTGGCGTTGCCCGGTTCAGCCGGCACGCCGGCGCCGTATGATTCGCGTGACCAATACGCCGAAGCTTCCGGTGAAACGGTGATGGCGCTCATCCGCCGGGGTCTCCGGCCGCGCGACATCGTCACCAGGAAGTCGCTCGAGAACGCGGCGATGGTGGTCGCGGCCTCGGGCGGCTCGACCAATGCGGCGCTGCATCTGCCGGCGATCGCCAACGAAGCGGGTATCGACTTCGACATCCACGCCGTCGGCAAGATCTTCAAGAAGACACCCTATATCGGCGACTTCAAGCCGGGCGGCAAATACGTCATGCAGGATCTGCACCGCGTCGGCGGCGTGCCGGTGCTGCTGAAGGCGCTGTTGGACGGCGGCTATCTGCACGGCGACTGCCTGACCGTCACCGGCAAGACCATCGCGGAGAATCTCAAGGACGCTGTTGTCCCCAAGAACCAGGACGTCGTGCATTCCACCAAGAAGCCGCTGGCCAAGACCGGCGGTCTCATCGTGCTCAAGGGCAACCTCGCGCCGCAGGGTGCGATCTGCAAAGTCGCCGGCATGCAGGGCATCGAGCAGAAGTTCCGCGGCCCGGCGCGCTGTTTCGACCGCGAAGAGGATTGCTTCGCCGCAGTCGAGGCGAAGAAATACAAGAAGGGCGATGTGCTTGTAATCCGCTACGAGGGACCGCGCGGCGGTCCGGGCATGCGCGAGATGCTGTCGACCACCGCGGCGCTTTACGGTCAGGGCGCCGGCAAGGACGTGGCGCTGATCACCGACGGCCGTTTCTCCGGCGGCACGCGCGGCTTCTGCATCGGCCATGTTGGGCCCGAGGCGGCAGTCGGCGGTCCGATCGGTTTGCTCAAGGATGGCGACATCGTCGAGATCGACGCCGGCAAAGGGACGCTCAACGTCAAGCTGAGCGGTGCCGAACTGGCGCGCCGCCGCAAGGCCTGGAAGGCCAAGAAGACCGAATATCAATCGGGCGCGATCTGGCGCTATGCCCAGACCGTCGGCGATGCCGAAAAGGGCGCGGTCGTGCATCCCGGCGCCAAGGCCGAAACGCACTGTTACGCGGATCTGTAGCGGCTAGTTAGACCGATGAAAGCGAAAACCCTGCGCCGCGCCGACGCACTTGTCGACGCTGGTCTGGTGCCGGCGCGCCGCCGCCGCGAGGTCGAGCGTGTCGCACGCCGCTTCGCGGTCGCCGTCACGCCGCACGTCGTCGACATGATCGAGAGCGGTGGCGCGCCGATCGCGCGCCAGTTCCTGCCGACGGCGGCGGAGTTGCGCGTCGCGTCCGAAGAGCGCGCCGATCCGATCGGCGACGACCGCTTTGCGCCGGTCAAGGGCATCGTTCACCGTTATCCGGATCGCGTGCTGCTGAAGCCGCTGCTGGTTTGTCCGGTCTATTGCCGCTTCTGCTTCCGACGCGAGGCGGTCGGGAAGGGCGGCGCGCTCACCGCGCACGAGCTCGCCGCGGCGCTCGCCTATATCCGCGGCAAGCCGGCGATCTGGGAAGTCATCGTCACCGGCGGCGATCCGTTCCTGTTGTCGGCGCGGCGGTTGAAGGAAATCGTGCGCGCGCTCGGCGCTATTCCACACGTGCAGGTGATCCGCTTCCACACGCGCGTGCCGATCGTCGAGCCGAGCCGCGTGACGCCGACGCTGGTTGCGGCGCTCGACACCGACAAGGCAATCTATGTCGCGATCCACGCCAATCATCCGCGCGAATTGACCGCCGCGGCGCGTGCCGCCTGCACGCGGCTCGGCAAGGCGGGCATTCCGCTCTTGGGCCAAAGCGTCCTGCTCAAAGGCGTCAATGACGATACTGCCACGCTCGAGGCGTTGTTCCGCGGCCTCGTCGCCATACGGGTGAAGCCCTATTATTTGCACCACGCCGATTTGGCGCGCGGCACGGCACATTTCCGGACGACGCTTGCAGCCGGCCGCGATCTCGTGCGCACCTTGCGCGGCCGGGTTTCGGGCCTGTGCCAGCCGACCTACGTCCTCGATTTGCCGGGCGGCCACGGCAAGGTACCGGTGGGACCATGCTACGTGCAGGCGCTCGATGACGACTCGTGGTCGATCGAAGATCCCACTGGCGGACGCCACCGTTACCCCGCCGCCACAGGTCGAAACGGATTGCGTAAGTCGAAGAATAAGCTGCAAATACAATAAATTACTGCTTCAGAGTCGGGCGCTTGCGGGTCGGTTGCGGTTGAACCGAAGCGGGCGGGTCGATAGAATTACTGTTGTCTTCGTGCCCGGCACGGTTAGGTCGTCATGGTTCGTCTTGGAAAGGGATTTGCGTGCGCCGTCGTCACGGCCGCCGCGGTTGCGGCTGCCTTGCCGGCGTATGCGCTCGAGTCGACCCCCCTGGTCCGCGGCGGCGCACCGTTGCCGGAATTCCGGCTTAACCTGCCGAACCTGACGCCGCCGGCAAGTAGCACCGACAATTTCGAGATTGCGCTGACCGCGCCGGGCAGCAAGAGCGCGTTCAGCTTCATCTTCTCGCCGCGACCGGAGGCGGCGCTCGAACTCGATCCGGCGAGCAACACGACGCGCAACGTGGCCGGCCTGTCGTGGAACCTGTTCGACAGCGACCACTTCCACGGCGGCTTCGGTTTGTCCGGCAGTTTCTTGAGCCCCGGCACCGATCCGATGCGTGCGGCGCTGGCCGGCGGCGCGCCGGCGGCGGTGCGCGGCACGTTGAGCCTGGGCTACGATTTCAGCCAGACCCAAAGCCTGATGCTGTCCTTCGATCGGACGCGCACGCCGGACTTCAGCACCGTGCACGGCGAGTTCGGCGACAATTTCCGCCTGGGTTACGGCGTCAAGTTCTAATCAGCGCACCGCGTATCGTTGTTAGCCTGGCTAATGGCAATTTCTGCAGCGTCCCTCTCGGCACATCGCCGAACTTCAGCTTCGTTAACGCCACCAACGACACCGGCTTCGAGAACAGTGGCAGCCTGCACACCTTCGCCTCGTTCTTTCCGACGGCGGACGGCTCGCAGATCGTCACCAACGTCTTTTTCATCGTCGACGGTGGATTCGGCACTAACGGACCGCAGGCGTTGACGCTCAACTCGCTCACCGTCCAGTTCCTCGCCGCGCCCGAGCAGCGACCTGGACGATGCTCGCGGCCGCTCTCGGCTTGCTCGGCCTGATTTTTGACCCTTGAAACGCTGCGCCCAGTTAGGGCGCGGCGATTTCGCACCAGATCGGCGTGTGATCCGACGGCTTGTCGCGCGACCGCGGCGCTTTGTCGATGTCGCATTGGCGCAGCCGGTCAGTTGCCTGCGGCGACAACAGGATGTGATCGATGCGCAGGCCGTGATCGGTCTCGAACCGGCGCTGCATGTAATCCCAATAGGTATAGTGCTGGCCTTCGCTATGCAGCGTCCGGAACGCATCGGCGATGCCGAGATTGAGCAAGGCGCGGAACTGCGTCCGTGATTCCGGCCGGCAGAGCGCGTCGTCCTTCCAGCCCGCCGGATCGTAAACATCGTCATCATTGGGCGCGACGTTGAAATCGCCAGCCAGGACGAACGGCAGCTCGCGGTCGAGCAGGTTTTGCGCGTGCGCCTTGAGGCGCTTCATCCAGGCGAGCTTGTAGTCGAACTTCTCGCCTGGCGCCGGGTTGCCGTTGGGAAGATAGACCGAAGCGACACGCAGACCGTCGATCGTCGCCTCGACGTAGCGCGCCTGCTCGTCCTTGCCGTCGCCGGGCAGCGTCGTCACCACGTCCTTTGCCGGTACGCGCGACAGGATGGCGACGCCGTTATAGGTCTTCTGGCCGGCGACGACGGAATAGTAGCCGAGGCTCTTGATCTCGAGCCGTGGAAAATCCGCCTCGGTGCACTTGAGTTCTTGTAGGCAAACAATGTCGGGTTGCGCTGCCTTGAGCCAGTCGAGCAGATGGCCGAGCCGCGCCTTGACCGAATTGACGTTCCAGGACGCGAGCTTGGTCAAGCGGGCAGGGGCTCAGCCGACCGAGAACGAATTGCCGCAGCCACAGGACGACGCGGCGTTCGGATTCTTCACCTGGAACGACGCGCCCATCATGTCTTGGACGAAATCGACCTCGGCGCCTTTGACGAGATCGAGCGACGTCTCGTCGACCACCAAAGTCACGCCGTCGCGTTCGAACGAACGATCGTCGGGCTGGAGATTCTCGTCGAAGCTGAAACCGTACTGGAAGCCCGAGCAGCCGCCGCCCGATACCGCGAGACGCAGGAACGCGTGCGGCAGGTTCTCCTGCGCCTTGAGTTCCTTGACGCGCTTGGCGGCGCTCGCCGAAAGGCTGACGTTGCGTTCTTTTTCGAGGATCTCGGCCATGTCCGAATGCTCCGTGTCGCCTTTATGTGGGGATGGCGGCGGGTTTGTCAAACCGGCTTCGGACACGGCACGTGCCATCGTTCGCGCATGAGTTAATGCGATTCAACGCCGCCACAAGAGATTGCATCGACTCGACGCGAGGGATAGCTTCGCGCCATGACCGTTGCGCTCGCTCCTTACGCCTCTTCGCCGGAGAGGAGTCGCGGGCGGCTGCATCGCGAGCCGGAGAGTCCGAGCCGCACGCCGTTCCAGCGCGATCGCGACCGCATCATCCACTCCGCCGCGTTCCGCCGCCTGCAATACAAGACTCAGGTCTTCGTCTATCACGAAGGCGATCACTACCGGACGCGGCTGACCCACAGTCTCGAAGTGGCGCAGATCGCGCGCAGTTTGGCGCGCGCGCTGGGACTGAACGAGGATCTCGCCGAGGCGCTGGCGCTGGCGCACGATCTCGGCCACACGCCGTTCGGCCACGCCGGCGAAGAGGCGCTCGACGCCGCGATGAAGGACTATGGCGGCTTCTCGCACAACGACCAGACGCTGCGCATCCTGACGTCACTCGAACGCCGTTACGCCGATTTCGACGGTCTCAATCTGACGTGGGAGACGCTCGAAGGCACGGTCAAGCACAACGGTCCGGTCAAACCGCCGCTGTCCGAAACCATCGCCGCCTATAACGCGCGGCACGATCTCGAGCTCGCCACCTGGCCGTCGGCCGAGGCGCAAATCGCGGCCTTGAGCGACGACATCGCCTACGACAATCACGACATCGACGACGGCTTTCGCGCCGACCTGTTCACGCTCGACGATCTGCGCGATGTGCCGCTGATCGGCGAGGCGCTGGCCGAAGTGCGCAAATCGAACCGCGCCATCGAGGACAGCCGCGCGATCCACGAAGCCGTGCGCCGGCTGATCGACCGCATGGTCACCGACGTGGTCGCCGAAACCAGGCGGCGGGTCGCGCACGCGAACGTCGCCTCCGCCGACGCCGTGCGTCAATCGCGCGCGCCGCTGGTGGCGTTCTCCGACGAAATGCGCGAGAGGGAAAAGGGGCTGCGCGCCTTCTTGTTCGAGCGGATGTATCGCCATTATCGCGTCAACCGCATGTCGTCGAAGGCGCGCCGCGTCGTCGCCGACCTCTTCCGCATCTTCAACCGCGAGCCCGACTTGTTGCCGAGCGAGTGGCGCGACGAGGCGTCGAAACGCGACGCTAAGGGTCGCGCGCGCGTGATCGCCGATTACATCGCCGGCATGACCGATCGTTTCGCCCTCGACGAGCACCGCAGGCTGGTCGATCCCGACGCCACGACGTGATGAATCTGTTCGCGTATTTCCACGACAAGATCGCGGCCGAGATCGCGGCGCTCGGTTTTGCGCTCGATACCAGCCGCATGTCGGTCGAGCCGCCGCGCGATCCCGCGCACGGCGACGTTTCGGCGAACGCTGCAATGGTCCTGGCCAAGGGCGCCGGCATGAAGCCGCGGGATTTTGCGGAAAAGCTGCGGCCGCGCCTCGCCAAACTCGATCACGTCACGGCGGCCGAAGTCGCCGGTCCTGGCTTCATCAATCTGCGCCTCGACAACGAATTCTGGTACGCGCGGCTGGCGGAAATTCTGCGCGTCGGTCCGGCCTACGGCGACAGCACGGCGGGGCAGGGACGCACCGTCAACGTCGAATACGTCTCGGCCAATCCGACCGGACCGATGCATGTCGGCCACGGCCGCGGCGCGGTGGTCGGCGATGCGCTCGCCGCGCTGCTGCACAAGACCGGCCATGCCGTCACGCGCGAATATTATGTCAACGATGCCGGCGCCCAGGTCGACGCGTTGGCGCGTTCCGTTTACCTGCGCTATCGCCAGGCGCTTGGCGAAACCGTCGGTGAAATTCCCGAAGGGCTTTATCTCGGCGAATACCTGATCGACACCGGCGCGACGTTGGCGCAGCGCGACGGCAAGAAGTGGCTCGGCAAACCCGAAAGCGAGTGGCTCGCGCCGGTGCGCGAATTCGCCATCGAGGAAATGCTGACGCTGATCCGCGGCGATCTCGAACGGCTCGGCATCGAATTCGATGTCTTCGCGTCGGAGCGCAAGCTGGTGAAGGCCGGCGCCATCGAGCACGCGATCGCCGAACTCGAGAAGCAGGGCCTGATCTATGTCGGCACACTCGAACCGCCCAAGGGCATGCTGCCCGACGATTGGGAAGCGCGACCGCAGACGCTGTTTCGCTCGACGGCGTTCGGCGACGACGTCGACCGGCCGATCAAGAAGGTCGACGGCTCGTGGACTTATTTCGCCGCCGACATCGCCTATCACTGGGACAAATACAAACGCGGCTTCGCCGACCTGATCGACGTGTGGGGCGCCGACCACGGCGGCTACGTCAAGCGCATGCAGGCTGTGGTCAAGGCGCTGACCCAGGGCAAGGCGGCGCTCGACGTCAAACTGTGCCAGCTCGTGAATCTGTCGGACGGTGGCCAGCCGGTGCGGATGTCGAAGCGCGCCGGCAATTTCGTCATGCTGCGCGACGTGATCGAGCGCGTTGGCAAAGACGTGGTGCGCTTCGTCATGTTGACGCGGCGCAACGACCAGACGCTCGATTTCGATTTTGCCAAGGTCGTCGAACAGTCGAAGGACAATCCGGTTTTCTATGTGCAGTACGCCCATGCCCGCGCGCGCTCCGTCATGCGGCTGGCGGCGCAACATTTTGGTGCGGATGAATTGACACCCACGGCGTTGGCGCATGGGCCGCTGAACCTGCTCGCCGACGCCGACGAGATCGCGCTGGTGCGGCACCTCGCGCAGTGGCCGCGTACCGTCGAAGGCGCAGCGCAGATGCACGAACCGCATCGCATCGCGTTTTATCTGCAGGAGATTGCCGCATCGTTCCACGCGCTGTGGAACAAGGGCAACGCCGATGCCGGCCTGCGCTTCGTGGTCGAAGGCAAGCGCGACTTGACGCGTGCGCGCCTGGCGCTGGTTCAGGCCGTCGCCTTCGTCATCGCGTCGGGCCTCAAGGTGATCGGCGTGACGCCAGCCGAGGAGCTGCGCTGATGGCGCTTGGCGTCGATCCGGAAGACCGCATTCCCGGCGCATCGGCCCGGCCGCCGTCGAAGTGGCCGCGGCATTTCGGCGCCGCAGTGCGCGTCGGCGTCGTGCTGGTCGTGCTCGGCGCCGCCGCAGCGTCGGGCTGGCCTTATATCAAGGAGCATTTCCTGACGTCGAGTGCACCCACGGGGCCGGTGCCGGTGATCGGTCCCGGCGACGAGCCCATTAAAGAAGCGCCGAAGCAGCCGGGCGGCATGCAGGTGCCCGATCAGGACAAACTGATCCTCAACGGTCCAGCCGCGCAGCCCAAGGTCGAACAGATCTTGCCGCCGCCGCCGGCACCGCTGCCGTCGCCGACGCCGGCGACGCCGCCATCGGCCGTCGCGCAAACGACGACGCCTATGCCGCCGCCTGGACCACCGATACCTTCGGTCACCTCGTCACCCACACCGTCGCCGCCTGCCGTCGCGAGCGCGCCGCCGCCGGCCGCAACAGCTACACCGTCGCCGCCGGCTGAAACGCCGCAGCCGCAGGCGGCGACAGTCACGCCACCACCACCACCACCATCACCACCGCGGCCGGCCAGCGTCACATCCACCAACCCACCGGCAAGTTCAGCGCCGGCCACAGTTTCGGGCGAACGCGTACCCGCCGAACTCGCAGGTCACGGCTGGTTCGTCCAGCTCGGCGCCGTGAGCTCGACGTCGGCGGCACAGGCCGAGTGGACGCGCTTGAAGCGTACGCAGCCCAACCTGCTCGCGTCGCTGTCGGCCAACGCAGTGCGCGTCGAGCGCGGCAGCGCCGTGCTCTATCGCATCGAAGCCGGCCCGCTTGCCGATGCCGGCGCCGCGTCGCAGCTTTGCCGTTCGCTCCAGCAACGTCATGTCGCCTGCATCGTCCTCCACCCGTGAGGCGCGCGCGGCGATTTTCGGCTGCGCTGGTCTGGCGCTGTCGGATGCCGAACGCGATTTCTTTCGCGCCGTCAATCCGCTCGGATTCATTCTGTTCCAGCGCAATTGCGCCGATCCCGATCAGGTGCGCGCGCTCGTTACCGCGCTGCGCGATTGCGTCGGCGCACCCGACGCGCCAGTGCTGATCGACCAGGAAGGCGGTCGCGTCGCGCGTCTCAAGCCGCCGCATTGGCAAAATTATCCCTCGGCGGCGACCCTGGCCGCGGCGGCTTCGCCGCGCGAGGCGGCGTTCCTCGCCTCGCGCCTCATCGCGCACGATCTGGCGGCGCTGGGCATCACGGTCGATTGCGCGCCGGTGCTCGATCTGGCGATTGCCGGCGCCGATCCGATCGTCGGCGATCGCGCTTTTGGTGCCGCGCCGGAGCAGGTGAGCGATCTCGGCCGCGCCGCTTGCGAGGGGCTGCTGGCGGGCGGCGTGCTGCCGGTCATCAAGCACATCCCCGGACATGGCCGCGCCACGGTCGACAGCCACAAAGCGTTGCCGACGGTGACGACCAGCGGGCCGGAGCTGACCGAGAGCGATTTCGCACCCTTTCGGGCGCTCAACGACATGCCCTGGGCGATGACCGCCCATATCGTCTATCAGGCGGTCGATCCGGACCGTCCGGCTACCCTGTCGCGGCGGCTGATCGGCGAGACGATTCGGGCTAGCATTGGCTTCGACGGCGTGCTGATTTCTGACGATCTTTCGATGGCGGCGCTTCCCGGGACCCTGGCGGAACGGGCGAAAGGTGCGCTCGAGGCGGGATGCGACGTGGTTCTGCATTGCAACGGTGATCCGGTGGAGATGACGGCTATCGCGGGCTCGATCGGGCCTTTGACCCCGGCGGCGCACCGCCGGCTGGCGCGCGGCGACGCGCGACGGCGGGCGGCCGATCAGGGCGCTGCCGCGTTCGATCGCGAAGCTGCAGCGGCGCGACTCGCCGCGTTGCTCGGAGGCCGCACATGATCTCGCCGCAGATGGCCGGCCTGTTGCGCGAGATTTCGGTCTTGGCGCTGCCGGCGATCTTCGCCATCACGCTGCACGAAGCGGCGCACGGCTACGTCGCGCTGCGCTGCGGCGACGACACCGCCTTGCGCATGGGCCGCGTCACCTTCAATCCGCTGCACCATATCGATCTGTTCGGCACCGTTATCATGCCGCTGCTGCTATTTTTCACGACCGGCTTCCTGTTCGGCTACGCCAAACCGGTGCCGGTCAATTTCAATCGCCTCAACCGGCCGCGTCGCGACATGGTCTGGGTCGCACTCGCGGGACCGGCGGTCAACATCTTGCTGCTGATCGTGTCCGCGTTACTGTTTTATGCGGTTCCCTATCTGCCAGAATATTTCCAGCAGTGGTTCTTCGAGAACCTGCAATACTCGGTCGCGTTCAATTTCATTTTGGCCGCGTTCAACATGATCCCGCTACCGCCGCTCGACGGCGGCCGCGTTGCGGTCGGCATTTTGCCGGACGCGCTCGCCTTTCCGCTGGCGCGGATGGAACGCTACGGCATGCTGCTCCTTATGGGCGTGCTCATTCTGGTGCCGGTGGTCGGCGCCCATTACCAGCAGGACTGGAATCTGTTCGGACACGCGGTCAACGGACCGGTCAATTGGATCCTCAGCGCCATCAGCAAGCTCACGGGTGTCGGATGAGCGACATCGAACCCTTCGAGATGGTAAAGCCGGAGCCGGAGCCTGGCGCCGATCTGGTCGTCGATCTCGAAGGCTATCAGGGACCGATCGATCTGC
Source organism: Alphaproteobacteria bacterium (assembly GCA_018971215.1). GTDB lineage: Bacteria > Pseudomonadota > Alphaproteobacteria > ATCC43930 > CGMCC-115725 > REEB95. Next base: position 14,086 of record JAGXBG010000014.1, read on the forward strand.
TGCTCAACCTGGCGCGCGAGCAGAAGGTCGACCTGTTGCAGATTTCGATCCTCAAGCTCGCGGATCAGTATCTCACTTTCATCACCGCCGCGCGCAAGCTTCGGCTCGAGATCGCCGCCGACTATCTGGTGATGGCGGCGTGGCTCGCCTATCTCAAATCGCGCCTGCTGCTGCCGCAGCCGCCGAGCGCCGGCGAACCGAGCGGCGACGAGCTCGCCGCGGCGCTGGCGCACCGGCTCAAGCGGCTCGAAGCGATGCAGCAGGCGGCGACGCGGCTCTTCGCGCGGCCGCTGCTCGGCCGCGACGTCTTCCTGCGCGGCGCGCCGGAAGGTTTGCCGCGCAGCTTCCTGCCGGTGTGGGGCGACACGCTTTACGACCTGTTGAAGGCGTACGGCGACCAGAAGCTCCGCCACGAAGTCAGCGTTCTCCAGATCGCGCCAACCGAGCTCTATTCGATGGACGAGGCGCTCGAGCGCATGGCGCGCTTCCTCGGCCACATGCCGGAATGGCGCACGCTGCTGAGCTTCCTGCCGTCCGATCTGAGCGACGGCTTGGTGCGCCGCTCGGCCATCGCCGCGACCTTCGCCGCGAGCCTCGAGCTGGTGCGTACCGGCAAGGTGCAACTCCGGCAGGACTCCGCGTTCGGCCCGATCTATCTTCGTAATCCGTCTCTCGAGGCCTAGATGAACACCGACCAACCCGATCCCCGCGCCGACCATCTGCGGCTGCTCGAAGCGCTGCTGTTCGCGTCGCAATCCCCCGTCGACGAAGCGGCGATCAAGGCGCGCCTGCCGGAGGACGCCGACATTCCCTCGTTGATTGCCGAGCTGACCGAGCATTACCGCGGTCGCGGCGTGAACATCGTTGAAGCCGCTGGTGGCTGGACGGTGCGGACCGCGCCCGATCTCGGTCCGCGGCTCAAGCTGGTGCAGAAGATTTCGCGCAAGCTGTCGCGCGCGGCGATGGAGACGCTCGCGATCGTCGCCTATCACCAGCCGGTAACGCGCGCCGAGGTCGAGGACATCCGCGGCGTCGTGGTGTCGTCGGGCACGCTGGACCTGTTGGTAGAGATTGGCTGGATCGGCCCCAAGGGTCGCCGCCAGACCGTCGGCCGGCCGGTGACGTGGGGCACGACCGACGCGTTCCTGCTGCATTTCGGTCTCGCCAGCCCTGCCGATTTGCCCGGTATCGAAGAGCTGCGCGCCTCCGGCCTGATCGGTCCGCGGCCCGAATTGACGTTGAGTGAGACCGGCAAGCTCGCCGACCTGCCGATGGAAGGCGCCGAAGCGGCGGCTAACGACGCCGAGCAGGCGGCCGAAGCGGAGGCCGAAGCCGAAGCTGCCGCCGAAGAGCTGGGACGAGGCTCCCAAGACTGACATGTTCGACTTCGCGTGGTCCGAGCTCGCGCTCATCGCTGTGGTGGCCTTGGTGGTGATCGGCCCCAAGGACCTGCCGCGGGTGATGAAGAACGTCGCGTTCTGGGTGCGCAAAGCGCGCTCGATCGCACGCGAGTTCCAGAACAACCTCGAAGACATGGTGCGCGACACCGAGCTCGAGGACGTGAAACGCGACCTCGACGCGGCGACGCGCTTCAATTTCGACGAAGAGATGTCGAAGACCATCGATCCGCACGGCGAGATCAAGCAATCGCTGTCGGCGCCCGAACTCGCCAACCCGCTTGCCGAACCGCCCAAGCCGCCCTTGATCGAAGCGACGCCCGAAGCCAAGGCCGAGCCTGCGGCGCCTGACGCGCCGAAACCGTCATGACCGACGATTCCAAGGACGACGAGCTCGAAAGCGGCAAGATGCCGCTGCTCGATCATCTGATCGAGCTCCGGAAGCGGCTGCTTTATTCGATCGTCGCATTCCTGATCCTGCTGGCGCCGTGCTGGTATTTCTCGCGCGAGATCTATGATTTCCTGGCGCAGCCGCTGGCGACGGCGCTCGCCGGGCAGACTGGCCGGCATTTCATCTACACCGACCTGACCGAGGCGTTCTTCACCAATCTGCGCGTCGCCGTCTGGTCGGCGTTCTGTCTCGCTTTTCCCTTCATGGCGACGCAGCTCTGGCTATTCGTCGCGCCCGGCCTCTACAAGAACGAACGCCGCGCCTTTTTGCCGTATCTGGCGGCGTCGCCGATCTTGTTCATCATGGGCGGCGCGCTGGTCTATTTCGTCATCTTCCCCGTGGCGTGGCGTTTCTTCCTCAGCTTCGAACAGGCCGGCGGCAACGGCGTCCTGCCGGTCGAGATCGAGCCCAAGGTCAGCGAGTATCTGACGCTGGTGATGCGGCTGATGCTCGCCTTCGGCCTGGCGTTCCAGCTGCCGGTGCTGCTGACTCTGATGGCCCGTGTCGGCTTGGTAACGTCGACCGGTCTCGCGTCGAAGCGGCGCTACGCCATCGTGCTGGTGTTCGTTGCTGCCGCGGTGCTGACGCCGCCCGACATCTTCAGTCAAGTGTCGCTGGCGGTGCCGCTGCTGCTGCTGTTCGAGATTTCGATCTTCTGCTGCCGGATGGTCGAGAAGAAACGCGCCGAGCGCGAGGCTGAGGAAGAGGCCGCGCTCGGACTCAAGCCCAAAGCCAAGGCCAAGACCTGATGCTCGACATCCGCTGGATCCGCGAAAATCCCGAAGCGTTCGACAAGGGTCTGGCGCGGCGCGGCCTGGCACCGATGGCCGCGCAAGTGCTTCGCCTCGACAAGCAATGGCGCGAGGCGCAAACCGCCGCCGAGCAGAACCAGGCGGCGCGCGGCAAGCTCGGTCAGGAGATGGCGGCGGCCAAGGCGAAAGGCGGCGACGCGGCTGCGGCGCTGATGCGCCGGATGGCTGAGAGCAAAGAGAAGCAGGCCTTCCTCGAAGCCGAAGCGACGCGCCTGCGCGAAGCGGTCGACGCAGTACTCGCGCCGTTGCCCAACCTGCCGGCGGACAACGTGCCCGACGGCAAGGACGCGGCCGACAACAAGCTGCTGCGCGAAGTCGGCGCCAAGCCCAAATTCGATTTTAGACCTAAGGACCACGCCGCGCTCGGCGAGGCGCTTGGCCGGATGGATTTCGCCCGCGCTGCCAAGATTTCGGGCGCAAGGTTCGTCGTGTTGAGTGGAGGCCTCGCGCGGCTCGCGCGCGCGCTGGGACAATTCATGCTCGACCTGCACACGTGCGAGTTCGGCTATACCGAAGTCGTGCCGCCGCTGCTGGTGCGCGACGCGGCCGTGTTTGGCACTGGCCAGCTGCCGAAATTCGCCGATGACTTGTTCAGGACCACGTCGGGCCTGTGGCTCATTCCGACGGCCGAAGTGCCGCTCACCAATCTCGCGCGCGATGACATCGTCGACGACGAGAAACTGCCGCTGCGTTACACCGCGTTGACGCCATGCTTTCGCTCCGAAGCCGGCGCCGCCGGCAAGGACACGCGCGGCATGATCCGTCAGCACCAGTTCGACAAGGTCGAGCTGGTGTCGATCGCGCATCCCGACAAGTCTACTGAAGAGCACGAACGCATGACCGGCTGCGCCGAGGAAGCACTGAAACGCCTCGGCCTGGCCTATCGCGTCATGCTGTTGTGCGCCGGCGACATGGGCGCGGCGGCGCGCAAGACCTATGACATCGAAGTCTGGCTGCCGGGCGAGAACGGCGGCGCCGGCGCTTACCGCGAAATCTCATCGTGCTCCAACTGCGGCGATTACCAGGCGCGGCGTATGGATGCGCGCTGCAAGCCCAAGGGCGGGAAGGGCACGCGCTTGGTGCACACGCTCAACGGCTCCGGCCTGGCCGTCGGCCGCGCGCTGATCGCGGTGATGGAGAATTATCAGCGCGCCGACGGCTCGATCGCCGTGCCGCCGGCGCTCAAGCCCTATATGGGTGGAATCGAGGTTATCGCCGGTGGCGTTTGATTTTCCGCCCGAGCTGCGACGCGCCCGCATTCTGGTCTCCAACGACGACGGCATAGAGGCTCCCGGCCTCAAGCTGCTGGTCAAGCTGGCGCGATCGTTGTCCGACGATGTCTGGGTGTGCGCGCCCGAAACCGAGCAGAGCGGCGCCAGTCATTCGCTGACCATTGCGCGGCCGTTGCGCATCCGGAAGCTCGGCGCCAAGCGCTATGCGGTTGACGGCACGCCGACCGATTGCGTGCTACTCGCGGTCAACGGCTTCATGCGCGAGCGCAAGCCCGATCTGATGTTCTCGGGCATCAATGCCGGCGGCAACATGGGCGAAGACGTGATCTATTCCGGCACCGTTGCCGCCGCGCTCGAAGCGACGCTGCTCGGCGTGCCGGCCATCGCCTTCAGCCAACATGCGTCGAGTGGTGCGGATTTCTGCTGGCCGACCGCGGCGAGATATTTTCCGCGCGTCGTCCGTCGGCTTGTGGCACAGGGCTGGCCGAGCAACACGCTGGTCAACGTCAACTTTCCCGATTTGCCGCCGGCCAAGGTCAAGGGCATCGTTGTCACGGCGCAGGGACGGCGCAAAATCGGCGACAACCTCGTCGAGCGCCTCGATCCGCGCGGCCGGCCCTATTATTGGATCGGTCCGATGCGCGACGAGCAACGCACCCGCCGCGGCAGCGACGTCAAGGCGGTGGTAGATGGTTATGTCTCGGTGACGCCGGTGTTCTTCGATCTGACCAGCCGGCGCGTACTGACGCGCTTGCGCCGGGCGTTCCAATGACGCCGGCGGCCGACAAATCCGAAGTCGCGCGACTGATCATGGAGCTGCGCGGCGAGGGCATCGCGGACCAGCGCGTGCTCAACGCCATCGAACGCACGCCGCGCGAACTGTTCGTGCCGGCAACCTTCCGCGAGCAGGCCTACGAGAACGTCGCGCTGCCGATCGGTCACGGCCAGACCATCAGCCAGCCTTATGTCGTGGCGCTGATGACCCAGGCGCTCGAGCTCAACGACCGGCACAAGGTGCTCGAGGTTGGCACCGGCTCGGGCTACCAGGCGGCGGTGCTGGCGCGGCTGTGTCGGCGCGTGCTGACCATCGAACGCCACCGCGCGCTGCTCAAGGAGGCCGAAGCGCGTTTTGCGAAGCTTCGGTTGCATAACGTCACGACGCGGTTCGGCGACGGCACCAAAGGCTGGCCCGAGCACGAGACCTTCGACCGCATCATGGTGACCGCGGCGGCGCCGGAAATTCCGCGCAACCTGCTCGAGCATCTGGCCGAAGGCGGCATCCTGGTGGCGCCGGTGGGGCCGGCGCGGCGCGATCAGAAGCTGCTGCGCGTGCGGCGCAAGAACGGCGACCTGGCGGTCGACGATCTCGGCGGCGTGCGATTCGTACCGCTGGTCGCCGGATTGCCGCGGGCGCGCGAGGGTCTGTCGCGGCCGCCGCGCGCATCATAGACTGCGCGCATGAGTCTGCGCGATCGGCGACGGCGCGCTTCGATTTCCGTGTTCGTCCTGGTGGCGGCGCTCGCCGGTTGCCAGAACGCGCACGTGCGCTTGGGCGTGCCGCCGGGTGTCGCACCGTCCGCGCCGTCGGTCGCGCAGAATCCACCAGCGCCGCCGCCACCCAATCCCGGCAACATTCCCGGCGGCCAGGTCGCGGTCGGTCGCGGCGAAACCATCTATCAGGTGTCGCAGCGCACCGGTTCGCCGGTCCGCGACCTGATCGACGCCAATCATCTGCGGCCGCCGTATCGCTTGGCGTCTGGCCAGACGCTGATCGTGCCGCGGACACCGACCCACGTCGTGCGGCACGGCGAGACGCTCTACTCCATCGCCGATGCCGAAGGCGTCGAGCTCTATTCGCTGGCGCGCATGAACGAGCTGACGCCACCCTTCGCCCTGACCCAGGGGCAGGTGTTGAAGCTGCCGCCCGCGGTGGTGCGGCCATTGGCGCCGGAAACCCCGTTACCGGCGCCACCGCCGGGTAAGCCCGACATCGAGACGACGAGCCTCGCGCCGGCCGGCACGCTGGCGAATCAGCCGCCAGGACCGCCGCCGCAAAAGCCCGAAGTCGCGAGCCTGCCGCCGCCAGCGCAAGCGCCTGTTGCATCTGCGCCGCCGCCCGCCACTCAATCGCCGGAAGCTGTCCTACCGGCACCGCCAGCGCGCGGCGGTCGTTTCCTCTGGCCGGTGCAGGGCCAAGTCATCGGCCGATACGGCACGACGGCGTCGGGCACGCATAACGACGGCATCAACATTGCCGCGCCCAAAGGCGCGCCGGTACGCGCCGCCGACGCCGGCGTTGTCGCCTATGCCGGCAACGAGCTACGCGGCTACGGCAATCTGGTGCTGATCAAGCACACCGGCGGCTGGATGACCGCCTATGCGCACAATGAAGTCTTATTGGTCAAGCGTGGCGACGTGGTGAAGCGCGGCCAGGAGATTGCCAAGGTCGGTGCCACGGGCATCGTCAGCCAGCCGCAGCTCCATTTCGAGGTCCGCCGCGGCACGCAGGTGCTCGATCCGAGCGAATACCTGTCGGCCAACCAGGCGAGCGTCGTGCGTTAGCGCGCTTCAAGTTTCTTGCCGAGACGGCCGGCGAGGTCCTGGATGTATTGCCACGCCACGCGGCCTGAGCGCGCGCCGCGGGTGATCGCCCATTCCTGCGATTCCGCCTTGAGCTTGTCGGCCGGATAGTCGAGGCCATAGCGCTTGGCATAGCCGCGGATCATCGCCTGATAGGTTTCCTGGTCGCAGGCGTGGAAGCCGAGCCACAGACCAAACCGATCCGAGAGCGAGACTTTTTCTTCGACCGCTTCGCCCGGCATGATCGCCGTCGAACGCTCGTTCTCGATCATGTCGCGCGCCAGCAAGTGGCGGCGGTTCGACGTGGCGTAGAGCACGACATTATCCGGCCGGCCTTCGATGCCGCCCTCAAGCACCGCCTTGAGCGATTTGTAGCTGGCGTCCTGCGCATCGAACGACAGATCGTCGCAGAACAGAAGGCAGCGCCTTTTGGTCGTGCGCAGTTTCGACAAGAGAACGGGGAGGGACGGGATGTCCTCGCGGTGGATCTCGACGAGCACCAGCGCCCGCGGCCGCTCGTTGTTGACCGCCGCGTGCACCGCTTTGACCAGCGACGACTTGCCCATGCCGCGCGCGCCCCACAACAGGACGTTGTTTGCGGGCAGGCCTTTGGCGAAGCGCTGCGTGTTGTCGAGCAGGATGTCGCGCACCCGCTCGACGCCCTGCAACAGCTCGATGTCGACGCGGTTCACCGTCTTCACCGGCTCGAGCCATTGGCCTTCGGCGTGCCAGATGAAGGCGTCGGCGGCCTCGAAATCGACCGGCGGATAGGCCTTCGGCGCGAGGCGCTCGAGGGCGTCGGCGATGCGTTGCAACAGCGTGTCGTGGCTCTTGTCGGCGCTCATGGAAGGGGCGATAAGCCTTTGGTCGGGAGGGAAAATTTCGCCGCGACCCTAAGCGCGCGGCTGCGCGCCGTCAACAGCGCCCTCGCCTTGCGCTTTCAACCTAAGTCCATTACCAATGCGCTCCACATCGCGCGGGAGTCCGATATGTTCTTGATTTCGCCGGCCTATGCGCAGGCGGCCGGAGGCAGCAGCGCAAGCTCCATCATGCAGATGGCGCCGCTCGCGCTGATCTTCGTCGTCTTCTATTTCTTCCTCATCCGGCCGCAGCAGAAGAAGGCGAAAGAGACCAAGTCGATGCTAGCGGCGCTGCGCCGCGGCGACCGCGTCGTCACCGGCGGCGGCATCGTCGGCACCGTCGCCAAGGTGGTGAACGACGACGAGGTGCTGATCGACATCGCCGACAACACCCGCGTGCGCGTCGTGCGCAGCACCATCGTCAACGTGCTCGCCAAGACGGCGCCGGCGGCCGGCGCTAAGGATAACGGCGACGACGCCGATGAATCCGCGGCCAAAGACGAAACGAAGGACAGCGCCAAAGCCGGCGGCTAACGTATGCTGTATTTCCAGACGTGGAAGGTCGCCCTCATCCTGGCGGTTTGTGCGCTGGGGGTTATCTTCACGCTGCCCAATGCCTTTTCGACGCAGACGGTGGAGAGCTGGCCGGGCTTCTTTCCGAAGCATCAGGTAAGCCTCGGGCTTGATCTCCGCGGCGGCTCATACCTGCTGCTCGAAGTCGACACGGCGTCGGTCGAACGTGATCGGCTCAACAACCTGGTCGACGAGCTCCGCACCGCGCTGATCGCGAGCCATGTCGGTTACACCAGTCTCGGCGTCGCTGGCGATCACGTCTCGGTCAAGCTGACCGATGCATCGAAATATCAGGACGTGCACGACGCCGTCGTCAAATACGATCCCGATCTTCAGTTCACGACCGCATCCGACGGCACGATCACGCTCAAGCCCACCCAAGAAGCCGTCGAGAAGCGGCGGCAATCGGCCGTCGACCAATCGATCGAGATCGTCCGCCGCCGCATCGACGAAACCGGCACGCGCGAAGCGACCATCCAGCGCGAAGGCGACAAGCGCATCCTCATCGAGTTGCCGGGCGTCAGCAATCCCGAGCACGTCAAAGCGCTGCTCGGCAAGACGGCGCGGCTGACCTTCCAGATGGTCGATCAGAATGCGTCGGCCGACGAAGGACGCGCGGGCCACGTGCCGCCGGGCGACGAATATCTGCCGGCAACGGAAAACCGTCCAGGCCTGCCCACCGGTTATGTTGTAAAACGCCGCGCGTTGGTCTCGGGCGACATGCTGACCGACGCGCAGCCGACCTTCCAGGAAAACGAGCCGGTGGTGTCGTTCAAGTTCGATTCCGTCGGCGCCCGGCGCTTTGCGGAAGCGACCAAGGAAAACGTCGGAAAATTGTTCGCCATCGTGCTCGACAACAAGGTGATCAGCGCGCCGGTGATCCGCGAACCGATCCTGGGCGGGCAGGGCGTGATTAGCGGCAGCTTCACCGCGCAGTCGGCGAGCGATCTGGCGCTGCTGCTGCGCGCCGGCGCGCTGCCGGCGCCGCTGACCGTGATCGAGGAACGCAGTGTCGGCCCCGATCTCGGCGCGGATTCGATCCGTGAAGGCACGACCTCGTGCATCGTCGGCGTCATTCTGGTCGTGCTGTTCATGATCGTGTTTTATGGCCTGTTCGGAATCTTCGCCGACATTGCGCTGTTCTTTAACCTCTGCATCATGATGGCGGCACTGACGCTGCTGGGCGCGACGCTGACGTTGCCCGGCATCGCCGGCATCGCGCTGACCTTGGGCATGGCGGTCGACGCCAATGTGCTGATCTACGAGCGCATCCGCGAGGAAGTGCGCGGCGGCCGCTCGCTGATCTCGTCGCTGCAAGCGGGATTCGAGCGCGCCTTCGGCACCATTCTGGACAGCCACGTCACGACTCTCGTCGCCGGCGCCCTCATGTTCTGGCTCGGCTCCGGTCCGGTGAAGGGTTTCGCCGTGACCTTGAGCATCGGCGTTCTCACCTCTTTATTTTCGGCCATCCTGGTGACGCGTCTGCAAATCGTCACCTGGCTGCGCCGCTTCAAGCCCAAAGTTATTCCGATTTAGGTCCGCGCCGATGTTCCGTCCGCTCATCGTCATCCGCCGCATCCCCAACATCGATTTCATGGGGCTGCGGATGTTTGGATTCGCGATCTCGGCGGTGATGACGATCGGCTCGATCGTGCTGTTCGGCGTCAACGGCCTCAACTACGGCATCGATTTTTCCGGCGGCATCGTCATCGAGGCGCGCACGCCGCAGGCCGCGGATATTTCGGCGATGCGCACCAAGCTCGACAGCCTTGGCATCGGCCAGGTGGCGCTGCAAGGTTTTGGCGGACCCAACGACGTGATGATCCGCGTCCAGCGCCAGCCCGGCGGCGATCAGGCGCAGGAAAACGCGGTCACCAAGGTCAAGCAGGCGCTCGGTCCGGACGTCGATTATCGCAGCACCAACGTCGTCGGGCCGACGATCGGCGCCGAACTGATCCGCGCCGGCACCATCGCGACGATCCTGGCGCTGGTCGCGATTGCAATCTATGTCTGGTTCCGCTTCGAGTGGCAGTTCGGCATCGGCGCGATGCTGTCGACGCTGCACGACACGATCACGACCGTTGGTCTGTTCGCGCTGTTGCAGGTCGAGTTCAATCTGACGACGTTGGCGGCGATCCTGACCATCGCCGGTTATTCGATCAACGACACCGTCGTGATCTATGACCGCGTGCGCGAGACCATGCGCCGCTACAAGACGATGGATTTCTCGACGCTCATCAATAAGAGCCTCAACGAAACTCTGTCGCGTACCATCCTGACGGTCAGCACCACGGCGCTGGCGGTGTTGTCGCTGTTCTTCTTCGGCGGCCAGGTGCTGCACGGCTTCTCGATCGCGATGCTGTGGGGCATCGTCGTCGGCACGTACTCGTCGCTCTTCATCGCCGCGCCGATGCTGTATTACATCCGGCCCAAGGGCGTGCACGGCCGGGGCGGCGAACCCGCGCCGTCGCCGGCTTCGGCCCATCCGTCTCCGGGGACCAAGACCGGCGCGCCGTGACCGATGTCACGCCCCTGATCCCCGCCGGGCGCCAGGTCGTCGACAGTTACGGGCGCAACGGGTTCCACGTCAGCGGCGTCGCCTACGCGGGCGCCATCCTGGTGACCGCCGAAGCCACGGTCGCGTGGCCGGTCGGCGCGCTGGACGCGATCACGCCCGACAGCTTCAGCGCGTTGTTCGACCGCGGCATCGAGATTCTGCTGTTGGGCTGTGGCCCACGCATGGTGCCGGTGCCGCCGGCGCTGCGCGCCGCGCTCAAGGCCAAGGGCATCGTGGTTGACGCGATGGACACGGGCGCCGCGTGCCGCACGTACAACGTCCTGGTGGCCGAAGAGCGCCACGTCGCCGCAGCGTTGTTACCGGCCGGTTAACCACCCAATCTTGACGGGCGGGGCGAAAATCGTCAGCGTGCGGCCGCTCGTTCGCAAGGCGCAGCATCCAATAGCGCTGGAGTGTTTTGTCCCCGCTCGATTTCGCCGGGAGGCAATTGCGCATGACGTCGGTGGTTGAATCTCAAGCGTCAACACCGGCATCGCTCGCGGCGCTGGTGCGACAGCACGACCGCGATCGTTTCGCGACCGCCATGTTCGCGCCTGCGCCGCGCCGCGAGAACCTGTTCGCGCTCTACGCCTTCAATTACGAGCTCGCCAAGGTACGCGAAAGCGTGCGCGAGCCGATGATGGGCCGTGTGCGGCTGCAATGGTGGCGCGACACGCTCGCCGAGATCGCTGCCGGCCAATCGCCGCGGCGTCACGAAGTGGCCGAGCCGCTGGCGCGTGTCATACGGGCCCATCATCTGTCGCAATCGACGCTGACGCGCATGATCGACGCGCGCGAGCAGGATCTGCTCCCGGATCCGCCGACGACATTCACGCAGCTTGAAGACTATGCCGAGGCCACCGGCGGCGGTCTCAATTACCTGGCGCTGCAAGCTTTGGCGGTAAAGGACGGCAAAGGCGCGGCGCCGATTGCCGCGCGCCACGTCGGTGTCGGTTACGCGCTGGCGGGCGTCCTGCGCGCCACCGCGTTCAACGCAAGGTTCGGCCTGTCGCACATTCCGATCGAGCTCGATCCTGACCGGCATGCCTTGGGCGGCAAAGCAACGCCGGCCCTATGCGACGCGGCAGCAACGATTGCCGAGGCCGCCCATGCCCGGTTCGCCAAGGCGCGGTCACTGAGCGACGATATCCCGGAGGCGGTGATGCCGGTGCTACTGCCGATGCTTGTCGCCGAGCGCTGGCTTGGGCAGATCGAGCGCGCCGGCTACGATTTATTCGCGCCGCGTATCCTGCGGCCCGATCCATGGCGCGGGCTGCGGCTGGCGCTGGCGGCGCGGCGCGGCCAGCTTTAGGCCGTCTTGGGTAGCGTCGCCGTGCAGTGCGGGCAGCGCGACGCCTTGAGCGCAATCGTCGAAATGCAATAAGGGCATTCCTTGGTCGTGGGCGACGGCGGTGCCTGGCCGGGCGAGAATTTGGCGGTCAGCTTGTTGATCTGCTTCACCAGCAGGAACACCGCGAAGGCGACAATCACGAAGTTGACGATGGTGTCGATGAAGGCGCCGTAATTGAGCGTCGCTGCGCCAGCGGCCTTGGCGGCGGCGATGGAATCGTAATGGATGCCGGTCAGGCTGATAAACAGGCTGGAGAAATCGACCTTGCCGAGCAGCAGACCGATCGGCGGCATGATAACGTCGCTCACCAGCGAGTTCACGATCTTGCCGAAAGCGGCACCCATGATGAGGCCGATGGCCAGATCGACGACGTTGCCGCGCATGGCGAAGTCACGGAATTCTTTGAGCATCGGGTTCCTCCAAAAACTGCGCTCCGCAGCTTGGGCGAAACTGCGCGATGGCGCAATCATTGGCGGCGGTTCAGCCAAGTAAGGCCGCAGCGCTACGCACGAGCATGTAGGCGGCGACGACCAAGACCATCACGGCGAAAAGACGAGTGAGAATCGTCTTGCGCGATGCGAGGGCGATGGCAACCTTCATGCCGCCAACGCCACCGATGATGCCCCCGAGAATGAACATTCCGGCGATGTCCCATGCCACGAGACCGGCAAGGGCATAATTGGCTGCCGTCGTAATGCCGAAGACACCGACCGCCACCAGTGACGAGCCGATGGCGTTGAGGATCGGCATGCCACTGCCGAGCATGATGCCTGGTACGATCAGGAAGCCGCCGCCAATTCCCAAAAAGCCCGAGATCGTGCCTGTGAGTCCGCCAATGCCGACGAGGCGGCCGGCGATGCGCGGGTTGATGCGTACGGTCGGATCGCCCATCGCCATGCGCGGCCGCAGCATCGCCGCGCCCACAGCGAACATGGCGAGGGCGAACAGTACCAGCAGCACGCTGCCGTTGGTGAGCTTGCCCAGGGTCGAGCCGATCGCCGCGCCGACCGCGCCTGCGCCGGCGAAGACCGTGGCGCACGGCCATTTCACGGTGCCACTGCGCCAATGGCCGATTGCGTTTGCAAACGCATTGACTGCGACCGCCAGTGCACTGGTCCCGATGGCCACATGCGGATCGGAAACGCCGACGACATAGAGCAACAGCGGGACTGCCAGGATCGAACCGCCGCCGCCGCTCAATCCGAGCGCAAATCCGACGACGCCGCCCGAACCCAGCGAAAGAACGGCGGCGACGAAGCTCATGCCGCTTGCGATTTGTTCCAAGGCATCACGCGCAGCAGCCGCGCCATGCCGCAGAATCCGGTGATGCCTGCCTGCAGCAGGCCGAAGCCCACGGCGCCGGACAGAATAAAGAACCACGGCGAAACAAGGAATCCGAGAGCGACGCCGCCGAACACCAGCGCACCCGCACCAATTTGTACCTGACGCTGCAGATCGATTGGGGCCGAGCGGTCGAGATGAACCGGTAATCCAGCGGCTTTCCAGGCGTCCAGGCCGCCGGCCAGAACGTAAGCGTTGCTGAAGCCTCCGGCGATAATGCGGGCAGTATTGGCAGCCGTCCGATTACCGCTGCGGCATGTGAACACCACGGTCTTGTCGTGCTCACGATCGAAATCATGCCGGTCGAAGCCGGAGAGTGGCGCCAGTCGGGAGCCGATAATGTGCTCACGGGCGAACTCGTCGCCCTCGCGGATGTCGATCAGGATGGCGCTGCCATCGTCCAAACGGCGCTTAAGCTCTTGGGGTGTAATCGGTTTGAGCGACATGATTCAACTCCGTTTCGATTTGGCAGGCGGACAGAAGATTCCTGAAAGTGTGTTGATGACCGCGACCGCGGCCGGGCTCTTGAGCCGATAGAAGACCATTTGCGCCTCAGGCCGGGTGCCAACCACGCCGGCCTGACGCAGTTTGGCGAGATGCTGCGACACTGCGGCCTGTTGCAGTCCGACGCGGCGGACCAGCTCGTTAACCGAGCGTTCGCCATGGGCAAGCTCGCACAAAATCATCAACCGGCGCGGATTCGCGAGTGCTGCCAGCAGGGAGGCGGCCTCGCTCGCTTTGGCCTCGAAGCGCCGGGCATCGCGAATTTGTAGGGCAGTCATGCGCAAGTCTCTTTGCATAAGGTGACGCTTAATAAGAGACACCTTATATAAACGCCGTGAGGTGGAATTCAAGCGCTTATCGGAGGTCCGGCCCATGTCTCCCCGAATCCAGGCCTTTTTCGATCCGGCGATCTTTACCGTGTCCTGTCTTGTGTCCGATCCGGTGACCCGCGAGGCCCGCGACAAGACACTCGATATGCCGGGGCTGATTCTGC
>JAGXBG010000015.1 GCA_018971215.1 Alphaproteobacteria bacterium
GCCATCGTGATGGCGTCGAGCGGCTTCCTCAACGGCGTCATCCAGCCGTCACGCGACATGATCGTGCGCGCGGCGACGCCGCCGGGCTCGTTCGGCAAGGTTTTTGGTTTCGTCTCGACCGGATTCAACTTTGCCGGCATTGCGGCGCCACTGCTGTTCGGCTGGCTGATGGATCAGGCGCATCCGCGCAGCATTTTCATCGTGGTGGCAGGCCTCACGCTGCTGTCGCTGCCGTTGCTGACCGGCAAGCCGGCGCACGCGCCTGAGGCGCCGGTAGCCGCCGATTAACGACGCGCGCGGCGAGCGCGCAGCAGAAACCGACCCTCGAACCACTGCCAGGCGAGCAGCCCGGTAATCCCGAGCGTCAATTCACGCGCGCGCTTCATCAACGACAGGGCGAGCGCGAGTTCGGGTCCGAGGCCCAGCGTCGCGCCGATCAGGATGTAGCCGCCTTCCTGCACGCCGGCCGCGGCCGGCACGAAAAAGGCTGCGCTGCGGATGGCGTAGGCCAGGCTTTCGAGGGTGACGATCGAGGCGATACCCAACGGCGCGCCCATGAAATAAAGGATGATGCTGGCTTCGCCGCAGCCGACGATCCATGCTCCAAAATGCGTCATCAGCGCGCGGCCGATCCGCGGTCGGTCGGCATAGATGGCTTCGATGTGATCATGGATGCCGCGCAAACTCGCAAGACGCGACCAGCCTTGATTGACAATCAGGTGATCGGCCAGGCGCTCGAGCAGACGAAAGACCCCAAGCCGCTGGATGACGAAAAATCCGCCGGCAAACACCAAGACGACCCAGATGCCGCCGAGCATCCAGTCGGCCATCGGATTGCCGGGATGCCGTACGATGAGCAAAGTCGCGCCGAGGATCGTAAAGGCGACCTGCGCCGACATCTCGATGGTGATATCAACCACGGTGGACGCGGCCGCCAACGCCGGTTCGACGCCGTGCGCGATCATCGTATGGATGCCGGCCATTTCGCCGCCGGCCGGGATGATCCCGAGAATGTCGCCGCCGGCGTCACGGACCCAGCGGAACCAAATGAAGCCAGCGATCCCGGGTTTCGGATTGCGCAACAGGATGCGCCATGCCTCGGCGCAACAGCCAAACGGAACCACGTGATAAAGACAGATTACCGCCAGACACGGCAGGCCCGCCAGCTCGAGCGTCGATCCGACGGAGGCAAAGCCTTGCCAAGCAACCAGCGCACCGCCGGAAAGCACGCCGACGATCGCACACAGCGCAAACCACGCCCTCATGCGGCCGGCTGCGTCAAAGCGGCAAAGGTGATCGGTCGCACGCCAACCCGATGCAGCGTCGCCAACACATTCGCGTCGATCAGCGCCTCGAATTCACCGCGGCAAGCATAATTCTGGGGCCAAGCCTCGGGACCGCTCCACCGCTCGACAGCGGCGTGCACATAGAGTTCTGAGACCCCCTCCGGCAAATTCGCCAAGTAGCGGGCGACCCGATCGGCACGCATGTCGCCGGTGTCGCTCAAGCCGAGCACGCAATCGTTGGCGCGGATACCGGCACGATCAAGCTGCCGACGCAGCGATCGGGTCCAGGGAACCTGGGTGATCGATGCAAGGAGGCGCCGCAGCAGGCGATCACCGGCGGCGTGCCAGCTTTCGATCGGCCGTTCGGTCGGCACCCGTATGGCTTTGATGCCGTATTGCGGCGCGAGGCGCACCAGCGTCGCCGCAATCGTCGGATGAATGTGAAAATGATGGTGCGAATTGACGTGATCCAGCGCGAGGCCGGTCTTGCGGAACAATTCGAGCTGGGCGCGAATCTCGTGTTCGAGCTGGGCGCGGGCACGTGGCCGACAAAAGATGTTGATCCCCGCTACCGTCACGTCGGTCGGAAAACGGCCATCGGACCCGACGAGATCCGGAATCTCGTCGGGCGGCAGCGCCGGCCGGCCATCGACCAATACGAGGTGCAGCCCGACGCCGAGTTCGGGTAAACGCCGGGCGCGATCAACTGCATCACCCGCCGCCGACGCCGTGACCATCAGGCTGGCGGCCGACAGGATGCCCCGGCGATGCGCCTGCTCGACCGCTTCGTTTACGGCGGGCGCCAGGCCGAAATCATCGGCGGTGACGATCAGCTGCTTCACAGCCCTGCCGTTATCATGACGCATACCGGCTGGCCAGCGGGATCAGGCGGCCACCGGCGTCGATCACGAAATCGCGATTGCGCCACCGCACATTGCTGCCGGCGAAGCTTGCGACCCAGACAGCGAAACACAGGCACTCGCGCAACGGCACCAGCCACGGGCACGGCGGCACAACGGCGAAACGCGCCCGCAGCGCATAATGCAGCGCAAGGCGCAGCGCCATCACCGCACCGATCGCCGACCAGCCGAGCGCCCCGTGATTGAACAGAAGTAGAGCAATCAGCGGCAACGGCTCGGTAATGCCGGACATGAAATGCTCGCCGGGCTTGACCGCCTTGACCGTGCGGGCCCATCGCAGCTCATGCGCGAACAGCGAGTGCCAGGTCTCGGCCACCACCGTTTCGACGATCACGTCCGCGAGCTCAATGCGATATCCGGCAGCGGCGATCAATCGGCCCATCATGAAATCGTCGGCCAAATGCGAGGCCAGCCGCGGGAAGCCGCCGATCGCCTCAAGAGCGTCGCGACGCACGGCGCTTACCGGGCCAAAGCAATACGTCACCTCGCGCATGCGCGCGTCCACCACCGCCGACGACAGAAACCAATCGTCGATGAACAGCGCACCGAGCCGCGACGCGAGACCCGGTGTCGGCGCCGCTTTGTACAAGCATGTGACGGCGCCGGTTCTGGCATCGGCGAGCGGCGCCACCACCCGCGCCAAGCAATCGCGACCAACGCGCGTATCGCTGTCCGACACGATGATGACGTCGTGCTTGGCGAAGCGGGCCATATTGACGAGATTGCTAACCTTCAAATTCTCGCCTTGGATGCGGGCATCGATCGTCAGGATCAGATCCCGCGTCGGGAATTCGGACATCAGCCGCTTGACGACGGCGACGGCACCGTCAGCCGCATCGGCAACGCCGAAGACGATTTGGAATTCCGGATAATCTTGATCGCAAAACGATCGCAGGCAGGAATAAAGTTCCGGCTCAGCGCCGCAGAGTGGCTTCAGAATGGTGACGGCCGGACGAAAACCCGCATCGCCGCGCGGCGCGGTGCGATAACGGAGCACGCGAAAGATCGCGAGGCTGAGATATCCCGACGATAGCAGAGCGAGGAAAAGCCCGACGAGCAACGCGATTGACGGCGCCGACAGTTCTGCCGGATCGGAAATACAGTCGAAAAATCCGAAACCGTCAGCCCCGGCTAGGCACAGATCGGCCAATCCCATGGCGCCCCCACGCAACAAGACCCCGATCCGGTGTCGCGGCGGCGCTCACGATTGAGATAAGGGATTACGGACGATCACCGGGCGCCGAATCGCATAAAATCCCCGACTCCGCGGCGCGAACTCCCGCCGCAGACTCGTGACCGCGATTGGCCCGATCCCCCAACTCCCCACACGATTTAACAGCCGCGCGCACCGAACGTTTTTATGTATTGAACCAGTCGTAATTCATCACCGCCGCACGGTCAACCGCACCCGCATCCACGGCCAACCGCGCCCTCGTCGTTATCCATGAGAATGCGTCAGGTTCCGATCAAATGAAGGGCGATCTCGCGCCGATGTGGGCGCCGCCGATGTTCGACCACGTAAATCCCCTGCCAGGTTCCTAGGAGCAGCCGGCCGCCAGCAACCGGCACCGAGAGCTGAACCGGCAGCATGGCGGCCCGTGCGTGCGCCGGCATATCGTCCGCACCCTCGTCGTCGTGCTGCCAGCGTGATGGGTCCTCGGGTGCCAGGCCGGAAAGAAAATCCGCGAGATCGGCTCGCACCTCTGGGGCCGCATTTTCCTGGATCAGGAGCGAGGCCGAGGTATGCCGGATGAACAACGTCAGCAGCCCGGTCCCGACCCCTTGTTCAGCGACCCATGCCGCCGCCTGACTGGTCAGTTCATAGAAGCCCTGTCCCGCGGTTGCGACTTCGAGCCGCCCTTGTGCCATCCGCATATCGGCCATTTCCCTGCTATTTTCCCCGCATCGGCCGGCTTGAAATAAGGCCTCGCCGGCGCTATGGTCCGCGCCTCATTTCATTCTTTCGCGGATCGACGCCATGGCCAAGGGCGGCTCAATCATCGTTAAGCTCGTCAGCAGCGCGGACACTGGGTTCTTTTACGTCACGCACAAGAATCCGCGTGGCACCAAGACCGAGAAGCTCGAGCTCAAGAAATACGACCCGATCGCGAAGAAGCACGTCGTCTTTAAGGAAGCCAAGATCAAGTAGACGGGCGGCTGTCTGCGCCGATGAAAAAAGCCGCATCCCCGGACGCGGCTTTTCGCTTTCCAGGATTGCGCCCGACGGTCGTCAGGCGGCGGCGCCGTTGGCGACGGCGGCGTCCGCGGGAAAGGTCATCACGCAGTTGCGGCCGTGCGCCTTGGCTGCGTACAGCGCTTCGTCGGCGCGGCGCATCAACGATGCGGCGGTCTCGGTGGCGTCGCGTGTCACGGCGACGCCGACGCTGATCGAGACGCCGATCTCGGCCCCCTCGCCGACGACAATGGGTTTCTCGGCAACCACTGCGCGCAACCGCTCGGCAACAACCACCGCGACGGGCAACGGCGTTTCGGGCAAGACGACGACGAATTCCTCGCCGCCATAGCGCGCGACGAGATCGAAGGCACGGACGTTGCGCGCGACGCGGGCCGCGACCTCACGCAATACGGCGTCGCCTGCCGCGTGGCCGTGCGTGTCGTTGACGTGCTTGAAAAAGTCGAGATCGAACATCAGCAATCCCGGCCCTTTGGCCCCGTCCGCGACGCTGGGCAGCAAGCTCTCAAGATGGGCCGAAAGATAGCGGCGATTGTAGAGGCCAGTCAGGCCGTCGGTAAGGGCCAGCGACAGACTCTTTTGGTAATTCTCCTGCAGCCGGTCTTGGACGCGCTTGCGGCGGATGCTGGTGCGCGTGCGGGCGATCAGCTCATTGCGATCGAGCGGCCGCACCAGGTAGTCGGTGGCGCCGAGATCGAGGCCCTTGGCAAGGCGCGGCAGCTCCGACGGATCGGCGATCAGCAGGATCGGCACCAGGCGACTCTGCTCTTGGGCGCGCAGCTGCGACACCAGGCGCAGCGCGTCGAGCTTGCCGGCCAGCGAGAGAATGACCAGCTCGATCGAATGATCGCAGTTGTGGATGAGCTCTTCGGCGCTCATCGGACGGATGACTTCGCTCGCCACCGGCGCCAGCAACTCGGCGATGCGGGCGCCGGAAAAGTTGTTTTCCTCCCACAATAGGATGCGTGCCGGGCCGCGGTCTTCGGCCGGCGCCTCCTTGTCGAAGAGAGCGTTGAATTGGTCGTAGACCTCTTCGCGATGGCGCCACTCCTCCATCATGCGGCGCAACCGCACGAGCGAGCGGACACGTGCAAAGAGCGCGGTGTCGTTGACCGGCTTGGAGAGGAAATCGTCGGCGCCAGCTTCAAGCCCGCGGACGCGGTCGGCGGCCTCGGTCAGCGCCGTAACCATCACGACTGGGATGTCGGCGGTGCGCGCGTCGGCTTTGAGCCGGCGGCAGACTTCGAATCCGTCCATGCGCGGCATCATAACGTCGAGCAGGATGAGGTCCGGCCGCTCTTCCTGGGCGATGCGGAGCGCGCGTTCGCCATCGTTGGCCGCGAGCACGTTGAAATACTCGCTCGCCAGCTTGGCTTCGAGCAGTTTGACGTTCACATCGACGTCGTCGACGACAAGGATGCGGGCGGACATGTCGGTTTGCTCAATTCAGGAAACGGGCAACCGTCTGGAGGAAATTGGCGACCGAGATCGGCTTGGCGATGTAGGCTTCGCATCCACCTTCGCGGATCTTCTCCTCGTCGCCTTTCATGGCGAAAGCGGTCACCGCGATCACAGGGATGGCGCGCAGCTCTTCGTCTTCTTTGATCCATTTGGTCACCTCGAGGCCGGACACCTCGGGCAGCTGGATATCCATCAAAATCAGATCCGGATGATGTTGGCGCGCCAGCTTCAACGCTTCCATGCCGTCCTTAGTTTGCAGAATATCGTAGCCGTGCGCTTCCAGCAGATCGTGGAAGAGCTTCATGTTGAGGTCGTTGTCTTCGACGATGAGGACCCGCTTGCCCGCCATGTGAATGTTCCCGTCCCCGTCTGCTGTACGCTCGAAAGCCCGGTAGGACCGTATCCTAAGGATAACTAGTTAAAAGATTATACGGACGGGAGCCCGATTTCCTGCCTCATCGCCGGCCACTGTATACCGTCCGATGGTTTGATACGTTCACGGGCCTTAATATTTGGTAACTATCCTCGTGAGGAGCCCGCTAGCAGCCCGGCCGCGCCAGTTTCTTGATGTCGCTGAGGGTGGCGGCGATTACATAGTCGCTGTAATCGAGCTTCATATCCTGGGTCACCCCGTTTTCCAGCAACCGCATGCTGAGTTCGTAATCGGGCTCGGTCTGATCGGCCGTACCGCTGTCGCTGGCCGGAAAGAACGCCAATCGGATCGGCCAGCCGGTGTGCTGCAACAGCGGGTCGTTGAGCGGCTTCGCCGCCTTGGCACCCGGCGGCGCGAGCGCACTGCCGATAAATGCAGAGACCTGCCCGGCGTTCTCGACATCCGAGCCGTCGAAGACGTAACGCGAAATGAACTGCTCGTGCGCCTGCGCAGCGGCGATCAGCGCCAGCGTATGCGCGGTTGGGAACAAGACGCCGGGCCGCAAGGTCAAAGTCGCGGCTTCGGGTTTGGTGAACTCCGCCACGCCGCCTTTTCCCGGGCCGTCGAGATGCGCTTCGCCGTGAATTTCCGCGTCGACCTCGCCGTTGCGCAGGCGACGTTCGTTGAAGCGGTAGCGCAGCCCGTCCTTCGACTCAAAGGTGACGACCGTCGAGCTGATGTCGGTCGCATCTTCTTCGGCATAGGAAATGCGCAAATGGAACCGCTGCTCGAGCGTCCAGCCGTCGCAAGTCTCGCCCCATTTGTAGAACATCGCGCCGTTAGCGCCGACGACGCCGCTCGCCGATTTCGCGGATTCCAGCGTCAGGTTATAGAGCGCCTCATGCGGATCGATGGCGATATTGGCAGCCCAGGCCGGAGCCGCGGCGACGATCAACGCCGCCAGCAGCGCCGATCCTCCGCCGCGCCATGCGATCATCGTCAATTTGCGCGCCCGCGTGCCCACTACAACCCGTAGAAATCCCGCCCTGTGATTAGGCTAGCACGGCTGTATGTATCCCCTCTACCGCGCCAGAGGCCGATTATCCGGGCTTCTTCGGCTCTTTTTCGGGTGGCAGGACGACACGGATATGCAGTTCGCGCAGCCGCTCGGGCGGCACCGGCGCCGGCGCCTGCATCAGCAAATCCTCGGCCTGCTGGTTCATCGGGAAGGCAACGACTTCGCGGATATTCGGCGTATCGGCCAGCAACATGACAATGCGGTCGATGCCCGGCGCCGAACCACCATGCGGCGGTGCGCCGAACTTGAACGCATTGAGCATACCGCCGAAGCGGCTTTCGACGTCGGCGGCGCTGTAACCGGCGATGGCGAATGCCTTGTACATGATGTCGGGCCGGTGATTGCGAATCGCGCCCGACGACAGCTCGACGCCGTTGCAGACGATGTCGTACTGGAACGCTTTGATCGTCAGCGGGTCCTGGTTTTCGAGCGCGGCAAGGCCGCCCTGCGGCATCGAGAACGGATTGTGCGAGAACTCGATCTTGCCGGTTTCCTCGTTGCGTTCGTACATCGGGAAATCGACGATCCAGCAGAATTCGAAGACGCCGTCGCGCGTCAGATTGAGATCGCGGCCGAGCTTGAGGCGCGCGGCGGCGGCGAACGGCCGGAAAATCGCCGGCTGGCCGGCGACAAAGAACACCGCGTCTCCGTCCTTGAGGCCGAGCTGCATCCGCAGGCTCTCGGTGCGCTCCGGTCCAAGATTGGTGGCGATCGGGCCGGCGCCTTCGGCGCCGCGGAAGAAGATGTAGCCCATGCCGGGCTGGCCCTCGCCCTGCGCCCAGGAATTCATCCGGTCGCAAAACGCCCGATTGCCGCCGCCCGGCGCCGGAATCGCCCAAATCCGCGCCGCCGGATCTTTCGAGACGATACCGGCAAACAGCTTGAAGCCCGATCCGCGGAAGATTTCGGTGACGTCCGACATGATGATTGGATTGCGCAGATCGGGCTTGTCGGTGCCGTATTTCTGCAACGCCTCGTCGTAGGCGATGTGCCGGAACGGTGGCTTGGTCACCGCCCGCCCCTTGGCGAATTCCTCGAATACGCCGGCCAACACCGGTTCGATCGCAGCGAAGACATCGTCTTGCGTGACGAAGCTCATCTCGAAATCGAGCTGATAGAATTCGCCCGGCGAGCGATCGGCGCGGCTGGCTTCGTCGCGGAAGCACGGTGCGATCTGGAAGTAGCGATCGAAGCCGGCCACCATCAGCAGCTGCTTGAACTGCTGCGGCGCTTGCGGCAGGGCATAAAAGGTTCCCGGATGGAGCCGGCTCGGCACCAGATAGTCGCGCGCGCCTTCGGGCGACGACGCGGTCAGGATCGGCGTCTGGAATTCGGTGAATCCGGCCTCGATCATGCGGCGACGGATCGAGGCGATGACGTGGGCACGCAGAACGATGTTCGCGTGCACGGATTCCCGTCGCAGATCGAGAAAGCGGTACTTGAGGCGCATGTCCTCGGGGTATTCGGCTTCCGCATTGACGGGAAACGGCAACGGCTCGGCGTCGGACTGGACTGCCAGCTCGGCGATCTGCAGCTCCACCTCACCGGTCGGCAGCTTCGGGTTGACGGTCTCGGGCGAGCGCCGGACGACCTTGCCTGTGACGGTGACGACGCTTTCCAGCTTGAGGGCGTCGGCTTGCTTGAATAGCGGACTCGCAACGTCGATGACGCACTGCGTCACACCGAAATGATCGCGCAAATCCACGAAGAGCAACTGGCCGTGATCGCGCTTGCGATGCACCCAGCCCGACAGCCGCGCTGTCTTGCCTTCATAGTCCCGGCGCAATGCGCCGCAATTATGCGTCCGATAAAGATGCATTCGTCGATCCGTCCTTCGCGCGAGCGAGGCGAAAAGCGCACGGGACCAGGCTTTTTGTCAAGGCGCGCGTCCTTCGCGGTTTCTGGCAGGCAGCGATTCGGTGTATGAAAGCGGCATGAGTGTTCCGATCACCGACCGCGCTGCGCTGGAGGCGTTTTGCCGCGGCCTCGCCGGCGCCCCATACGTCACCGTCGATACCGAATTCATGCGCGACAAGACCTATTGGCCGCAGCTATGCCTAGTGCAGCTGGCGGGGCCGACCGGTGCGGTCGCCGTCGATCCGCTGGCGCAGGGTATGGATCTGGCGCCGCTCTACGCCTTGATGGCCGATCCGGCCATTCTCAAGGTCTTCCACGCCGCCCGTCAGGACATCGAGATCTTCTACAACGCCACCGGCAAGGTGCCGGCGCCGATCTTCGACACCCAGGTCGCGGCGATGGTCTGTGGCTTCGGCGAATCGGCGAGCTACGAGACGCTGGCGGCCAAGCTCGCCAACGCGCATATCGACAAGACATCGCGCTTCACCGACTGGTCCCACCGGCCGCTGACCGAACGCCAGCTCAAATACGCGATCGCCGACGTGACCCATCTGCGCCCGGTCTATGAAAAATTGGCCGCGCAGCTCGACCGCAGCGGCCGTCATGGCTGGCTCGACGAAGAAATGGCCGTGCTGACCAATCCGGCGACCTATCGGCTCGACCCGGCCGACGCCTGGAAGCGGCTCAAGGTGCGCAGCAACAATCGTCGGATGCTCGCCCTCGTGCGCGAGCTGGCGGCGTGGCGCGAAACCGCCGCACAACAGCGCAACCTGCCACGGAGCCGGATCATCCGCGACGAGGCGCTGCTCGAGATCGCCGCGCACACGCCGAGTAATACCGATGAGCTCGCGCGTACCCGCGGCCTCGGCAAGGGCTTTGCCGAAGGCCGGCTGGGCGGCGACGTGCTGGCGGTCGTGGCGCGCGTCGCCACGCTGAACGAGGCCGATTATCCGCCGCCAGCACCGCGCCGCGACTTGCCGCAGGGCCTCGGCCCGCTGGTCGAATTGCTGCGCGTGCTTTTGAAACTGCGCTGCGAAGAGAATCACGTCGCCACCAAACTGGTGGCGGACAGCGAGGATCTCGAGATGATCGCCGCCGACGACCACGCGCCGGTACGCGCGCTGCAAGGCTGGCGCGCGGAGCTGTTCGGAAAGGATGCGCTCGATCTGAAGCACGGCCGGCTGGCGCTGACCGCCGCCGGCAAGCGAATCAACCTGGTGCGCACCGAAGCGGCCGCCCAGTAGCGCTCACGGCCGCTTCATCACGCCTTTGCGGCCCACGGCCTTGGCCAGGGCGTCGAGCCGCCGCTGCACGCTTTCGCCGAAGCGCTGCGCACCGTCGCCATTGAGCGACAGCTGGACCTCGTGGCCCTGCAGCGCGAGCGACGTGCCGTGCAAAGCGGCCGGCACGCCGCCGCTGATCGTATAGGCAAGCCGCAATGCCAGGCCAATGACGCGCGCCGCCGGCAGCTCAGACTCGTCGAGCAATTCGAGCGGCGCCAACAGCTCGACCGTGCCGCGGCCGCCATAGCGGGCGTGCAGCGTCGCGGCGACGAAGGCCCGGCCGGCGTGATCGATGCCGGCCACCGGCATGTAGAGCGCGTGCCGGACCGCCTGCTCGGCGCGGTAGTCGGGATGGTCGTTCCAGGCGATGTCCGACAACAGCGCCGCCGCATGGCGGAGGCGTTTCTGCTCGGGCCGTTCCTTGGGGAACAGCGGATTCATCCAGGCAAACAGCGCGTCGCCGATGTCGCCGAAGCGTGTGTTGGCGCGCGCGGTTTCGAGACAGGCGGTGATCAGCGGATCGGCCGCGCGCTCGGCCGGATCCAGCAGGCTGAAATGATGACCTTCCCGCAGTCCCCAGGCCGAGAAGACGATGCGCTTCGGGTCCATCCGTTTCATGATGCGCGCAAGCACACGACCGGCGAGCGGCACGACTTCAAGTCGTTTCTTGGATAGCCCGGCAATGCCGTCGAGCGATTTGCGCGTCTGCTTGGCGACGAAGTCGACGAACCGCTCGGCCTCGCCACGCGACAGCGTATAGTTCTGGATGATGTGCAGCGGATACTGGCTTTCCGCCATGTGGATGCGGGCCAGCGCGCGCCACGAGCCGCCGACCGCGTAGAAATTGCCGCCGTCGGCGGCGGTCAGCCACGGCACCGTCGCCAAGAGTCGGTCGATCACGTCTTTGAGCTTCTTGTCGTCGTCGGCGAGATCGGCCAGCCGCAAAGGTCCGAGCGGTAAGGTCGCGGCGCGGCCGACCGCGCCCTTGCCGATCTCGATCAGCTCGATCGAGCCGCCGCCCAGATCGCCGACGATGCCGCTTGCCTCGGGCATGCCCGCCAGCACGCCCATGGCCGACAGCCTTCCCTCTTCCTCGCCCGACAACACGCGGACGCGCAGGTTGTAGCGTTTCTCGATCTCCTGAACGAAGGCCGGGCCGTCCGCCGCGTCACGCACCGCCGCCGTCGCCAGCACGTCGAATCGCGTGGCGCCGAGCGTGCGCGCCAGCGCCACGAAGCGCTGCATGTTGGCGCGCGCCATCTCGACGCCCTCGACATCGAGCTTGCCGGTTTTGTTGAGACTGCGGCCGAGACCGCAGAGCACCTTTTCGTTGAACAGCGTCTGCGCCGGGCGCTTCAGCCCGTCGAACACCACTAGGCGCAGGGAATTCGAGCCGATATCGACGACGGCCACCGCGTCGCGCCGGACGGCTCCTTCGACCGCCACGGCAAAACGCGGCGCCATTCTCAGGAATCGCCTCGTTCAGTCACCAACCGCGGCGAGGGCCGCGCGCGTTGCTGCAAAGCACTGCCGCGGCCGGAGAGGCTCGGGTTGGTCATGAAATATGTATGCGCGCTCGGCGCATTAGAATCAACACTCGCCCGCTCATAGACGCCGTCGGATCCCAGCCACCAGGTTTGCGCCTCGTCCTTGAGCGAGGTTTGCATGATCTCGACCATCACCTGCCGATGCACGGTCTCGTTCTCGATCGGCACCAAAGCTTCGACTCGCCAGTCGAAGTTGCGCGGCATCCAGTCCGCCGACGAGATGAACACCAACGCGTCGCGCGATGGCAACGCCTTGCCATTGCCGAAGCACACGATTCGACCGTGTTCGAGAAAGCGGCCGATGATGCTCTTGACGCGGATGTTCTCCGATATGCCTTTGACGCCCGGCCGCAGACAGCAGATGCCGCGAACGATCAGATCGATCTTCACGCCTTCCTGCGAGGCGGCGTACAGCCGGTCGATCATCGCCGGATCGACCAGCGAATTGAGCTTGGCCCAAATCTGCGCCGGGCGGCCGGCACGGGCGTGCGCAATTTCGGCGTCGATCAACTGAGCCAGCCGCTGGCGCAGGTTGATCGGCGCGATCGCGATCTTCTCGAGCTTAGCCGGCGTCGCGTAGCCCGTCATGTAATTGAACAGCTGCTGGGCGTCGCGGCACAGCGCCGGATCACAGGTGAAGAAGCTGAGATCGGTGTAAACCTTGGCCGTGTCGGGGTGATAGTTGCCGGTACCGTAGTGGACGTAGAGCCGCAGCTCGCCGCTTTCGCGCCGCGCCACCAGCGAGACCTTGCAGTGGGTCTTGAGCTGGATGAAGCCGTAAACCACCTGCACGCCGGCGCGCTCCAGGTCGCGCGCCCAACGGATATTGCGCTCCTCGTCGAAGCGCGCCTTGAGCTCGACCAGCGCGGTGACCGACTTGCCGGCTTCGGCGGCTTCGATCAATGCCCTGACGATCGGGCTGTCGTCGCTGGTACGATAGAGCGTCTGCTTGATGGCGACGACCGCGGGATCGTGCGCCGCCTGGCGCACGAACTGCACCACGACGTCGAAGCTTTCATAGGGATGGTGGACGATGATGTCTTTTTGCCGGATGGCGGCGAAGCAATCGCCGCCGAAATCGCGGATGCGCTCGGGAAAGCGCGGATTGTAAGGTGTAAAGACGAGATCGGGACGCTCGTCGATGATCAGCTGCCGCGTATCGGCCAGGCCGAGAATGCCGTCGAGCGGAAACACGTCGTCGGCCGATGCGTCGAGCCGCTCGATGAGAAAGCGGCGCAGCTCTTCGGGCATCGCCGCTTCGACGCCGAGATAGATGACGTGACCGCGCCGGCGGCGTTTCAAGGCGGTCTCGAATAGCCGCACCAGGTCCTCGGCCTCTTCCTCGATTTCGACTTCGCTGTCGCGCAAAATGCGGAACATGCCCTTGCCGACCACCGCGAAACCGGGAAAGAGCTGATCGAGGAATTCGCCGATCACCTGCTCGACCGGGACGAAGCGGATTTCCTTTCCCGGCAGCCGGACGAACCGCGCGATCGACGGCGGAATCAGGATGAGCGCCTGCATGCGGTTACCGTCGCTCTTGCGCGTCAGCTCGAGCATCAGGCCGAAGCCGAGATTGGCGACGAACGGAAACGGATGCGCCGGATCGATCGCCAGCGGCGTCAACACCGGAAAGATATCCGCCATGAACCGGTCGCGCAGAAAGGTGCGGTCGGCGGCCGTCAGGTCCTCGGGACCGACCACCGCAACGCCGCGTTCGGCCATCTCGCGACGCAGCACCCGCCAGGTCACCTGCTGATCCTGCATGAGCTTGCCGCCGCGGCGGTTGATCGCGACGAGCTGCTGCGCGGGCGTCAAGCCATCCTGGCTGGGGGTCGAGATGCCCGCCTGGACCTGGCCCTTGAGTCCGGCGACACGCACCATGTAGAACTCGTCGAGATTGTTCGCCGAGATCGACAGGAAGCGCAGACGCTCCAACAACGGATAACCGCGATTGTCGGCTTCGGCGAGGACGCGCTCATTGAAGGCAAGCCACGACAACTCGCGATTGATGAACCGGTCGGGCGAACGTTCGCCCGCCGGCGCGCTTGCCGAGCGCGACTGCGCTTCCGGCCTAACCGCCATTTCCCGCTCCATGCCGCGAGTTTATAAACCCTATGTGAACATCTTATTGCGGTGTGGGGCAAGCGATTGAGCACGCTTTTCCTTCTGCGGCACGCCAAGGCCGTGCCCCAGCACGGCGATGGCGACCGCGCCCGCGGCTTGAGCGAAGTCGGCCGCGACAGCGCCCGGACGATCGCCGCAGCCATGGCCGAGCGCCATATCGCGCCGTCGCTGGTCTTATGCTCGGACGCCGCCCGGACGCGCGAAACCCTCGACCTCGTGCTACCGGCGCTCAAGCCTGCGCCCGAGACCGTGTACGAAGAAACGCTCTATCTGGCCGATGCCAAGCAACTGCTGCAGCGCCTGCGCCGCATCCCTGACAGCGTGCGGTCGGTCATGCTGGTCGCCCACAATCCCGGGCTGCAGGAGCTCGCCGTGACGTTGTCCGACCAGCCGACGGGTCCGCTGATGGCGCGCTTGACGACGGACTTTCCCACCGCAGCGCTGGTGCGTTTCGAGATCAATTTGCCGTGGTCGGTGCTGGAACGCGGCAGCGCGCGAGTGATGACCATTCTTGCGCCGACCGCGCTGATCAAGCGCTAAAGTTTGAGAACCCGGCGGGCGAACGGCGTCGTGATCGCGCGCTTTTCGGCCAGCGCCGCCGCGTCGAGCGCCGCCACGGCCGTGCGCGCCGCGGCGAACGAGCGCTCGATCCGCGTAACGAGATAGGCGATCACGTCGGCCGCGACCGTCACCTGCCGGTCCGCGAACAGCTTCACCAGGACCGCACCCAGCAAGGCGTCGTCCGGCGCGTTCACCGTCACGGCCGGCGCCGCCAGCAGGCGTGACCGCAGATCGGCGAGTGCGATCGGCCAACGTGCGGGCGGTTCGGACGCGACGATCAGCAGATGCCCGCGCTGTTCGGCGACGAGATTGTAAAGATGAAGCAAAGCCTGCTCGGGCGCACGCGCCGCTTCGTCGACGACGACCGTGCGTGATGCGCCGACCAGATTCGGCAACACGGCAACATCGAGCGCCGCCGGATCGATGAAGACCGTCGCCGCACCGGTGGCGCGCACGCGGGCGGCGAAAACATGCGCCAGATGCGTCTTGCCCGAGCCCGGCGGTCCATAGAGTGCGAGCGCCGGCCGCGGCCAATCCGGCCAACGCTCGAGCCATTTGACCGCCGCTTCGTTGGACGCGGCGACCAGAAAATCTTCGCGGCCGAGCGCCGGCAGATGACCGAGATCGAGTGGCAGTTGCGCCACGCTAGACCCGCTTGCGCGGCGCGGCCGGGCCTGAATCGTAAAACGGGCTTTGCAGATAGCGGCTCATGCCGAAGCGCACCAGCACGCCGATCACCGCCGCCGCCGGCAGCGCCAGCAGCACGCCGAGGAAGCCGAACAGCTTGCCGAACGCCAGTAGCGCGAAGATCACCCACAGCGGATGCAGGTTGACGCGATCGCCCACGAGCTTAGGCGAGAGGAAATTCGCCTCAACGCCCTGCCCGATCGCAAAAATGACCAGCACGCTGACGGCGGCCGTCCAGGTCGGCGTCTGCACCAGCGTCAGGCCCATGGCCAGAACAAAGCCAATGGCGCTGCCAATGATCGGAATGAACGACAGGATGCCGATCAGCAGGCCGATGACGATGGCGAAATTGGTGCCGATGACGCTGAGCGTGACGGCGTACCAAACCGCTAGGATGAAGCCGACGAGGATCTGACCGCGGATGAAGCCGGCCAGCGTCTGGTTCACCATCGCCGCCTGCTCGCGCACGGTGGCGACGTGCTGGCGCGGAATCCAGCTCTCGATGTGCGCGACGAAGCCGTGCCAGTCGCGCATGAGGTAGAACGCCACCAGCGGCGTGATGAACACGAGCGACAGCAGGTTGGCGAGCGCCACGCCGCTGCCCAGAACGTCCTTGGCGACGGTCGCAGCCCAGCCGAGCACGGCCGAGGACCAATCGCCGATCATGCCACGCAGCTTGTCGACGTCCGCCGGCGAAAGCCGCTCTTGCGCCGCTTGCAGCAGCTGTTGGACTACGTGGCGGCCCTGATCCATCGCGGTGGGCGCGACACGCGCCAACTCGGTCACTTGCACCTCGATGAGCGGCGCCAGCATCAGCACGATGAGCGCGATCACCAGCAGGAACACCAAGAGCACAACCAGCGTCGCGAGATTGCGCGACAAGCGCCAGCTTGCGAGCCGGTCGACTGTGGGCGCCAGGAAATAAGCAATGCCGAAGCCGGCGACGAACGGCACCAGCACCGATCCGAGCCGGTTGATGGCATAGAGCAGGACGAGAAGGACGGCGGCCCAGAACAGCGCGACCGCGCGCGGCGACGGTTTCATGTCATGCCTCTTCCGCGCCGGCGAAGCCGCGCATCCAGCGCACCAGATAGACCGCGCCGGACAACACGGTGGTCGCCGCCACCGCATCGATCAGAATCGCGCTGAGATTGCGGTCTACGACGTTGAGTCCGAAGTGCGCGAGCGTCCAGGCGACGAGTACGATCTGCAGCGCGGTGTTGACCTTGCTGATCATCAACGGCCGCGCGTTGAGCGGTTCGGCCGCGAACTGCGTCAAAATGAATCCGCCGATGATCAGCACGTCGCGGAACACGATCAGGATCACCAGCCAGTTCGGCAGGTATCCGGCGAGGCCGAGCGTGACCACCATGCTGACGATCAGCGCCTTGTCGGCGATTGGATCGAGCAGCGCACCGAGCTCTGAGCGGCTGTTGAAGCGTTTTGCGACGAAGCCGTCGATCGCGTCCGAGGCGCCGGCGATGAGGAACAGCCAAAACGCGTCGGCCAGATTGCCGTTGAGGATGAACCAGATGCCGACGGGCGCTGAGAGCAGCCGTGCAAGCGATATGTAGTTGGGCAGGTTCATCGCGTCGGCACGCGTCAATGCGGCGTGGCGGCGCCGTGCGGCGCGAGAACGTAGTCCGGCGCATTACCGTTGAGGTCGAGATCGTGCTGCGCCAGCGCCAGGCGCAGCTGCGTCAGATCGCCGACGTAATGGATGGCGATCTCGGCGTGCTGCCGATCGATCGCGACCAGGTCCGTCTTCTGCACCGCCGGAATCGCGCTGAGCCGCCGGCTCACCGCAACCCAACCCTGCAGCGCGGCGATCGGCACGGATGCCGTGAGCGTTGCAACCTGCGAAACATCGAGAACGTTCGCGGCTTTCCAAGCGTCCTCGATTTGCGCGACCGTACCGGCGACGGCGCGGGCAAGCAGCGCCGGTTCGTCCTCGCCCGCGCCGAGTTTGTAGGATTGGGTCCAGGTTTGCGGCGCGGCACCGGAGCCGGGCGAAAACCGTGTCGAGGATACCGCCACGGTTTCGTTCGCGGCGCCGCTGTTCGCCACGGTGGCGTGCGTCACCAGCACGTCGGCACCGTCATAGCGCTGCGCGATCGCCGCCAGCGCGCCGCTGTCGCCGGCGAGTGCGGTTTTGGCGTCGATCGCGGCGATGTCCTCGGCGCCGCCGAACGGCATCACCAGCGGCACCAAGCCGGCGGGCGCACTGCGATCGTTCCACGCCGCCCGCCACGGATTGGGATCTTCCCATAAACCGACGGCGCCGCCGCTGTCGTACACCGGCAGCACCACGAGCGGCTTCGACGGCGTCTCGGCGAACGGCACGCCGGCACTGCGCAACAATTGGCGCACGGCGTTGGCACGGAAATGGAACGTGTAATTGGCCAAATAGCGCACGGTCGAATGCCGCTCGTTGGCGACTTCGAAGCCCTGGATGAGATCGTTGAGCGTGGCGTCGTTGGCCGGCGGCAGGCGGCTCGCATCCGATGCCCGAGTCAGGCGCGCCAGCAGAATGGTATACGCCTGGTGCTCGCCTTGCAGCCGCGCCGCATCGCGCGCGGCATCGGCGGATGCCGCCGTGGCGTCGACCGGCACGTTGGCGACGGTATAGACGTCAGCCGACGGCGCATTTTGGGCGCCAGCCGACACAGCCGCCAGCACGAGACAAACCGCCGCCAATGCCGCCTGCAAGTGCCGCTTCGCCGTCCGCGCCGTCACCGTTGCACCTTCACCCAAGGCGTCGGTGATAGCCCAGAACCGGACGGCACGCCAGTGAGCGTAGGACCATGGCGGCGGCCATGCTGCGGCTGCGACAATCGCGTGCACGCGCACGCACGGCGAGCGGGGAGGCAATGATGGTAGCAGCCGCATCACAAGACGCCGCGCCGGTCATTCGGCTGGACCACGTCAGCAAATGGTCCTTCAGGCGGACGCGCAACGTGGCGTCCGTCACACGCCGACCCGCTTGAGCTGCGGTTCGGGGTAACGCGCGCCCGCGGCCGCGCCTTTCGGAAAAGCCTTGTCGAGCGCCGCAAGGGTCGCCGGCGAGACGACGACGTCCGCCGCCTTGGCGTTTTGCTCGATCCATTTGCGGTGGCTCGTGCCCGGCAACGCGACGACGAACGGACGGCGCGACAGCACCCAAGCGAGAGCGAGCTGCGCCGGCGTGCAATTCTCCTTGGCTGCGAGCTGCTTGATCGTCGGCAGCAACGAGACGTTGTGCGTGAGATTGTCGGCTTGGAAGCGCGGATGGGCGCGACGGCGATCCTTCTCGCTCAGATCGTCGACCGCGCCGATCGTGCCGGTGAGAAAGCCGCGCCCGAGCGGGCTATAAGCGACATAACCGACGCCGAGCTCTTCGCAAGTCTGGAACAACCCGTCTTCAGCGTCGCGGGTCCACAGCGAATATTCGGTCTGCAATGCCGCCATCGGATGCGCCTTGTGCGCACGGCGCAGCGTCGCCGCCGATGCTTCGGAAATTCCCAGGTGCTTGATCTTGCCTTGCTGCTTCAATTTCACCATCGCGCCGACCGTGTCCTCGACCGGCACGTCGGTGTCGACGCGATGGATGTAGTAAAGATCGATGACGTCTTCGCCGAGCCGTTTCAGACTTTTCTCACAGGCTTCAATCACGTATTCGGGCCGGCCGCACACCGACTGCTTACCGTCGGGCGTTTGCAGATTGCCGAACTTGCTGGCGAGCACGACCTTGTCGCGGCGGCCTTTGATCGCGCGGCCGACCAATTCCTCGTTCTTGCCGCCGCCATAGGCGTCCGACGTGTCGATCAGATCGACGCCGAGCTCGACGGCGCGGTGAATGGTGGCGATGGCCTCGTCGGGATCGGGCTGGCCGTAGATCGGCGTCATGCTCATGCAGCCGAGACCGATGCACGATACTTCGAGCGAGCCGAGCTTCCGGCGTTTCATGGCCATCTCCCCTCGACTTTTTCGGAGCGCAGCCGGTGGCGGCACGCACGACCGAGTGCACGAATTATAAGGAAAAACGCCCTACTTGCCAGACCCGAGTCTGGCACGCGAAGCTAGCGCCATGACCGAAAACAAGGCAACCGCTCCGGCAGTCACCGCCGCCGAAATGCGCTACGCGCTGGCGCTCGTCGTCGCGCCGGAAGATGCGGCGCGCCTGAAGCGCAGCGATCTGTTGCGCGGCGGCCGCCTGATCCGACGGCGGATCACGAGCACGTACTACGATACGCGCGACAAGGAATTGCAGCGCCGGACTTTGGCGCTGTCGGTCCGGCGCGAAGGCGGGCGCGTGTTCGAGACCCTTGAAGTCATGCCGGGGTCCGCCGCCACCAACGGCGAGCGGGCGATGTGGCAGACGCCGCTCGCACGGCCGGCTCCCGATCTGAAACCGCTGGCGAAGGTCGACGGCATCCGCAACCTGGAGGATGCGCCGCTGAAACCGGTTTTCACTTGCCGGCTGCGGCGCAGCCGCGCCGTGCTCGAACCCGACGGCGCCGCCGTCGCCTTGTCGTTCGACGAAGGTGAAATCCGCGCGCGCGGCGGCCGCAAGCTGCAGGTCTCGGAGATCGAACTCGAGCTGCAACAGGGGACGCCCCGCGCCGTCTTCACACTTGCCAACGCGCTTGCCGGCGAAGCGCCCTTGCGCGTCGAGTTGCGCAGCAAGGCGGCGCGCGGTTACGCGTTGGCCGACCGCACCGAACCGCGCGAAGCGTCGGCGACGTCGAAATTCGGCGCGGTCGATCTCCATCGCAGCATGGCGGCCGAGGACGCGCTCGCGGTCATCCTGCGACGGTGTCTCGCGCATTTGCTGGCAAACGAACCGGCGGCGCTCGCCGGCAAGGAAGAAGGCGTCCACCAGATGCGGGTCGCGCTCCGGCGACTGCGCGTCGCGCTTGTCTTGTTCCGGTCGATGCTGCCGGAGGCGGAGCGCAACTGGGTCAGCGGCGAAGTCAAATGGCTGGCAGCGGCACTCGGCCGCGCGCGCAACTGGGACGTCGTCGGTGGGTTCGTTCGGCGCGTGCGCGACAGCATGACGGACGATCGCGATCTGGTCGCGCTCGCGCACGCCGTCGAACGCGAACGGCGCCGCGGTTACAACGCGCTGCGCGGCGTGCTGGGCACACAGCGTTATACGCAATTCACCCTCGGCCTGATGGGATGGATCGAGACGCGCGCCTGGCGGCGGCCGGGGGCGCTGGAAACGTCGATCCTGCAAGTCTCGGTCGTCGGCAAGCTCGCCGACCAGGTTCTCGAGCGGCGCTATCGCCAGGCGCGCAACCGCGCGCGCAATTTCGACCGGCTCGGCACCGTCGGCCGGCATCGTCTGCGCATCGCGCTCAAGAAAATTCGTTACGCCGCCGATTCATTCGCGTCGATCTACGCGCGCAAGGCTGTCCGCCGCTATATCAAGCACCTGGAGACGCTTCAGGACGGTCTCGGGCTGCTCAACGACATCGCATCGTCGGAAAAACTGCTGCGGAATTTGATTCAGCGACGGCCGTCGCAGGCCTTGATCCGCGGCGACGCTCTGGTGCGCGGCTGGTGCGCCCATGTCGCGCTGGAGTGCGAACCGGCGCTGCAGAAAGGGTTCAAACGGCTAAAGAAAGCCGAGCCCTTCTGGCGCCGACCAGCGAAGATCTAAGGCGGCGATCGCCGATCAACGGCAAATCCAATCCCGCACGGGCAGCGCAGCGGCGATCGCCGCCACGATACCGAAAATGAGAAAAGTCACGTTGCCATCGGCTGCTGCAATGCCGAGACATGCCGCTGACAGCAACGCCTCACCGACAAAGATCAGCAAGTTGGTGACGAATTCACGGAAGACGACATCACCATCGATATCGTCGTCGGGTTTGTGCCGAAACAAACCGTTGTGCAGCCATTGATCGCCGGTTCTCATTTCGGCAGCTTTTATTCCAGGGCACCCCTTGCACTCGCGTGCCACATGTGCACCGCCAGGATCTGCAGCGCAAGCTGGCGGCCACGTTCGCGCGCCTCCTTGCTCGGCGGCGCCGTCGGCGTGCCGGCCACCGAGTGCATTAATGGCAGCGGCTCAACATTCCATGGCGCCAGATGCCGCATGCGTTGCCGCGCGATTTTAATGTCATCGACGACCGGAACCGGCAACGCACCATCGCGTGGAACCGCCCTCAAGCGCACACGCGAACGACGTAGGACCGTGTTCATGACTAGCCTTCCCTTCTGCGCGATGATTGACGCCGAAGTTCAGAGAGTATGCGCTGTCCGAATCGTGAATGCCGGAACGTCCGGCAGCCGTACTTCCATGTGAACGCGGCGGGCACCCCGCCATAATTCGATGCCGTGGTAATGCGGCCGATGCTCAAGCATGTCGCGGGCCGTCTCGACGGCATCCTGCTCTTCCCGGCACTCGATCATCTCGTCCGATCCGATAGCGCCGGTTGAATCGAGGAAGTAGCACCGGTACTGAACCAAGTTGGCCATCGCAACCCCCCTCGCCGTTTCAATCCGGGCAGACGGTCCCGGCGCCGGGAAGCGAAGGCACGGGCGTCGGCGTCGATTTGCGTCGACGATCAGGTCGGTCGGTTTTTCTCTAACTGCCCGCGGTCGGTGCCGCTTACACGCCTCTGATTCCGCTCAAACTGTGTGGCCGGGCGCGGCTGACGTCAATTCAGCCGCTACCTGAGGCACCCTACGGAATCTACTGAGAGACTCGGGCGGAGCCTGACCAGTCGAAAGGCGCCTTATTTCTATTTCTCGGACGAAACCAAACCGTGGCGAATCGCGTAGCGAACGAGGCCCGCGACATCGTGAATGTCGAGGCGTTCCATCAAGCTAGCTCGATGTGATTCAATCGTTTTGACACTAGCTTCGAGCAACTGCGCGATTTGCTTGGATGATTTGCCTTCGGCAATGAGTTGAAGAATTTCACGCTGCCGCGGCGTCAAAAGATCGAGCGAGTTGATCTCCCCCTCCGCTCGATTAAGGTAAACGTCGATCACGTGTTTCGAAATCGCCGGGCTGAGGAAGATTTCACCCCGCGCCACGGCCTCGATCGCCATTTCGAGCTCGCGCGGCGCCGATCCCTTGAGGACATATCCCGAGGCGCCAGCCCGAAGAGCCTGAAGCACATGGCTTTCATCCGCGTGCATCGACAGCATCACCACGCGCACCTGTGGATAATCTTTGACCAGGCGGCGCGTCGCCTCGAGCCCATTGAGGCCGGGCATCGCGATATCCATGAGCACGACATTGGGCTGCAACTTGCCGGCGTGCTCGAGCGCCTCGCGCCCGTCGCTGGCCTCGCCGACGACCTCAATGCCCGGAAACTCGCCGATCAGGGATTTAAGGCTGGCGCGAATGAGCAAATGGTCGTCGCACAGGAGGATGCGGATCGGATTCGTCATTCCAGGTCAGCCTTACCGTTGTCGCAGGATGCGGTGACATCTGGCTCATCACCGGGTAAGGCCCATTATGCACCTTGTGTATTGCCTTGGCAGGAGCCAGGTTCAGCGCCAAATCGTGGGCCGGGGCGACCGCAATTGGCCTGAAGACGAACCGGTTACGTGCAGGTTTTTCCGCTTCCAAATCAGGATTTCCCCGATGAGCCGCCGCCGTCGCAGAGCTTAAACTCGGGCTCAGTTGGCCGGTGCATGATGCTGGGGGTGATTGTTTGGCACCGACGCAATAGGCCAGGAACTGCGACCCAACAGGACCAGCTGGCCTAGCGATGCCTGGGCACGGTGACGCACTGGGCTGTAACATATTGATGACAAAGTCATATTTCAATTTAGCTACAGCGGTTCGGCCGCGCCGGATTATTCTGGGTGGCAGGCCGGCGCGCCAAGCGTGCGTTGGTAAGGGTAGGTAGTATCTGCGAACGATGACGGATAGCACCGACTGGCTCTCGCTGATCGCCGCCGCCGTACCGGTGGCGCTCTATACAGCTGACGCCGACGCCCGGCTCGCCGGGCCGCGCGTCGTCAGCGAAGCGTTGGCGCAGTCGCTCGGCTATAGCCCGGCGGATTTTGTCCACAATCCGGGCCTATGGATGTCGCGCGTTCATCCCGGCGATTTGCCAGCACTCCTGGCGCGCGCCGACGCCATCGCCGACGCCGGCTCGTTCGCCATCGATTACCGCTGGCTTGCCGCCGACGGCAGCGAGCGGATTTTCGCCGAACAAGCCGTCCTGGTCGGGGATCAACGCGGCCGTCCGTCGCGCGTGCAAGGGATTGCGCTCGACATCACCGAGCGTGCGTCGATGCGGCGGCAGCTCGGCCAGGCGCAGCGCATGGCGGCCGTCGGTCGCATCACCAGCACCGTCGCTCACGAGCTCAACAATCTGTTGACCGTGATCATGTGGAACCTCGATTTGATGACGCGCTCGCTCGACGGCACGAGCAAGGACTTCGATCGCGCCCATATCGCGTTGAGCGCGGCGCTTAACGGAACCAGCCTGCTGACGCAGCTCATGGGATTCGCGCATGCCGATCGCATTGCGGCGCAGGCGATCGAGGTCGGCGGCATTCTGACGCACGTGGCGCAGGTGCTTCGCTTCGTCCTCGGCGCCGACATCGCGGTCGAGACTAAAGCCGCGTCCGGATTGTGGCCGGTCGAAACCAGTCCCGACCAGCTTGAGCTGGCGTTGGTCAATCTAGCCATTTACGCACGGCAAGCGATGCCAGAGGGCGGTCGCCTGGTGATCGAAGCCGGCAACGTGCCGGCGCGCGGACGTCCAGGAAACGAGAACGCTCTCGGCCGCGATGCGGTTGCGATCGCCGTCAGCGGCGCGGCGTCTGGACCGGTCAGCTCGCCGCCGTCGAACGGGCGCTACAGCGAGACGTTGGCAATGGTGCGGAACGTCGTCGAAGCGTCGGGCGGTCGTTTGGTGCTTGCCGAACCTGATGGTACGTCGCACACGCGGCTGGTCTTGCCACGCGCCGCAACCGCCGGCAGCCAAGCGACGCCGGCGGGGGACCGCGCTGAAGAGAGCAAGACCCGCGCCGCCTACACGGTTCTGGTCGTCGAAGATGATCCCGACGTGCGCAACATCACCGTGGCGCGCCTCGGCGAGTTCGGGCACCACGTCCTTGAAGCCGAGAACGCCAGGACCGCGCTTGATATCCTCGGCCGCGGCGACGTGATCGACCTGTTGTTCACCGACATCGCGATGCCTGGCGGCATGAATGGCCTCGAACTGGCGCGCCGAGCGCTCCAACTGCGGCCCGGAATCCGAGTACTCTTCGTTTCCGGCTACACCTCGTCGGCCCACACCGAAGGCGGCACGCCCGGCGAGTTTCTGCAGAAACCGTATCGCCAGGAAGATCTGGGTCGCGCGCTGCACCGCGCGCTGCGTCGCGACACGACTGCCGCAGCCTGATTCATCGGCAGAGGCACAGCGCCTACCGCATCGACACGATCGTCGGCCGTTTTGAGCCGCACCATGCTCTGTGGTCTACTGGCAACGGCAATGGCAAACAACCGACCTGACCGGCAAACAGCACCCGAGACGGCGTCAGGCACGCTTTGTGTGCTCGTCGTCGAAGACGACGACCTTGTCCGCGAAGCGACCGTCGGCAACGTCACGGATTTGGGCCATCGCGTGCTCGAAGCCGCCGATGCCGATGCCGCCTTGCAGATGCTGGATGGCGGCATTGTCGTCGACGTGTTGTTCACCGACGTGCGACTGCCCGGAAAGGACGGCGAGCAGCTCGCGCGCGAGGCGCGCCAGCGGCGGCCGACGCTCAAAGTGATCCTCACCAGCGGTGCGCCGCCTCGTGACGCACCGGCCGACAGCACCGGTGCCGCAATCTGGCTCGGCAAGCCCTACAAGTGGGACGATCTGAGGCGCGCTTTCGAACAGGTGCACAGGCGGCACGACTAATCCGCAAGCGTCGAGACACCGCGAACGCGCCGCATGGCCGCGGCGCGACACACAAAAATCACCGTTTGTCACAGCATCCTTGGCTAGGCTTTCCGGTACGTTGCGCGGCAACCCGCCAGCGCGCCCGGTCATCGGGCAGGGAGTCGGAAATGCGTGCTGTTCGGCATGCCGTCATCGTGGCAACGGCCGTTTTCGCGGGTTGGCTTGTCGTGGCCGACGGCGGTCACGGCGCGCCGCGGGCCGAGGCCGAAAACGCGGTGCCAGCCGGCACGCCGGCGACCGTGCTAACCAAAGACAAGGCGCAAGCCATCCTCGGCAAGCCGGTCACCAGCACCAAGGGCGAGGCAATGGGCCGCATCGTCGACGTGATCGTCGACAAGGCCGGGACGACCCGCGCCGCGATCATCGATTTCGGCGGCTTTCTGGGCGTCGGCAGCCGCCAAATCGCCGTCGATTGGGCCGCGCTGCATTTCTCGCCGGCGGGCCAACCCGAGCGGATCACGCTCGACCTGACGCGCGACCAGCTCAAATCTGCGCCGCAATACGAGAAGGGCAAGCCGGTTGTCGTCCTGGGTGCGTCGGGCAACACCCAGCCGTTGGCAGAGGGCGAATACCCATTGGATCACTAACCGTGGATGGCGGAGCGTGCACGTTTACGAGAATCTTGGGTCGGACGTGCGCCACCCACCTGTGCCGGCGCCGGTGTCCGCGTCCGTGCACGCGCCGTCACGGCGCAGCCTACGGGGCCTCGACGGTTTCAATTTCTTCATCGCCAACATTCAAACCGGCTTCGGACCGTTCATCGCCGTCTATCTGACGGCGCAAGCCTGGACCCAGGTCGATATCGGCTTCGTCCTGACATTGAGCGGGATCGTTGCGCTGGCCGCCCAGGTGCCGGCTGGCATTCTGGTCGACACCGCGAAACACAAAAGAACGCTTGCGGCGATTTCGGCCGCGGCCATCGCGCTCAGCGCGCTCATGCTCGCCGCCTGGCCGATCTTGCCGTTCGTTCTCGGCGCGGAAATCTTGCACGGCCTGGCCAGTTGTTTGATGGGGCCAGCGATCGCGGCGATCAGCCTCGGCCTAGTCGCGTCGCACGAAATCGGCGAGCGCCTGGGCCGCAATGCGCGCTATGCCTCGGCCGGCAACGGCATCGCGGCGATCTTGATGGGCGCCTGCGGCCGCCTGTTTTCCAACCGCGCCGTGTTCGTGTTGACCGCCTTGCTCGCGATTCCGGCGTTGATCGCACTGTTCCGCATCCGGTCGCAGGAAATCGATCCGGTGCGCGCACGCGGCGGCCAGCCCGGTGGGAGCGAGCGACATTCGCCGCTGCACGGTATTGCCGACAATCGTCCGCTGCTGGTCTTCGGCGCGGGTTTGATCCTGTTCAGCCTCGCCAACACGCCGATGCTGCCGTTGGTCGGCGGGATCATGACGATGCGCTCGAGCCATTGGGCGACCGTGCTCATCGCTGCCTGTATCGTCGTGCCGCAAATCTTCGTCGCCATCTTATCGCCGTGGGTCGGGCGCCGATCCGAAACCTGGGGACGGCGGCCGCTGCTGATTCTGGGATTTGCCGTACTGCCGATCCGCGGTGTCTTGTTTGCGCTGTTCGCGAGCCCATACTTGCTGGTGGTGGTGCAGATCCTCGACGGCATCTCGGCGGCCGTGCTGGGCGTGATGCTGCCGCTCGTGGTCGCCGACGTCACGCGCGGCACCGGCCGCTACAATGCAGCGCTCGGCACCGTGGGGACGGCCGCCGCCGTGGGCGCGTCGGTGAGCACGACCTTGGCCGGCTATGTGAATGACCGGCTGGGCAGCACGGTGGCGTTTCTCAGCCTCGCGGGCGTGGCGCTGCTCGGCGTCGGCCTGTTGCTGTTGTTCATGCCCGAAACGCGACCTGCGGAGCGCTGACGGCTCATGACGGACATCCGATCGAAACCACAATCGAAGCCGGACGCCGGCACGGGCGATTTCTACATCAGCGCCGCCACATCGGGTGCCGAACGCCGCCCGCCGCGGGCGCTCAAGCATGGCGACACGTTTGCCGTGTTCGACGACAACGGCGACGTGGCCGGCGGCGCCTTGGATCCGGCTGGCCTCTATTATCGCGACACGCGGCACCTTTCGCATTTCGTCGTGTCGGTCGATGGTCAGCGCCCGCTCCTGCTGAGTTCCAATCTCCAGGACGACAATGCGGTCCTTTCGGTCGACCTCGCCAACCCCGATCTACACCGGGCCGGCCGCCTGACGCTGCCGCGCGACACCATCCACGTCCGGCGAACGACGTTTCTCTGGCAAGGCGCCTGCTACGTGCGGCTGGCGCTGCACAATTTCGACCGCCAACCGCATCGCATCCATCTCGGGCTGGAGTTCGCCGCCGATTTCCGTGACCTGTTCGAAATCCGCGGCAGCGTCCGAAACCGCCGCGGGACCTTGGCGATCGATCGGCACGACGCGTCGACGATCGTGATGCGTTACCGGGGCCTCGATAACGTCGTGCGGACCACGCGGATCGACTTTACGCCAGCCGCCGACACGCTGACCGACGATGCAGCCGAATTCGACATGACGCTCGCGTCAGGCGAACGGGCGAGCATCTTCCTGACCATTCGCTGCGACACCGACACGCCGGTAGGGCCTGACGCCTTTTTCGGCGCGATCCGGGCGGCGCGCCGCAACCTCCGGGCCTCGACATCGCGCGCCGCCGTGATCGACGGCTCCAACGCCGTGCTCAATCGGATCCTGTGCCGGTCGGTCGCCGATCTCTACATGTTGCTGACCGATACACCGGAAGGCGCTTATCCATACGCGGGCATTCCGTGGTTCAGCACGCCGTTCGGCCG
>JAGXBG010000016.1 GCA_018971215.1 Alphaproteobacteria bacterium
AGCGAGGCGGGAACACGCGACATCGCGCGCGCCATGATGCTGGAGGCGCAGGCGATCGCCGAGCGGCTCGGCGTCC
This sequence comes from Alphaproteobacteria bacterium, assembly GCA_018971215.1. Lineage (GTDB taxonomy): Bacteria > Pseudomonadota > Alphaproteobacteria > ATCC43930 > CGMCC-115725 > REEB95. The sequence goes on from JAGXBG010000016.1 coordinate 77, forward strand.
GCTTCCGGGTCGATCTCGAACGCCGGCTCGATGGTGCGCGCAAGGTGGGCGCGCACAAGACATCGATGTTGCAGGACTTGGAGCGCGGCCGGCCGCTTGAAATCGACGCGCTGGTGACGGCGGTGCAGGACCTCGGCCGTCTGGTCGGGGTGCTGACGCCGACGCTCGACGTGGTGCTGGCGCTGATCCAGCACCGGGCCGAGGCCTTGCGGCTTTACGAGCGTCCTGTGGCCGCGCCCGCTGCCGCAGTTGCGGCGGAATAACGCAGAAACATGATCTTCGCCGCGCCATAACGGCGCTCGTCGAGCCGGATGAATCCGGCCGGCGGCTCCAAGTCGCGTTTGGCCGACAATTCCACGACCGCGATCGCGTCGGGCAGCAGCCAGCCGGCGGCCGCCAGCGCGATCAGCGCCGGCGCCGCCCAATCCTCCGCATAAGGCGGATCGAGAAACACGAGCGACGCTGGCGCGCTGGCACGCGGCGGCCGCAGCGCGTCGGCGGACAGAACCGCGGTCTGGCGCGCGGCGCTTAACGCGGCGATGTTCGCTCCAAGCACGGCGCGCGCCGTCCGGTCGCGTTCCATGAAGCTGACAAAGCGCGCGCCGCGCGACAACGCCTCGAGGCCGAGCGCGCCACTGCCGGCAAAGGCGTCAAGCACGATCGCATCCTCGTAGACTGGCCGCCGTGCGAACGCCGCGTGCGCCAGGATGTTGAAGATTGCTTCGCGGGCGCGACCCGCTGTCGGGCGGACGTTGCCGCCCGATAAGGGCGTCAATTTCCGGCCGCGATGCTTGCCGGCGATGATGTGCAGCACGGGCTCAGTCGCGCGCGGCCCGGATGAAGCCGCTGAAGATGCGCCGGTCGCCGTCGCTCAGCCGGTACTCCGGATGCCACTGCACGCCGAGGACGAAGCGCCGCTTCGGATCCTCGATGCCTTCGATTACGCCGTCGGGTGCGACCGCGTCGACGACCAGGCCGGGTGCGACGTCCTTGACCGCCTGATGATGCGCGCTGTTGACCGGCATCTCGGTGAGGCCGGTGATCCGGCGCAGCAGCGTGTTGGGCGCGATCGTCACCGCATGGCCGGGCTCGGTACGCGGATTGGGCTGTTCGTGCTTGAGCGCATTCTTGATCTCGTCGGGAATGTGCTGGACCAGCGTGCCGCCGAGCGCGACGTTCAACAGTTGCTCGCCACCGCAGATGCCCAGCACCGGCAGGTTCTTTTCGAGTGCGCGCCGGCAGATGGCGAGCTCGAATTCGGTGCGCCGCGTCTTGAGCGAGACAGTTTCGTGCTTGGTCTTGGCGCCGAACAGCGCCGGATCGACGTCGAAAGCGCCGCCGGTGACGATCAACCCGTCGAGCAGCGCCAGATAGTCGCCGGCGCGCTCGGGCTCGTGCGGCAACAGAACTGATAATCCACCCGCCTCGGCGACCGCCTCGCAATAATTCTCGCGCAGCGCATACCACGGATGGGTCTTGGAATAGCCGCCGGGCGGCTCGTGATCGAGGGTGAGGCCGATGACCGGTTGTGCCATGCTGGCGCCAATCTATGACCGCACCGCGCGCGCAGCAAGGAAGCCGCATGACCGATCCGGATATGAAGCCGATGGCGCTGGCGATGGCTGCCGCCGAACGCGCCGCCCAGGTGGGCGAAGTGCCGGTCGGCGCGGTGCTGGTCGATGCCACCGGCGCGGTGCTGGCGCAGACCGCGAATCGCGTCGAGGCGCTTGCCGATCCGACCGCGCATGCCGAGTTGCTGGCGCTGCGCGAGGGCGCGCGGCTGCGCGGCCGGCCGATCCTCGACGATTGCGATCTCTACGTCACGCTCGAGCCGTGCGCGATGTGCGCCGGTGCCATCGCGCTGGCGCGTATCCGCCGGCTTTATTTTGCCGCCAGCGACTCGAAAGGTGGTGCGGTCGAGCATGGGCCGCGTTTCTTCCAGCAGCCGACCTGCCACCACCGGCCGGAGGTCTATGGCGGGCTCGACGCGACGCGCGCCGGCGAATTATTGCGGCGCTTTTTCGGTCACCGGCGCTGAGCTTCGCCGTCTTCCGATGGCACGCCAGCCGATGTCGCGGCGGCAGAAGCCTTGCGGCCAATCGATCTTGTCGACGACGGCATAAGCGCGCTTCTGCGCCTCGCGCACCGAACGGCCGCGCGCCACGACGTTGAGGACCCGACCGCCGTCGGCGACCAGCTTGTCGCCGACGCGCTTGGTGCCGGCGTGAAAGATGCGGACCGACGTATCGGCGCCCGCCGCGCTGTCGAGGCCGCGGATTTCGCTGCCCTTCGCCGGCGTGCCGGGATAGCCCTTGGCCGCCATGACCACGCATAGCGCCACTTCTTCGCGCCAACGCAGGTCGAAATCCTCGAGCTCACCGTCATGCGCCGCGATCAACGCCGGCAGCAAGTCGCTCTTGAGTCGCGTCAGCAGCACCTGGCATTCGGGATCGCCGAAGCGGCAATTGTATTCGATGACCTGCGGCCCGCTCTTGGTCAGGATCAGGCCGACATAGAGGATGCCCTTATACGGCTTACCCTCGTCGCGCATGGCGTGAACCGTCGGCAGGACGATCTTCTCCATCACCTGCACTTCGAGTTCGGGCGTCAGCACTGGCGCCGGCGAATAAGCGCCCATGCCGCCGGTGTTGGGGCCGGTATCGCCGTCGCCGACGCGCTTGTGGTCCTGTGCCGAAGCGAGGCCGAGCGCGCGCTTGCCGTCGACCAAAGCGAAGAAGCTGACTTCCTCGCCTTCGAGGAAATCCTCGACCACGATCTCCGCGCCGGCGGCGCCGAATTTCTTCGCCACCATCGCCGCGTCGACCGCAGCCAGCGCCTGGCGCGTCGTGGTTGCGACGGTGACGCCTTTGCCGGCGGCGAGCCCATCCGCTTTCACGACAACGGGCGCCTTGTGCTTGCGGATATACTCCTTGGCGGCGGCCGGATCGGTGAAGCGCCGGTAGGAAGCGGTTGGAATGTTGTATTTGGCGCACAAATCCTTGGCGAAGGCCTTGGAGCCTTCGAGCGCGGCGGCAGCGGCGGTCGGGCCAAAGGCGGCGACGCCGTTGGCCTCGAGCGTGTCGACCAGCCCCGCGACCAGCGGACCCTCCGGGCCGACGACGACGAAGTCGATCTTTTCCTGCTTGCACAGCTTGACGATGCCGTCGATGTCGGTCGGCGCCACCGCGACGCAAGCCGCCTCGTCGGCGATGCCGGGGTTGCCCGGAGCGCAGAACAACGCGTCGCACAGCGGCGACGACGAGATCGCCCAGCACAACGCGTGCTCGCGTCCGCCCGATCCGATCACCAGCACGCGCAAGCGGCTCTCCTCGCAAGGGCCTTATTCGTCCGGCCCGTTTCCCCCGTCGGGGGCGCTCTTGTATCATAGCGCGCGATGACGGAAAGCCACTCGCCGAGCATGGTCACAGGGTCCGGCGGGCTGCGACCCAATCTGCCGGAATATACCGTTTCCGAGTTATCTCAAGCGGTTAAGCGGGCGCTTGAAACCGATTTCGGTCATGTCCGGGTGCGCGGTGAAATCTCGGGCTTCAAACGGGTCGCCTCCGGCCACTGCTACCTGACGTTGAAGGACGCCGAGTCGAATCTCGACGGCGTGATCTGGCGGACGGCCTTCGGTCGGTTGGCGGTGAAGCCCGAGGACGGCATGGACGTCGTCTGCATCGGCCGGATAACGACCTATCCCGGCCGCTCGAAATACCAGCTGATCATCGAAGCGATCGAGCTCGCCGGCGTCGGTGCGCTGTTGAAGCTGCTCGAAGAGCGCAAGAAGAAACTCGCGGCCGAAGGCCTGTTCGACAACGCGCATAAGCGCAAGCTGCCGTACCTGCCGGACGTGATCGGCGTGGTTACGTCGCCGACCGGCGCGGTGATCCGCGACATCCTGCACCGTTTGTCTGATCGGTTTCCGCGCCGTGTCCTGGTCTGGCCGGTGCCGGTGCAGGGTGAAGGCGCAGCCGAAGCCATCGCGGCGGCAATCACCGGCTTCGACGCACTCGACGGCGCTGGCGCGGTGCCGCGCCCCGATCTACTCATCGTCGCGCGCGGCGGCGGCAGTCTCGAAGATTTGATGGCGTTCAACGAGGAAGTCGTCGTGCGGGCGGCCGCATCCTGCACCATTCCGCTGATTTCCGCCGTCGGCCACGAGACCGACACGACGCTGATCGATTTTGCCGCCGACCGGCGCGCGCCGACGCCGACGGCGGCGGCCGAGATGGCGGTGCCGGTGCGGCTCGAACTCGTCGCCGATGTCGCCGCCTTTGCGCATCGTCTGGCGCAGGCGCTGGTGCGTTTCATCGGCGACAAGTTCGTGCGCGTCGAAGGCTTGGCGCGCGGCCTGCCCGATCCGCGCAGTTTGCTCGAGACCGCGCTGCAACGGCTCGACGACCGCAGCGAGCGGTTGCGGCTCGGCATCGCCGCGCTGCTGCGCTTGCGCGGCCAGAGCGTACAGGCGCTGGGCCGGATGCTGCGGCGCGACATTCTCGAGCGCGAAGTCGGGCGCTTGCGCGACGGGGTCGCCAACCTTGCCGAACGATTGGCGCCGGCGGCGGCGCGGCTGATGCAGCAGCGCGAGATCGCGCTCGCCGGCGCAGCCGGCCGCCTCGCCAGCTGGCGCCAAGCGCAGAACAAGGTGCTGGAGCGCGGCTACGTGCTGGTGCGCGACGCCAAGGGCGCGGTGCTGACCTCGGCGCATGCGGTCGTACCGGGCGCCGACTTGGCGCTCGAGTTCCACGACGGCAAGGTGGCGGCGCGCGCCATCAGCCGCGAAACCGACAAGCCGGCACGACTGCCAGCGCCGAAGCGTGAGCAGGGCAAGCTGCTGTGATGCGTTTCGCGCTTGCCATGCTGCTCGCATTCATCGCGACGAATGCGTTCGCCGGCAATCTTTCACTCGATGGCACGGTCACCCAAGGCGCGCTGATCCGCGGCTTTGCCGGTCCGGGCGCACATGTCACGCTCGACGGCAAGGACGTGCGGGTCGCGCCCGACGGGCATTTCATTTTCGGCTTCGGCCGCGACGCGCCGGCGCACGCGAAGCTCGAAGTCGTGTTCCGCGACCATTCGCATTTGCAGATGACTCTCAACATCGCGCAACGGCATTACGACGTGCGCCGCATCGACAATTTGCCGCCGGCCGAGGTCACGCCGCCGCCGGAGACGCTGGCGCGCATCAAGCGCGAAGGCGTCGAGATCGACCAGGCCTTCGCGCAGCAGAGCGACAGCGTCGCGTTCGAAACGCCGCTCGCATGGCCGGTGACTGGCATCATCACCGGCGTCTACGGCAGCCAGACCTTTCTGAACGGTCAGGCACGGCAGCCGCATCTCGGCGTCGATATCGCCGCGCCGGCCGGTACGTCGATCAAGGCCGCGGCTGGCGGCGTCGTCAGCTTCGCCAAGCCCGGCCTGTATTTCACCGGCGGCACCGTCATCATCGGTCACGGCTATGGGCTATCGACGCTCTACATCCATTTGCAGAACATCGCCGTGCGCGCCGGCGACCGCGTCACGCAGGGCCAGATCATCGGCGAACTCGGCGAAACCGGGCGCGCCACCGGTCCGAATCTGCACTGGGGGCTGGTGTGGAACGAGGTCCGCCTCGATCCGGCGCTCGCCACCGGGCCGATGCCGCAGCCGGAAGCCGTTAGTCCGGCCAGCGCCGGTGCAGCCAGAACCACTGCTCCGGGTGTCGACGAACCCATCCTTCCACCGCCGCATTGACCGCCGTCATCAGCTGTTTGACGTCGGTCTGGCCGTCGCCGGTCCGCGGCAGCGGGATCGGCGGGTCGGCGATGAAGTGGAACGTCGCGCCACGCACCCGTTCGACGCGGCACGGCAATACGACGCAATCGTAACGCAACGCGAGGCGGGCCAGCGCCGGCGCCGTCATCGCGTCGCGACCGAAGAACGGCACGGCAATGCCGTCGTTCATTTTCTGATCGACCAACATGCAGATGTGCTTGCCTTCGGCGAGCGCGCCGATCGCCCGCCGCGCCCCGACACCGCCCTTGGGTACCAGTTCGCTGCGGACGACGCCGCGCGCCTCGTTGATCAGCTCATTGACGAACGGATTGTTGGCGGCGCGATAGATTTCGATCACGTCGAGGCCGGCCTGCGTCGCCGCCAGGGTAGCGATCTCCCAATTGCCGAAATGCGCGGAGAAGAAGATGAATCGCGTCTTCGGCCCGCGCGCGTCGACGATCTCGCGGAAGCCCTCGACCGTCACGCGGCCGCCGGGCTCGTACAGCTTGAACTTGCCGAGATGCGGATATTCCGCGACGACGCGGCCGAGATTGTCCCACATGCCGCGCACGATATGGCCGATCTCGGCGTCGGACAGTTCCGGCAAGGCGCGCCGCAAATTGAGCCGTGCGCGTTTGCTGATGCCGAGGAGCGGTCCAAAAGTCCGCGCCAGCCAACCACCGAATGCCGATGCCGCGTCGAGCGGCATGACGCGGAAAAAGGCGAAGGCAAGCCGCGCGAACAGGCCTTCGGTCCAGTCGCGCACGCGCTGCGCGCCGCTGTGCTCAGCCATGGGCTGTCTGCTTGAGCACGCGGTCGAGCAGCCGCTCGATCGCCGTTTCGTCCTGCCATGCGATGGTCAGCGGCAGATACCGGATGCGCATGCGCCACGAAGGCGCGAGGCGCACCCAGTCCTTTTCGGTGGTGATAAGCGCGGCGCCGACTTCTGCTGCCGTGGCAGCGAGCGCCGTCAGCTCGTTCCCGGTGTAAGGATGATGGTCCGGAAAGCCGCGGGCAGCCACCACCCGTGCGCCGACCTTGGCGAAGTGCTCGAAGAATTTTTGCGGCCGGCCGATGCCGGCGAAGACGACGAGCGCCTTGCCGGCGAGGTTCGCCTCTGCCGGGCGCGGCTCGGCGTGCAACACCGGCGTCGCGTCCAACAGCGGTGCGGCGCCGGTCTGGTCGTCGCCGAGCATCACCACCGCATCGGCGCGCGCGAGGCCATGAGCGATGGTCTCGCGCAATGGTCCGGCGGGTATGACGCGCCGATTGCCGAAGCCGTAACCGCCGTCGAGCGCGACCAGCGACAGGTCTTTTGCGAGCGTCGGATTTTGCAGTCCGTCGTCCATGAGAATCGCTTGCGCGCCGGCCGCAGCGGCGGCCCGGGCGCCGGCGGCGCGGTCGCGTGCGACCCAGGTCGGCGTGCCGCGCGCCAGCATCAAAGGCTCGTCGCCGACGGCGGCCGCGTCGTGGCGATCGGGATCGACCCGCACCGGTCCCGGCAGCGTGCCGCCGTAACCGCGGCTCAGGATGTGGACCGCAACGCCGCGGGCGGTGAGGCGGCGCGCCAGGTCGGCGACGATCGGCGTCTTGCCGGCGCCGCCGGCCACCAGATTGCCGACGCAGATCACCGGCACCGGCGCGCGATAGGCGTGGACGAGGGCGCGCCGTGCGGTGCCGGCCGCGTCATACAGGCAGCCGAGCGGCGTCAACAGCAGCGACAACGCGCCGCGTCGTGCCCAGAATTCAGGCGCGCTTGGCGGCATGGGGCGCGAGGCGGTCGAGCCAGGGCGCGATACGCTTCATGACGGCGTCGAGCACGACCCGATTGTCGGCGGCGATGCCAGCCGCGGCGGCGGCGCGCGCCGCGCGCTCGACTGGATCGTCGATCAGCCGGCCGACGGCTTCGGCAAGCGATTCGGCGTCACGCACTTCCGTCGACGCGCCGGCGGCGGCGAGCGCTTCGGCCGCGCCGGCAGTATTGCTCATGTCGGGTCCATGCAGGATCGCGCAATCGAGCAGCGCCGCTTCGATCGGATTGTGGCCGCCTTTGGGCGTCAGCGAGCCGCCGATAAACGCGATGCCGGCCAGGCGATAGAACAAGCCAAGCTCGCCGAGCGTATCAGCGAGATAAATGTCCGCGGCGCGGTCGATCCGCTCGTCGCGCGAGCGGCGGACCACCCGTAGGCCCTGGGCCTCGAGCAGCTGAACGATCTCGGCGCTGCGCGCCGGATGGCGCGGCGCGATGATCGTCAGCAGGTTGGGATGCGTGGCGCGCAGCCGGCGATGGACCGCCGCCGCTGCCTCTTCTTCGCCCGGATGAGTCGAGGCCGCCAGCCAGATGGTGTGGCCGGCGAGTGCCGCGGCGAGGCGTGCAAGTTCGCCCTGGTCGACCGGCAGCGGTGCCGCCGCCGCCTTGAGATTGCCGACCGAGGTCGCGCCGACGGCGCCGAGCTGCTTCAGCCGCGCCGCCTGGACATCGTCCTGTGCCAGACACAGATCGAAACTCGCCAGCAGCGGCGCGATCATTCCCGGCACGCGCTGCCAACCGCGGAACGACTTCGCCGACATGCGGCCGTTGAGCAACAGCAACGGCACGCCGAAGCGGTTGGTTTCGGCGATCAGGTTGGGCCACAGCTCCGATTCGACCCACAGCGCCAGATCCGGCTGCCAGTGTTCGAGAAAGCGCCGCACATAGGCGCAGCGATCGACCGGCACATATTGGTGCCACGCGCGATCGCCCGGCAGGCGGTTGGCAAGCAGCCGCGCCGAGGTCACGGTGCCGGTGGTCACCAGCACGGACAGATGCGGACGCTCGACCAGCAGCCGGTCGATCAGCGACAGCATCGACATCGCCTCGCCGATGCTGGCGGCGTGAACCCAGACCAGCGGTCCGGCGGGCCGCGGCCGCGAGGCGACGCCTTGGCGTTCGGCGAAGCGCTCGGGGTCCTCTTTGCCACGCGACATTCGCTGCGCCAGATAGAGCGCGATCAGCGGCCCGAGCGCCGAAGTGCCGCCGCGGTACAGTGAGAGCAGCCGGCTCATCCGTGACCGTTCTGGCGTTGCATGCGACGCATCGCCTGGCGTGAATGCGTTCCGGGCGAGACGCGTTCGCGGCCGACGCGGCGATCGGCTTCTTCGGTGATCGCGTTGAGCCGTTGTTCGATGTGCGCACGATAACGCTCGATGCCGGCATCGTCGAGATCGGCAGGCACCTCGATCGGCTCGTCCCAGATGAACGCGCCGCGCGAGAATGGCAGCGGCAGATGGAAACGGTCCCACGTGCCGAGGATGCGCCGGCGTCGTGTCGCGTAAGCCAAGGGCACGATGCTGACGCCGGCGAGACGCGCCACCGCGACAATGCCGGGCGAGGCGCGCATCGCCGGTCCGTCGGGGCCGTCGGGCGTGATGCCGACGCATTCGCCGGCCTTCAGGTAGCGCACCATGCCGCGCAGCGCCGCCGAGCCGCCGGCGGTCGTCGAGCCGGCGATCGAATCGATGCCGAAATGGCGCACCGCGTCGGCGATGATGCGTCCGTCGCGATGGCCCGAGATCAGCATGTGGATCGGCACCTGCTGCTGCCATGCGCACGGCATCATCAACAGGCGACCGTGCCAGAACGCGAGGATGAACGGCCGCCGTGCCGCATGCAGGGCCGCGGGAATCGAACCGCCTTCGACCGTCCACGCGCCGGTGGCGCGCACCAACCGGATATAGAGCGAGACCAGCCAGCACAGGAAACGCCGCACACCGTCTCGGCGCAGGACGCGCTTCGCCCAATCCATGCGCTAGGACGCCCGGATCGCGCGCGGCGCGGGTTCGTCCACCGCCTGGTCGGCGAATTGCAGCGCGTAGAGGCGCGCATAGACGCCCTGCTGGCGCAGAAGCTCGGCATGCGTGCCATGCTCGACAACGCGGCCGCCGTCGATCACGTAGATCAGGTCGGCGCCGGTTACGGTCGACAGGCGGTGCGCGATCACCACCGTGGTGCGACCCTGCATCAGCGCGTCCAATGCCGTCTGGACGTGGCGTTCGGACTCGGTGTCGAGCGAAGACGTGGCCTCATCAAGCAAGAGGATCGGAGCATCCTTGAGCATGGCGCGGGCGATGGCGATGCGCTGGCGCTGGCCGCCCGACAGCTTGACGCCGTGCTCGCCGACCATCGTGTCGTAGCCCTGCGGCAGGCGGCGGATGAACTCGTCAGCCGCGGCGGCTTTGGCGGCGGCGACGATCTCGGCGTCCGCGGCGCCCAGGCGGCCGTAGGCGATGTTCGCCTTGATGGTGTCGTCGAACAGTGTGATCTCCTGGCTGACCAGCGCGATCGCGCCGCGCAGGCTCGCCAGCGCGACGTCGCGCAGCGGCTGGCCGTCGATCGCGATGCTGCCGGACGTCGTGTCGTAAAAGCGCGGCACGAGATTCAAGATCGTCGACTTGCCGGCGCCCGACGAGCCGACCAGCGCGATCCGCTTGCCCGCCGGCACGGTCAGCGAAACGCCGCGCAGCGCGTTGGCGCCGTTGGCGTAGCTGAATTGCACGTCGTCGAAGCGGATTTCGCCGCCTTTGATCGCCAGCGGCCGCGCATTCGGCGCGTCCGTGATCGTCGGTTCGGCGTCCAGAATGTCGAAGATGCGCTGCGCCGCTGCCATGCCTTCCTGGAGGCTCGCATTGATTCCGGCAAGCGTCTTGAGCGGTTGGTAAGCGAGCAGCAGCGCCGTAATGAACGAGAAGAACGTGCCTGGCGTGCGCGCGCCGATCAGCACTTGATGGCCGCCATAGAGGATGACCAGCGCCACGGCGACGCCGCCGAGCGTCTCCATCAGCGGCGACGCGATGGCGCGGATGCGCGCCGCGCGATTGACCAGCTTGACGAGGTTGCGGATGATCTGGCGCACGCGCGAAATCTCGTACGCCTCCATGCCATAAGCCTTGACGTGCCGCGCGCCCTGGAATGTCTGGTTAAGCAGCGTCATGAACAGGCCGACTTCGGCCTGCGTATTGGCCGAAACGCGCCGCATGCGCCGGCCGATGCTGATCAACGGCCGGAAGGCGATCGGGAACACCACCATGGCGACCAGCGCGAGCCGCCAGTCCTGATAGAACATGAGCGCGCCGAGGAACAAAGCAGTGACGGCGTTCTTGCCGATATTGGCGAGAATGTCGGTCGCCGCCGCGCGCAACATGACGGCGTCGGTGGTGAAGCGCGAGATCAGCGTGCCGGTCGGATTGGCGTGGAAGAAGGCGAGATCGGTACGCATGATGCGGGCAAACAGCGCCGCCTGGACGTCGCCGACGACGCGTTGGCCGACGTTCGTCATCAGCACCGTTTGACCGTAATTGGCAAAGCCTTTGACGAAGGCCAGCACGATGACCACCGCCGGAATCACCAACAATAGCGTGGCGTCGTGCGCGACGAACACGCGATCGAGCATCGGCTGCATCAGCCAGGCGTTGGTCGCGGTCGCGGCGGCCATGAGGCCCATGCACACGAGCGCGATCGCCAAGCGGCCGAAATAGGGACGCACGAACTGCCGGATCATCCGGCGCAGCAGCGGCAGCGTGGCCGACTGCTTCCTCGCGGCGTCGTGCGACGGTGCGTCGATGCTCAAGCGACCGGAATCCTCTGTAAAACCCGGGGTTTAGGGCGCGATCATAGCATGCCGCGGTGCGCCGGTTGCACTGTTAACGGAAGTGCCGCGGCCCTGGCAAGGCCGCCGCGGCGCGTCAGGCGCCGGCCACGGTCATGCCGTCGACCCGCACGGTCGGCGCATCGATGCCGGTGCGGAACTCAAGGTCGCTCGCCGGCATGAGGTTCAGGAACATGTCCTTGAGATTGCCGGCGACGGTCACCTCGCTGACCGGGAAGGCGAGGGCGCCGTTCTCGATCCAGAATCCCGCCGCGCCGCGGCTGTAGTCGCCGGTGACGCCGTTGACGCCCATGCCCATGAGCTCGGTGACATAGAAGCCGTTGGTCACCTCGCCGATCAGCTCCTGCGCCGTCAGCACGCCCGGCGCGAGATAGAAATTGGCGGGCGCCGGTCCCGGCGGACCGGACGTGCCGCGGCGCGCATGGCCGGTGGTTTCGAGCTTGAGCTGACGCGCCGAAGCAAGGTCGAGCAGCCAGGTTTGCAGCACGCCGTCGGCGACGATGTCGCGCTTCGTCGTGGCGACGCCTTCGCCGTCGAACGGCGCCGAGCGATGGCCGCGTTTCAGGTGCGGATCGTCGACGATGGTGATGCCGCGCGGAAACACCGGTTGGCCCATCCGGTCCTTGAGGAACGACGTGCCGCGCGCGATCGACGGCCCGCTGATCGCGCCGCTCAGATGGCGCAACAGCGACGACGATACGCGCGGATCGAATAGCACCGGAACCTTGGCGGTCGGCATCTTGCGCGCGCCAAGCCGGCGGACCGCGCGCTCGCCGGCCTTGCGGCCGATCGCCGTCGGCTCCTTGAGGTCCGCGCCGAACACCGCCGAGTCCCAATCGTCGTCGCGTTCCATCGCCGTGCCGTTGCCAGCGAGGACCGCGACTGCGACGGCGTGGCCGGTGGTCGTATAGCCGCCGGCGAAACCGTTGGACGCGACGAGCGCCACGCCATGGCGCGACCAGCTGGCTTGCGCGCCCTCGGAATTGGTCACGCCTTTGACTGCGCGCGCCGCGTCCTCGGCGGCGCCGGCGCGCTCGGCCAGCAACGCCGGCGTGGGCTCGACCGGATCGGTGAGATCGAGATCGGGAATTCGTTTCGCCAACGCCGCCGGATCGGCAAGGCCGCAATAGGGATCTTCCGGCACGCTACGCGCCATCGCCAAGGCGCGGCCGACCAGCTCGTCGCCGTGGTTGGCGTCGCGATCGTTGGACGAGACGATCGCCTGGCGCTTGCCGACGATGACGCGCAGGCCGAGGTCGAAGCTTTCGGCGCGTTCAAGCTTCTCGAGCTTGCCGAGACGCTGGGTGTGCGACAGCCCGACGCTATCGATCAGGACCGCGTCGGCCTGGTCGGCGCCGTCCTTACGGGCGCGGCTGACGAGGTCGCCCAGCAACGCGAGCGGGTCGTGGGATTGGAGCATGCGGCATCATATGGGGTCGAACACCGGCTTTGCCAGCGCAACGGCTCAGCCGGTGAGCTGCCATACCGTAGTCTCGCGCGCCTCGCGGTCTTCGAGATCGAGCGGCGTCGGCACCCAATAACGCGCCAGCGCGTGCAATCCGCCGGTCGGCAGATAGGCGCGGCCGGGATCGCCGAGCAAGACCAGCGCGCCGCCGCGCGCCCGCGCCGCGAGCCAGGGTATAAGCCGTTCAGCGAGGGGCCGCTCGTAGCACATGTCGCCGGCCAGCACCGTGTCCCAGCCACCGTCGGTTGCCAGCACGTCGCCGTTTTCGACCACGATATCGACCTTGTTGAGCGCGGCGTTGAGCGCCAGCGCAGCGAGCGCGAAACGATCGGGCTCGGCGGCGGTGACGCGGGCGCCGGCCTTGGCGGCGGCGATGGCGACGACGCCGCTGCCGGCACCGAAATCGAGGACGCGGCGGCCGCTGACCAGCGCAGGATGATCGAGCAGATGCCGCGCCAGCGCCTGGCCGCCGGCCCAGGCGAAGGCCCAATAAGGCGGCGGCAGTTGCGTCTGCTGCAACGTCGCTTCGGTTGCCTGCCACAATGGCGTGACCTCGGTGGCGAGGTGCAGCCGGATCTCCGGCACCAACGGCGGCGACACAACCGCCGTATGGTCGCGAACGAAATCGCGCTCAAACGACATGCGCGGCGACGATGCCGAGCAGCAGGCTCCAGCCGACGAAGCGATTGGAGCGGAACTTGGCGAGGCAATCGACGCTGTCGTCGATGTCGACAGTCGCCGCTTGCCAGCAAAGCTGCGCCGCCGCGATGGCGAGGCCGAGCCAGAACGGCCAAGCGGCCGCCGCGCGCGCGCCGGTGGCCGCCCACAGAACCACCGCGCCGGCGTAGAACGCGAACAGGAACGGCCGCGTCCGCCTGCCGAGCGCCAACGCCGACGATTTGACGCCGATGAGCGCGTCGTCGTCCTTGTCCTGGTGGGCGTAGATCGTGTCGTAGCCGAGCGTCCAGCAGATGCCGCCGGCGTAGAGCAGCAAAGCGGGCCAGGCGATGTCGCCGCGCGCGGCCGCCCAGCCCAACAGCGCACCCCAATTGAAATTGAGGCCGAGGAAGAATTGCGGCCAATAGGTGATGCGCTTCATGAACGGATAGGTGCCGATCAGCGCCAGCACCAACAGGCCGAGCAGGATCGCGGTGCGGTTGAACGAAAACAGCACCGCGGCGCCGATCGTCAATTCCAGCGCCATGAAGGCGACCGCCTGCTTGACCGAAATCGCGCCGCTGGCGATCGGCCGCGTGCGCGTGCGGGCGACGCGCGCGTCGAAGTCGCGGTCGGCGATATCGTTGAGCGTGCACCCGGCGCCGCGCATGGCGATCGCGCCGATGCCGAACAACGCCATCAATTTCCAATCCGGCCACGCCGTTGCCGCCAATGCGATGCCCCACCAGCCGGGAAACAGCAGCAGCCAGGTGCCGATCGGCCGGTCGAGCCGCGCCAGCCTGAGATAGGGTCGCCACGCCGGCGGCGTGCAGCGGTCGACCCAGTCACCGCTTCTGATGTCGGTCATGCCCCATCTTGCCCGCGGACCGGCTGTCATAAAAGTGTGGCAGTATCGGGTCTATGGCCTACCGCAAGATGACGCGGATCTTCGTCGAATCGGACCTCGCGCCCGGCGTCAGCCTGCGGACGACCGCAGGGCAGGCGCATTATTTGCTGTCGGTGATGCGGATGAAACGCGGCGACACGCTCGCGGTCTTCAACGGCCGCGACGGCGAGTTCAGCGCCCGCATCGCCGAAGCCGGCCATCGGGTCTGCACGCTCGAACTCGGCGAGCGCCTGCGCGCGCAGCGCGCCAAAGGCAATTTGTGGCTGTGCTTTGCGCTGCTCAAGCGCGCGCGGGTCGATTATCTGGTGGAAAAGGCGACCGAGCTCGGCGTCGCCGAGCTCCACCCGGTGATCACCGCGCGTACCATTGCCAGCCGCGCCAATCTCGACCGTTTGCGCGCCAATACGATCGAGGCCGCGGAACAGAGCGAACGCCTGACCGTACCGGTCCTGCACGAGCCGGTGACGCTCGCGGACCTGATCGCGGGCTGGTCGCGCGGCCGTCGGCTGATTTTCTGTGACGAAACCGGTCAATCGCCGCCCATTGCGGCGGCGCTCAAGGATGTCGCCGGCGCGCCGTGCGCGGTGTTGATCGGACCGGAGGGCGGCTTTGCGGATTCGGAGCTTGACCTGCTGCGCCGGCTGCCCTTTGTTTGCGCCGTCGGTCTGGGCCCGCGCGTATTGCGCGCCGACACCGCGGCACTGGCGGCGCTGGCGGTGGTCCAGGCGGTGATCGGGGATTGGTCTGCGACCCGGTCGCGCTGACCGTCCGGTTTCTCGCAACACGTTCAGGATCTGATGTCGGCTCCCTCGCAATCCGGCGGCGCGCCTGTCACCGACAGGCGCCAGCTGGTCGAATATCTCGCTTCTGGCAGCAAGCCGCGCGCGCAATGGCGCATCGGCACCGAGCACGAGAAGTTCGTGTTCCGCCGCCGCGACCTGTCGCGCCCGTCCTACGACGGCGCCGACGGCATTCGCGCGCTGCTCGAACGCCTGCAGCGCTTCGGCTGGCAGCCGGTGATGGACGGCGACAATCTCATCGGCCTGTCGGAAGGCCAGGGCGCGATCTCGCTCGAGCCCGGCGGCCAATTCGAGTTGTCGGGCGCGCCGCTGACGACGCTGCATGAGACTTGCGGCGAGCTGCATCGCCACCTGCGCCAGGTACGCGAGGTTGCCGACGAGCTCGACCTCGGCATGCTCGGCATGGGCTTCGATCCCAAATGGCGGCGCGAAGACGTGCCGTGGATGCCGAAGCGCCGCTACGCCATCATGCGCCGCTACATGCCGAAGAAAGGCACGCTCGGCCTCGACATGATGCTGCGCACCTGCACGGTGCAGGTGAATCTGGATTTCGCCGACGAAGCCGACATGGTGACCAAGTTCCGCGTCGGCCTGGCGCTGCAGCCGCTGGCGGTGGCGTTGTTCGCCAACTCGCCGTTCACCGAAGGCAAGCCCAACGGCTTTGTCAGCTATCGCAGCCATGTCTGGTCCGACACCGATCCCGACCGCAGCGGCATGCTGCCCTTCGTCTTCGATCCCGGCATGGGCTTCGAGCGCTACGTCGACTACCTGCTCGATATGCCGATGTACTTCGTCTACCGCGACGGTCAGTACATCGACGTCGCCGGCCAGAGCTTCCGCGATTTTCTCAAGGGCAAACTGCCGGGCCTTCCCGGTGCGCTGCCGACGCTCGGCGACTGGTCGGATCACCTGACGACGGCGTTTCCCGAAGTGCGACTGAAAAAGTTCCTCGAGATGCGCGGCGCCGATGGCGGTCCGTGGCGGCGCCTGTGCGCGCTGCCGGCGCTATGGACCGGCTTGCTCTACGAGCAGACGGCGCTCGACGCGGCAGCGGCGTTGATCAAGGACTGGACGCCGGCCGAGATCGAGACGCTGCATGCGGCGGTGCCGCGTCAAGGCTTGGCGACGCCGTTCCGCGGCCGCAAGTTGAAGGATTGGACGCTCGACATGCTCGGCATCGCGCGCGACGGACTCAAGCGGCGCGCGGAGCTCGACACCACCAAGGACGACGAGCGCATCTATCTCGAGCCGCTGTTCGAGATCGCCGAACGCGGCCGCACGCCGGCGGAACTCCTGGTCGACGATTTCAATACGCGGTGGGGCGGCCGGATCGAACCGCTCTACAGCGAGCACGCGTACTAATTAAGCGTCGCTGTTTCCCAGAGTTTGGGATCGGCGGAGGCGGTCTCCGGCGTTTCGCCCGACAGCGACATCCAGCGCGCGCGGAACCAGCTGCGCGCCGAGACCTCGAGCTTGATGCGGTGCGCTTGCGGCGGTCCTGAGACACCGAGCGCGCTCCACGGGATCAACGCGTCAGCGACGATACGGGGCTGGTCGGCGCCGAAGTAATGCACGGTGCCGCCGGCAACCGGCGCGCAGGTTGCGCCGTGGTGTTCGCCCGGCGCACCGACGCACAGCAGTGGCTTCATGGGTGGATAGTCGCTCGTCTTGCCCTTCGGCGGGATGAAATAGAGTGTGAAGCGGCGCGGACCGGCGCCCGCATCGAGATCGAGCTCGACACGATAGGCCTCGCTCAGCGGGAAGGCGTCCTTATAGGCTAGCACGCCGATGTCGTAATAATCCTGGCCGATGGTCGCGAGCGCAATGCCGCGCGCGTCCCACGTGAGATACACCTCGCCGAAAGGTACATCACCGGCGGCCGTCGCCAAGGGCGGCAACAGCGACGCCGGTTTCGGCCAGTCGATCAGCGACGGCTTGGCGAAATCGACGGTCGCGTGCGGCACACGGATCGCGTCGCGGCTCTGACGCGTCATTGGCGCCGCAGCGGCATGCAGCGACGGCAATTCGCGATTTGCGGTTGCAAGCGCGGTGACCAGCCGTTGGTACGGGCGGTCGTTGATGTCGACCAGGCCGAAATTATAGTCCTCGCTGTCCTGCCGGCCGCCCAGCGGATAATCGTAATACTGGAACCAGTCGAGGCCGAGGATCTCCGGCACGGCGGCAAAGTTGCGCGCGGCGGCGCTGGCGCCGGACGCGCGCTCGGCCTGAGTCTCGACCGTCATGAGATGGCCGTTGTTGCGGTTGCCGGTGCGGTTCTGGTGCGCGGCGTAGAACCACTCCGAAATTAACACCGGTTTGCCGCCCGACAGCGTGCGCAGACCGTCGAAGAAATACGGCGCGATCCAGCCTTCAGGGCTGTCGACGTTGTAATTGGTGGCGATGACGTCGACGTAGCGCGCCTCGGCGCGTACCGCCGCCGGATCGTAATAGATCGGCAGCCGGTCGCCGAAATAAAGTGCATCGGGATCGGCCTTGTGAATCGCCGCCGCGGCCAATGCGTAATAGTGGCCGGCGACGACGCCGGTCCATTCGGCGATGGCCTTGGCACCATCGCCGCCGGGCTTGAGGCGTGTCGTCCGGCGGGTGGCCAGCAGATCCGCCCATGATTTGACGCCCGACGGCGGCACGAAATCGCGCGTGAAGCGCGACCAGTCGCCAGTGTAACGGGCACGCAGCATGGCGACGAGTTGCTGTTTGGTGAAGTTGGCTGCCGACTTGCGCGAATAGAAGGTGAAGAGCGCGCCATCCCACCAGCCGACCTCGTTGTCCGAAAAATAGCCGACGCGGTAAGCGCTGTTACGATAAGGCGCGATCAGCTTCGCCGCTTCGGCGTCCATGATCGCGCCCATGTCGGGCCGGAACGGATCGAACCAATGGAATTTGGCAAGCCGGCCAAGCTCAAGATCGATGGTCGTCGGCAGGCGCAGCTGCTGCGGCGGCAGTGACCAGGCGCCGGCGGCGTTGAAGCCCCACGCGCGCAGCCGCGCATCGGTTGCCTCGATCCAATCGTCGAGCGACGCGTAATGCGCGCGCCAATCGTAGTGCGGTCGATTGAGCTTGGCGCCCGACAGCCCGTCGTCGAGCACGTTGACGCCGATCGAGACTGTGCGCGTGCCGCACGGATCGACCAGCCAGGCGCGGCCGTCCTGCTCGACGGCGCGCCAGCGCGTCGTCGACGCCTGCGCCAGATCGCAGGTGGCGAAGGCCGGGCCGGTCAGAACGAGAAAAGCGGCGAAGGCGCCAACGCACGCTCGCCGAAACAGAATCATGCGGCGGTGCCACCCACCGTAAGGCCGTCCATCCGCAGCGTCGGCTGGCCGACGCCGACCGGCACGCCTTGGCCGTCCTTGCCGCAGGTGCCGATGCCGTCGTCGAGCTTCAGGTCGTTGCCGATCATGGTGATCTTGGTCAGCGCGTCGGGGCCGTTGCCGATCAGCGTCGCGCCTTTGAGTGCGGGGCCGACCTTGCCGTTCTCGATCAGATAGGCCTCGGACGCCGAGAACACAAATTTGCCTGACGTGATGTCGACCTGGCCGCCGCCGAAATTGACCGCGTAAACGCCGCGCTTCACCGAAGCGATGATCTCGGCCGGATCGTGCGCGCCGGCGAGCATGTAGGTGTTGGTCATGCGTGGCATCGGCGCGTGCGCGTAGCTCTGTCGCCTTCCGTTGCCGGTAGGATTCATGCCCATCAGCCGGGCGTTGAGGCGATCCTGCATATAGCCGCGGAGGATTCCGTCTTCGATGAGCGTGGTGCAGGCGCTGGGCGTGCCCTCGTCGTCGACGGTGAGCGAGCCGCGCCGGTCCTTGAGCGTGCCGTCGTCGACCACGGTGACGCCGGGCGCGGCGACGCGCTGGCCGATCAGTCCGGCGAACGCTGATGTCTTCTTGCGGTTGAAGTCGCCTTCGAGACCGTGTCCGACCGCCTCGTGGAGCATGACGCCGGGCCAGCCCGGGCCGAGCACGACGGCCATCTCGCCGGCCGGGGCCGCCACCGACGACAGATTGACGAGCGCCTGGCGCAGCGCTTCGTCGACCTGCGCGCGCCATTGGGCGGGATCAAAATAACGCGCATATTCGATACGGCCGCCGGCGCCGTGACCGCCGACTTCCATGCGGCCATTCTCTTCGACCACGACGCTGACATTGAGCCGCACCAGCGGCCGGATGTCGGCTTGCGCCTGACCGTCGGCGCGGACGATTTCGATCGCGCGCCATTCGCCGGCCAGCGACGCCGTCACCTGCTTGACGCGCTTGTCCTTGGCGCGGGCATAGGCGTCGATGTCCATAAGCAGCTTCGTCTTCGCCTCGAACGGCACGAGCTGGAGTGGATTGGCGTCGGTGTAGAGCTGCCGGTTGGTGCCCGGCGGCGGCGCGGCGATCGTGCCGGCATGGCCGTGCTTGACCGCGCGCACGGTTTCGCCGGCGCGCCGGATCGCATCTTCGGACAATTCCGAGGCATGCGCGTAGCCGGCGGCTTCGCCCGACAGCGCGCGTAGACCGAATCCCTGCGACTGGTCGAAGCTCGCGCTCTTGATGCGGCCGTCGTCGAGCGCGAGCGCCTCGGACTGGCTCCATTCGAGAAACAGCTCGCCATCGTCCATGCCGGCGAGCGAGTCGCGGACGATCCGGTCGATGCGCGCGCGGTCCATGCCGGTGCCGGCGAAAAACAACGTCTCGGCGCGCGCCAGATCGGTCATAGCTCGGCTCCTTCTCGGTCCTGCTTCATTGCCAGAAACAGACATGGGGTGCCAGGGTCGTCTGCGCCAGCGCGGACGGCGCGCGTCCCGAGCGGTGCACCGCAGTTTATGCGGCATAAAGTCGCAATGTTGCGGTTGGCATCATGCGGCGCTGTTCGCTATGACAGGCCGGATGCGGGCCGGTTTCGCGGCATGACGCTTTCGTGTAGCGTCCCGCACCGTCGCTGCGGCGTCGCGGCGGCGCTTCGGCTCAGGTGAGGACGAGGGGATGTCCATGACACGGCTTCCGGCAGGTGGGATCACGATTTTCGCGCGTCGTGCCGCGCGCGCGCTGCTGGGGCTTCCGGCGCTGCTGTTGGTCGCGCTGCCGGCATGGGCCGAACAGCCGTACGACTGGCAGCTCGGCCTGCAGCCGGCGGCGACGCCGGTGCGCGACCGCGTCGACGGCCTGAACAACGAGCTACTGGTAATCATCACGCTGGTCACGGTGTTCGTGATGGCGCTGCTGCTCTACGTGATAATCCGCTTCAACGCCAAGCGGCATCCGGTGCCGTCGCGCACCACGCACAACACGGTGCTCGAGCTGGTGTGGACGATGGTGCCGGTGCTGATCCTGGTGATCATCGCCGTGCCGTCGTTCAAGTTGCTCTACTTCATGGACGACGTGCCGCACGCGCAGATGACGGTCAAGGTCACCGGTCATCAATGGTACTGGAGCTACGATTATCCCGACCAAGGCGATTTCAGCTTCGACAGCAACATCCTGTCTGACGCGCAGGATAAGCAGTCCGGCGACCCGCGCCTGCTCGGCACAGACAACGTGATGGTGGTGCCGGTCGGGCAGGTGGTACGCGTGCTGATCACCAGCACGGACGTCATCCACAGCTGGTTCGTGCCCTCGGCCGGCGTGCAGGAATACGCCATGCCCGGCCGGACCAACGAGGCCTGGTTCAAGTTCGAGCGGCCGGGTGTCTATTACGGCCAGTGCAACCAGATCTGCGGCATCAATCACCCGTTCATGCCGATCGAAATCCGCGTCGTCTCGGCCGACGATTTCACCAAGTGGGCGGCGGACGCCAAGAAGAAGTATTCGAGCAACGACGACGGCGCACTGAAGTTCGCCGCCGACGCATCGCGGTAGCATTCGCGAGGAACCCATGACTTATGGAACGATGACGCACGACGAGCACGCCGACCACCGCCCGGGGTTCGTCGCCCGCTGGTTGTTTTCGACGAATCACAAGGACATCGGCACGCTCTATCTGATCTTCTCGATCACCGCGGGATTGATCGGCGGCGCGCTCTCGGTGGTCATGCGTTACAACCTGATGCAGCCCGGTGACGCGCTGTTCCACAACGACCACCAGCTTTACAACGTCATCATCACCGCGCACGGCCTCATCATGGTGTTCTTCCTGGTGATGCCGGCCTTGATCGGTGGCTTCGGCAATTGGTTCGTGCCGCTGATGATCGGCTCGCCTGACATGGCGTTCCCGCGCATGAACAACATCAGCTTCTGGCTGCTGGTGCCGGCGGTCATGCTGCTGCTGGGCTCGACGGTGGTCGGCGATCCCGCCGGCCCCGGCGTCGGCTGGACGCTTTACCCGCCGCTGTCGGCCAAGATCGGTCATCCCGGACCGGCGATCGACATGGTGATCTTCTCGCTGCACCTCGCCGGCGCGTCGTCGATCATGGGCGCGATCAATTTCATCACCACGATCTTCAACATGCGCGCGCCGGGCATGACGCTGCACAAGATGCCGCTGTTTGTGTGGTCCATTCTTGTCACCGCTTTCCTGCTGCTGCTGGCGTTGCCGGTGCTGGCGGGCGCGATCACCATGCTGCTCACCGACCGCAACTTCGGCACCACTTTCTTCATTCCGTCGGGCGGCGGCGATCCGGTGCTGTTCCTGCACCTGTTCTGGTTCTTCGGCCACCCCGAGGTCTACATCATGATTTTGCCGGCCTTCGGCATCATCAGTCAGGTGATCTCGACCTTCTCGAAAAAGCCGGTGTTCGGTTACCTCGGCATGGCCTACGCGATGGTGTCGATCGGCGTGATCGGCTTCGTGGTGTGGGCGCACCACATGTTCACCACCGGCATCAGCGTCGACACCCAGGCCTATTTCACCGCCGCCACGATGGTCATCGCGGTGCCGACGGGCATCAAGATCTTCTCGTGGATCGCGACGATGTGGGAAGGCTCGATCGAGTTCAAGACGCCGATGCTGTTCGCCATCGGCTTCCTGTTCCTGTTCACCGTCGGCGGTGTGACCGGCGTCGTGCTGGCGAACGCGGGCGTCGACCACGTGCTGCACAACACCTATTACGTCGTCGCGCACTTCCACTACGTGCTGTCGCTCGGCGCGGTATTCGGCCTGTTCTCCGGCTTCTACTACTGGATCGGCAAGATGTCGGGCCGGCAGTACAACGAGACCTTCGGCAAGATCCATTTCTGGACGACCTTCATCGGCGTCAACCTGACCTTCTTCCCGATGCACTTCCTCGGGCTTGCCGGCATGCCGCGCCGGATCAGCGACTATCCCGACGCCTTCGCCGGCTGGAACATGGTTGCGTCGATCGGCTCGTTCATTTCTTATAGCTCGACGCTGTTCTTCGTCTTTGTGGTCTTCCACACGCTGCTTGCTGGGCGAAAGGTGGGCGCGAACTACTGGGGCGAAGGCGCGACGACGCTCGAATGGACGCTGTCGTCGCCGCCGCCGTTCCACAGCTATGACGAGCTGCCGCACATCGCCACGACGTCCGGCCACTGAGCGATGAGTCCGCCGGCGCTCGATACCGCGACGGTCGCGCTTCCGCGCGCGACGCCGGCCGATTTCGTTCCCGCGGTCGGCGACTATTTCGCGCTGTTGAAGCCGCGGGTGATGTCGCTGGTGGTGTTCACCGGCTTTGTCGGGCTCTATCTCGCGCCCGGCCACATCCATCCGCTGCTGGCGGCGGTCGCAGTGCTGTGCATCGCCGTCGGTGCCGGCGCGGCGGGCGCCATCAACATGTGGTACGAGCGCGACATCGACGCGTTGATGGAGCGCACGCGCCGCCGGCCGTTGCCGGCGGGCCGCATGGCGCCGGGCGACGCGCTCGGCTTCGGCGCGGTCCTCGCGGTCAGTTCGGTCATCATCATGGGGTTGGCGGTCAATGCGGCCGCGGCGGCGCTGTTGGCGTTGGCGATCGGCTTCTACGTCTTCGTCTACACGATCGGCCTCAAGCGCCGCACGCCGCAGAACATCGTGATCGGCGGCGCCGCCGGCGCCTTTCCGCCGATGATCGGCTGGGCGGCGGTGACGGGCGACATCAGCGTCGCGGCTCTGGCGCTGTTCGCGCTCATCTTCTTCTGGACACCGCCGCATTTCTGGGCGCTGTCGCTCTATCGCGCTGGCGACTATGCGCGCGCCGGGGTGCCGATGCTGCCGGTCGTCGCCGGCAAGACCGAAACCAAGAAGCAGATGCTGCTCTATACCCTCGTCCTGTGGCCGGTGGCGGTGGCGCCGGCGCTGTTGCACGCGACCGGCTGGCTTTACGGCGCGGCGGCGCTGATCCTGTCGGCGCTATTCACGCTGTGCGCGCTGGCCGTCTGGCGCGATAACGGCGACCGCGCGGCGCGGCGTATGTTCGGGTTCTCGCTCCTTTATCTGTTCCTGCTGTTCGCCCTGATGGCGATCGACCGCGCCCCTGGGCTGTTGGCAGCCCCGGGCTTCGGGGCATGAGCGAGCTCGCACTCATGGACGAGCGCCAGCGCCGCATCCGGTCGCGTAACCGGGCCCTGCTGTTGGTGCTCTTGGGCGTGGTTGCGTTGTTCTACCTGATCGCGCTCGTGCGCCTGGGAGTCTGGTCGTGACGCCGGGCGATCGCGGCAAACGCCGAACGGTGAGCGGCTTGCTGATGGTAGTGGCCGGCATGGTCGCTTTGGTGGTGGCATCTGTGCCGCTCTACCGCCTGTTCTGCACGGTCACCGGCTACAATGGCACGACCCAGCGCGCCGAAAGCGCACCGCCCGCCACGGTACCGGGCCGTGTCATCACCGTCCGCTTCGACGCCAACACCGCGCCCGATCTCGATTGGGAATTCCGCCCGCTACAGTCGGCGGTGCAGGTGCACCCAGGCGAGACCAAGACGGTCGCCTATCACGCGATCAATCGTGGTTCGGTGCCGGTTACCGGCACTGCGACCTTCAACGTCACGCCGGCCAAGACCGGACTCTATTTCGACAAGCTGCAATGCTTCTGCTTCACCCGGCAGTCTCTCGCGCCGGGTGAAGCCAAGGACCTGACCGTGACGTTCTTCGTCGATCCGGATATCGTCAACGATCCCAACGACGCCGATGTCGACACGATCACGTTGAGCTACACCATGTTCCGTGCCCAGGACCAAGACGGCGCCGGCCAGACCGCGTCGGTGCCCGTCGCCGCTCCGGCCCAGTTTCGCTGAAGGATGAGCCAATGACCGAATCCAGTCACGCAACGGGCCACGCCGGCCACAAGCATCCTTACCATCTCGTCGATCCAAGCCCGTGGCCGCTGGTCGGTTCGATCATCGCCGGCGTCCTCACCGGCGGCGCGGTGTGGTGGCTGCATGGCGGACCGCCCTGGGTCATGGCGGCGGGCATGCTCGGCGTGCTCGGCATCATGTTCGTGTGGTGGCGCGACGTCATCATCGAGGCTGAGTTCCAAGGCTTCCACACGCCGGTGGTGCAGATCGGCTTGCGCTTCGGCATGGCGCTGTTCATCGCCTCCGAAGTGATGTTCTTCTCCGCCTTCTTCTGGGCGTTCTTCTCGTCGGCGCTCTATCCGGTGGGCGGCGTCTGGCCGCCGAAAGGCATCCGGCCGTTCGATCCGTGGGACATCGCTTTCCTCAACACCATGGTGCTGTTGCTGTCCGGCACGACCGTGACCTGGGCGCACCACGCGCTGATCGAGAACGACCGCAAGAACCTGGTGCGCGGGTTGATCGTAACCGTGTTGTTGGGGCTCGCGTTCACCTCACTGCAGGCCTTCGAGTACGCGCACGCGACCTTCGGCTTCAAGGACGGCATCTATCCGTCGACCTTCTTCATGGCGACCGGCTTCCACGGCTTCCACGTCATCATCGGCACGACGTTCCTGGCGGTGTGCCTGTTCCGCGCCATCGCCGGACATTTCAAACCGGACCATCATTTCGGCTTCGAGGCCGCGGCGTGGTATTGGCACTTCGTCGACGTCGTCTGGCTGTTCCTCTTCATCTGCGTCTATTGGTGGGGATCGGCCGGCGCCTACATTGCCGAATGATCGCATGCGACCCGCGGACCCCGCGCCGGTCTCGCTGCTGTCGGTTGCGTTGCGTTGCCGCTGCCCGCGTTGCGGCGAAGGCCGATTGTTCGACGGCCTGCTCGCGGTAACGCCGCGCTGCGCCCGCTGCGGACTCGATCTGCGCGCGGAGGACGCCGGTGACGGACCGGCGGTGTTGGTGATGTTCGTGCTCGGCGCGCTGGTGGTCGCCGGCGCATTGGTGGTCGAGATCGTTTTTACGCCACCGCTCTGGGTTCATGTCGTGCTATGGACGCCGGTGACGATCGTCGGTGGCATCGCGCTGCTGCGGCCGTTGAAGGCGATCTTCATCGCCCAGCAATATCGGCACCGCGCCCTCGGCAGTGGACCTGCGGCGCCGTGAGGCGCTCGCTGCTCTGGCCCAGCGTCTGGGCAGCGGTGGGCTTCCTGATCCTGATCGGTCTCGGCACCTGGCAGGTGCAGCGGCTGCATTGGAAGGAAGGGCTGATTGCGGCGCGGCAGGTGGCGTTTCATTTGCCGCCGGTGCCGCCGCCGGCAAGCCGCGCCGCAGCGCAGACGCTCGAATACCATCCGGTGCGCGCGACCGGCCGTTTCCTCAACGCGCACGAGATGCCGGTGGCGGCGATCGCCGACGACGGCACCGCCGGCTTCGACATCGTCACGCCCTTCGTGCTCGACGACGGCAAGGTGCTGTTGGTCGATCGCGGCTTCGTGCCGACGGCGCTGGCGGCGCCGGACAGCCGCCACGCCAGCGAAATTGCCGGTCCGACGCAGGTCGCTGGCCCATTACGCCTCGATCGCGGCCGGCCGTCCTGGTTCACGCCCGACAACCAGCCGGCCCGCAATGAATGGTATTTCATCGACGTGAAGGCGATGGCCGCTGCCGCCGCGCCGCATGCCGATGTGCTGCCGTATTACATCGACGCCGACGCGACGCCCAATCCAGGCGGCTGGCCCAAAGGCGGCCAGACGGCGATCGACTTGCCCAATCACCATCTGTCCTACGCGATCACTTGGTATGCTCTGGCCGCCGGTCTGGTTCAGATCTATGTCATCTTCGTTCGCCGCCGGTTGAAGGAACGCGCATGACCGCCGCCTACGCCACGCTCGAAACGCGCTTCAAGCGTCTCGGCCTCGTCAACGAGGCGGTGGCGATGCTGAACTGGGACACCGCCGCGATGATGCCGGACGGCGCCGCCGCCGCCCGCGCCGAGCAACTCGCCGAACTCAAGGTCATCGCGCACGAGATCCTCGCCGATCCGCGCCTTGCCGATCTGATGGACGACGCCGGCCGCGACGGGCTCGACGATTGGCAGCGCGCCAACCTGGCCGAGATGCGCCGGCTCTGGCTGCACGCCACTGCGGTGCCGGCCGATCTGGTCGCGGCCTATTCGCGCGCCTGCTCCGAATGCGAGATGGCGTGGCGCAAGGCGCGGCCGGCCAACGACTTCGCCGCGATCCTGCCGCGCTTGCAACGCGTCCTCGATCTGACGCGCGAGGTCGCCGCCGCCAAGGCCGTCAAGCTCGGTGTCTCGCCGTACGAAGCCTTGCTCGATCAGTTCGAGCCGGGCGGCCGCATCGCCGAGATCGACCGGCTGTTCGACCATCTGGCCGAACGGCTGCCGGCGCTGATCGAAGGCGCGCTGGCGGCGCAGGCTGCACGCACGCCGTCGCTGCGGCCGGCAGGCCCATTTCCGGTCGAGGCGCAGCGCCAGGCGGCGCAGCAATTGATGGCACGACTCGGATTCGAGTTCGATCACGGGCGGCTCGACCAGAGCCTGCATCCGTTCTGCGGCGGCACGCCCGACGACGTACGCATCACCACGCGTTACGACGAGGCCGATTTCGCGCGCGCGCTGATGGGCGTGTTGCACGAAACCGGTCACGCGCTTTATGAACGCGGTCTGCCGGCAGTGTGGCGGCGGCAGCCGGTCGGCGAAGCGCGCGGCATGAGCATCCACGAGAGCCAATCGCTGCTCATCGAAATGCAGGTTTGCCGCTCGCGCGAATTTCTCGAATTCGCGGCGCCGATCCTGCGCGAATGCTTCGGCGGTGCCGGGCCCGAATGGGAGGCGGCGAATCTCTACCGTCTCGGCACGCGGGTCGTCCGCTCGCTGATCCGCGTCGATGCCGACGAAGTGACCTATCCGGCGCACGTCATCCTGCGCTATCGCCTCGAGCGCGCGTTGATCGCCGCTGAGCTCGAGCTCGCCGATCTGCCCGATGCCTGGTCCGAGGGCATGGAACGGCTGCTGGCGGTGACGCCGCCCGACGATCGCGACGGCTGCCTCCAGGACATCCACTGGTACGACGGCGCCTGGGGTTATTTCCCGACCTATACACTCGGTGCCATGACCGCGGCGCAACTCTTCGATGCGGCGAAACGGGCAGTGCCGGCGATCCCCGGCGCCATTGCGCATGGCGATTTCGCGCCGCTGCTCGCCTGGCTGCGCGCCAACGTGCACAATCTCGGTTCGCGCTATTCGGCCCGCGACATCCTGGTGCGCGCCACCGGCAAGCCGCTCGATGCGGCAATCTTCGAGGGCCACTTGCGCGCGCGCTATCTCGCGGCATAGGCTCGGCCTCGACCGCCGCAATCCACGGACAACGATGCGCTACATCAGCACCCGCCACGGCCGCGCCGCGGCGACAAGCCGGCAGTTCGACGAAATCCTGCTAACCGGCATGGCGCCCGACGGCGGCCTCTATGTGCCGCAGCGGCTGCCGCGTTATCGCGCGGCTTGGTTCGACGCATTGCGCGGCCTGTC
>JAGXBG010000017.1 GCA_018971215.1 Alphaproteobacteria bacterium
CCCTATCACCTGGCGATCGTCATCGGCGGCACCTCGGCCGAGCTCAACCTGAAAACCGTGAAGCTCGCGAGCTGCCGCTATCTCGACACGCTGCCGTCGCAGGGCAACAAATTCGGCCAGGCCTTCCGCGACGTCGGCTTCGAACAGGAGGTGCTCGGGCTCACGCGCGCCATGGGCATCGGCGCGCAATTCGGCGGCAAATATTTCTGCCACGACGTTAGAGTGGTTCGCTTGCCCCGGCATGGGGCAAGCCTTCCAATAGGCATCGGCGTGTCGTGCGCCGCGGACCGCCAGATCCTCGGCAAGATCACCGCCGACGGCGTCTTCGTCGAGCAACTCGAGACCAATCCGGCGCAGTACCTGCCGGAGATCGACGAGGGAAAACTCGGCGGCGCCGTGGTGCGCATCGATCTCAAACAGCCGATGGCGCAGATTCGCAAGACGCTGTCGCAATATCCGATCAAGACGCGGCTGTCGCTGTCGGGGCCGCTGATCGTCGCGCGCGACATCGCGCACGCCAAACTGCAGGAACGGCTCGACCGCGGCGAAGACCTACCGCAATACGCCAAGGACCATCCGATCTATTACGCCGGACCGGCGAAGACGCCGCAGGGCTATGCTTCGGGTTCGTTCGGACCGACCACGGCCGGCCGCATGGACACTTACGTCGATGCCTTCATGGCGGCGGGCGGTAGCTTCGTGACGCTGGCCAAAGGCAATCGCGGCGTAGAAGTCCGCGACGCCTGCAAGAAGCATGGCGGATTCTATCTCGGATCGATCGGCGGCCCGGCGGCGCGGCTGGCGCAGGACTGCATCAAGAAGGTGGAAGTGCTGGAGTACCCCGAGCTCGGCATGGAAGCGGTGTGGCGCATCGAGGTCGAGGATTTTCCGGCGTTCATCGTCATCGACGACAAGGGCAACGATTTCTTCGCCAAGCTCGCCTGAGGCTACATGGCAGGTCGGACGCGCAGCAATGCCGGACCCGGCGAGAACGTCGAGCATATCGTCGATCTGCTGCGCAGCTGGTCGCGCGTCGACGCGCGGCGCATGTTCAGCGGCTACGGGCTGTTTCGCGACGGCCTGATGTTCGGAATCGTCATTCGCGACGTGCTCTATTTCAAGACTGACGACGATACCCGCCGCGACTACGAGTCGGCCGGCATGGCGCCGTTTCGCTATCAACGCGGCAACAAGCGCATCGCGCTAGGCTATCATACGGTTCCGGCCGAGGCGCTCGACGACGGCGATGAGCTTGCGGCCTGGGCGCAGAAGGCTTACGCCGCCGCCGTGAAGAAAGCGGCCGGCAAGCCCAAGCGCGCGACGGCAAACAACAAAAGGATGCCGCGTGGCCGACACGATTGATCTCGCCGCATTGGTGCGCGGCAGCAAGGCGCAATGGGACGCCTTTGTCCGGCGCTACGCCGGGTTGATCCTGGCGGCGGTGCGCAACCAGGCGCGCGATGTGGGCGAGGTCGAGGACCTGGCACAGGAGGTCTTCGTCCGGCTGTGCAAGGACGGCTACCGCCTGCTCAAAACCTACGATCCGGCGCGCGCGGGACTGTCGACCTGGCTGACCATCGTGGCGCGTTCGACTGCGCGCGACATCCTGCGCCGCCGTCTGCCGCAGACGACGCCCTATGAGGCGGTGCCGGAATCTGCGCTTGCCGTGACCGCCGAACCGACCGAGCGGATCAAGTTGCCCGAAGGGCTGTTGTCGCCGCGGCAGCAGCTGATTCTGACCATGCTTTACGACCGCGACATGGAGGTCGCGGATGTCGCCAGCGCCCTCAAGGTCGATCCGCAAACCATTCGCAGCACTCACCACAAGGCGATGCTGAAGTTGCGGGAGCATTTTGCCCCGGAAAACCCGGCAAAATCAGGCTCGGGACGGGGATGAATTGGTGGAATCATGCCTAAATTGAGCAGGAGATAATCATGACCGGACCGGAGGATATGAAATCGGCCGATTGGGCCACCCTCTGGCGACGTTTTCGCGCGCTTGACCGCACCGTGCGGGACCAGGCCGCGGACGACGCGGACACGGCGCTCGACCTCGCGGCTTACGCCGACGGCCGGCTGAACGAAGCCACGGCCGAAGCGGTCGAGGCGTGGCTCGCATCGCATCCCGAGGCGCTCGACGACCTCATCACGGTGCGCGGCGCCGGCGACGCGATTGCGCCGCAACGTGTCGTCGACCGGGCCGTGGCACTGGTCTCGGGCGATTCCGCCGACGGGCGTGTCCTGCCGTTCCGCCGACCAGCCGTGACCTATGGTTGGCGGGTGCACATGGCGCGGATCGCGGTGGCGGCGTGTCTGGCTCTGACCGGGCTGATCGGCTTCACGCTCGGTTCCGGCGTCTATGGCAACCTGTTCTCGTCCACCGACTCGGTAGGTGGCGACACCGTCGATCAACCGACGAGTTTCTTCTCGACTGAGGACGCCGCGATATGAGCACCGCCGAGGTCGTAGACCGCGCTCCAAAGCGGCGGCGCGGCGTCGTCATCGCGCTCGTCCTGTCGCTGGCGCTCAACGTGTTCTTCGTCGCCGGTCTAATCGGGCATCTCGTTTTCCATGTCCAATTCGGCCACCCGCCGATGGGCCCGATCCAGCGCTTCGAACGCGCGAGCCACGAAATGGACCTGAGCGGTGCCCAGCGCGCAGCCTTCAACGGCATGATCGCCACGCTGCACCAGCATCGGCGCGAGACGTTCCAGAAAAACCGGCCGCTGTTCGACCAGATCTGGGATCAGCTCGCCAAGCCGCGACCGGACGACACGGTGATCGCCGATCTGATCGCCCAGGCCGACGCCAACCATGTCGCCTTCCAGAAGGAAGCGACCGCGGCGATGGAATCCTTCCTCGCCACCTTGTCACCGCAGCAGCGCGCCCAGTTCGCCGATCTCGCCAAGTGGCCGCAGCCGGTCCCGCCGCATCCGTGACGCCAACGGGCACGGCTTGACCGTCCCTGCCTGCCTGACTATCCCGTAACGTCAGGCGAGGAGGCAGGCCATGGCCAAAAGCACGACCCGCACCGAGCGCGACAGCATGGGCCCGGTCGAAGTGCCGGCGGCGCGGCTTTGGGGCGCACAGACCCAACGCTCGCTCGAGAATTTCCGCATCGGCGGCGAGCGCATGCCACTGGCGTTGATCCATGCCTTCGGCATCCAGAAACAGGCCGCGGCCGAAGCCAACATGGACCTCGGCGTGCTCGACAAGAAGCTTGGCCGCGCCATTGCCGACGCCGCTGCGGCGATCGCCCGCGGCCAGCACGACGACGAGTTTCCGCTCGTGGTCTGGCAGACCGGCTCGGGCACCCAGACCAACATGAACGCCAACGAGGTGATCGCCGCGCTCGCCAACGAGGCGCTCGGCGGCAAGCGCGGCGCCAAGGCGCCGGTCCATCCCAACGATCACGTCAATATGAGCCAGTCGTCGAACGACAGCTTTCCGACGGCAATGCACATCGCCGCCGCGCTCGAAATCCGCGACCGGCTCATGCCCGGCCTGAAACGGCTCGAGCGTGCGCTTGCCGCCAAGGCGCGCGACTTCGCGCAGATCGTCAAAATCGGCCGCACCCATCTTCAGGATGCGACGCCGTTGCCCTTGGGCGCCGAGTTCGGCGCCTATGCGCATCAGGTGAGAACCGGCATTGTGCGCGTTGACGCCTGCCTGCCGCGGCTTTACGCCCTGGCGCAGGGCGGCACCGCCGTCGGCACCGGGCTCAACGCGCCCAAGGCCTTTGCCGGCGCGTTCATCAAACGGCTCAAGGCGGCGACTCGCCTGCCTTTCACGTCGGCGGCCGACAAGTTCGAGGCGCTGGCGGCGCACGATACGCTGGTCGAGTTGTCTGGCGCGCTCAACGTCATCGCCGCATCGTTGATGAAGATCGCGAACGACATAAGGCTGATGGGTTCGGGACCGCGTTGCGGCCTGGGCGAGCTGCATCTGCCGGAAAACGAGCCCG
The DNA here is from genome assembly GCA_018971215.1 of Alphaproteobacteria bacterium. Taxonomy (GTDB): domain Bacteria; phylum Pseudomonadota; class Alphaproteobacteria; order ATCC43930; family CGMCC-115725; genus REEB95. Next base: position 3,965 of record JAGXBG010000017.1, read on the forward strand.
GCTCGTCGATCATGCCGGGCAAGGTCAATCCGACCCAATGCGAAGCGGTGACTATGGTTGCCGCCCAGGTGATGGGCAACCACGTCGCGATCTCGATCGCCGGCAGCCAGGGCCATTTCGAGCTCAACGTCTTCAAGCCCGTGATCGTCTACAACCTGCTGCAATCGATCCGCTTGATCGGGGACGCCGCGGCGAGCTTCGCCGAGCATTGCGTCGAAGGGATCGAGGCCGATATCGCGCGCATCGACGAGCTGCTCAACCGGTCGCTCATGCTGGTGACGGCGCTGAGCCCGCATATCGGCTACGACAAGGCGGCCGAAGTGGCGAAGAAAGCGCTCAAGGACGGCACGACGCTGCGCGAGGCAGCCGTCGCCTTGGGCTACGTCAGTGGCCGCGACTTCGACCGCTGGGTCGACGCCAAGGCGATGGTGGGGCCGCGCTGATGGCCGGACCGGTGCGCAAACGCTCGGTGACCATCGCCGGGCATTCGACCAGCCTGACGCTCGAGGAGCCGTTCTGGCGCGAGCTGCGTACGCTCGCGGCCAAGCGGGGCCAGTCGATCAACGCCCTTGTTGCCGAGGTCGACGCCAAGCGCGACGGCAATCTGTCGAGCGCGCTGCGCCTGCTGGTGCTCGAAAGCTATCGCAGCGGCGAGCTCGGCCATGGCTGAGCCGGTCAATCTCAATCACTTCTGCAAGGCCAAGCGCCGCGCAGCGCAACAGAAACAGGCGGCGGAGAACCGCGTCACCTTCGGCCGCACCAAAGCGGAACGCGAAGCCGAACGACTGAAAGCCGAAAAGACGGCGCGCGATCTGGCGGGCAAGAAACTCGACTAGAGGCCGAGCTCCTGGCGATAAAGCGCCAGCGTTTCGGCATCGAAGCAGCAGAAGACGATCCGATCGACCGCTGTCGAGCGGGCGGTGAAGCTTCGCGTCTCGGTCACGGCAATGCGGCAGGCGCGATCGCGCGGAAAGCGATAAACGCCGGTCGAGATCGCTGGAAAGGCGATCGAACGGATGCCGTGGGCCACCGCCAGGGCGAAACTGGCGCGATAGCAGCCGGCCAACAGCGCGTCTTCGCCGCGCGCGCCGCCGCGCCAAACCGGGCCGACCGCATGGATCACGTGACGCGCCTTCAGCCGGTGGCCGCCAGTGATGCGCGCCTCGCCCGTCGGACAGCCGCCGAGCGTCCGGCATTCCTCGAGCAAACCAGGACCGGCCGCGCGGTGGATGGCGCCGTCGACGCCGCCCCCGCCGAGCAGGCTCTCGTTCGCGGCGTTGACGATGGCGTCGAGCGCGAGCGCCGTGATGTCGCCCTGGGTGGCTTCGATCGCCGCCATCGTCGCTAGTTCATGCGCAGGATCTTGCCTGGATTCATGATGTTGTCCGGGTCGAGCGCGCGCTTCACCGCGCGCATCACCGCCACGGCCTCACCGTGCTCGGCGATCAGGAATTCGGTCTTGCCCTGACCGATGCCATGCTCGCCGGTGCAGGTGCCATCCATCGCCAGCGCCCGCGCCACCATGCGCGCGTTGACGCGCTGCGCTTCCTCAAATTCCGCCGACCGGTTGGGATCAAGCACGAATCCGAGATGGAAATTGCCATCGCCGACATGGCCCACGATGGGCGCAAGCAGGCCGGACGCCTCGATGTCGGCAGTGGTTTCGGCGATGCATTGCGGCAGGCGCGAGATCGGCACGCAAACATCGGTCGACCAAACGACCGCGCCGGGCCGCAGCGCCAGCATGGCGAAATAGGCGTCGTGCCGCGCTTGCCACAGTTTGCTGCGCGCCTCGATCGATTCGGCCCAACGGAATTCGCCGCCGCGGTTTTCCTGCGCCAAGGCCGCGACGATCTCGACCTGCTCGGCGACGCCGTCTGTACTTCCGTGAAACTCGAAGAACAGCGTCGGCGCCACGGCATAGTCGAGCTTGGCGTAGCGGTTGACCGCCTCCATGCCGACCTTGTCGAGCAGCTCGATGCGCGCCACCGGCACGCCCGCCTGGATAGTCGCCACGACGATCGCGACCGCCGCATCGATCGACGGAAAGGCGCAGACCGCGGCGCGAATCGCCTCGGGAATCGGATAAAGCCGGAGCCCGATCTCCGTGATGATGCCGAGCGTGCCCTCGGAGCCGACGAACAGGCGGGTCAAATCGTAGCCGGCAGCGGATTTGCGCGCGCGGTGCGCCGTACGGATGATCCGGCCATCGGCGAGCACGACGGTCAGCGACAGCACGTTCTCGCGCATCGTGCCATAGCGCACGGCGTTGGTGCCTGAGGCCCGCGTCGCCGCCATGCCGCCAAGCGAGGCGTCGGCGCCCGGATCGACCGGAAAGAACAGGCCGGTGTCGCGCAGATGCTGGTTGAGCTGCTTGCGGGTGACGCCGGCTTCGACGGTGCAGTCGAGATCGTCGGCCGAGACCCGAAGGATCCGCGTCATCTGCGACAGATCGATGCAGACGCCGCCCTGCACCGCGGCGCTACCGCCTTCGAGGCCGGTGCCCGTGCCAAAGGGCACGACGGGAACTTTGGCCGCCGCGCAGAGGTGCACGACGTCCGCCACTTCGTCGGTGGTGCGCACATAGACCACCGCCTCCGGTGGCGCGAGATGGTGATGCGACGCGTCCTTGCCGTGGTGCTCGCGCACGGCCGCAGCTGTCGAAAAGCGTTCGCCGAAGCGCGCGCGCAAATCGTCGCGCAGCTTATTCGTCAACGGCCGGGCCAGCGCAGCCGAGGTCATGGATCGATGCTACCCCTCGGGTCCGGCATCGGCTAGGCTCCGTGCATGGGCGTCGATCCGAATTGCATCTTTTGCAAGATCGTGGCCGGGCAGATTCCGAGCTTCCGGTTGTTCGAGGACGTCGCCAGCCTGGCCTTCATGGACATCAATCCGGCCAACGAAGGCCATTGCCTGGTGATCGCCAAGCCGCACCATCCGACGCTTTACGACATGCCGCCCGACCTGCTGGCCGCGGTGTCGGCCACGGTGCTCAAAGTGGCGAAGGCCGTCGAAGCGGCGCTGAAGCCCGACGGCCTCAATCTCGTGCAGTCGAACGGCAAGGGCGCGGCGCAGTCGGTGCCGCATTTCCATGTGCACGTCCTGCCGCGGCGCCTGGGCGACAACTTGAAGATCAACTGGGAGCCGAAGCCCGGCGACCGCGCTGCGATCGCGGCCGTCGCCGAGCGCATTAAAGCGAAGCTGTGAGCGCCGGCGCCTAACCGGCCGCGCGCTGCTTGCCGTCGCCGCCGGTCATGCCGAGCGCGGCCAAATAGGTCTCGAGCAGCGCTTCCTGCTCGTCGCGTTCGCTCTGGTCGAGTTTCCGGATGCGCACGATCTGGCGCATGATCTTGACATCGAAGCCCGCACCTTTGGCCTCGGAATAGACCTCGCGGATATCCTCGCCGAGCGCGCGCCGTTCGTCCTCGAGCCGCTCGATCCGCTCGATGAAGGAACGCAGCCGATCGCCCGCGATGCCGCCGACATTCGCCATGTAAAATTCCCCCGACCCTGAAAATTCAGTGCTTGTGCGCGGCGGCCATTTTGGCCTTCTGGTCCGACGACGCTTCCTTCTGGTACTTCGCCTTCCATTCGTCGTACGGCATGCCGTAGACGATCTGGCGCGCGTCCGGATCGGGAATCGTCACGCCCTTCTCCGCCGCCGCCTCGCGATACCAGCGCGACAGGCAATTGCGGCAGAAGCCGGCCAGGTTCATCAGGTCGATGTTCTGCACGTCGGTGCGTTCGCGTAGATGCGCGACCAGCCGCCGGAACGTGGCGGCCTCGAGCTCGGTGCGGGTCTTGTCGTCCATGCCTCTCTCCGTTCACGGATTTGTATTATTGTGGGGCGGCCGCATCATTTTTGCCAGAGGCGATACAGCGCGCCATCGTCCAGGATCGGCCGCAACGCCGCCGCGAGGCGGTTCGCCCACGCGGCCGCGCCGGCATCGTCGGCGATCTCGTCCTGGCGAATCTCGATCGCGACGTGCGGCAGACCGCGTTCGAGCGCGTGATGGCGCATGGTGTAGCCGGCCGGCTGCCGCGCGGAATAGGGCTCGTTGTCGCCTACCACCAACGCCGCATCGTCGCGCAGCGCGGCGAGCAGCGGCGACGCGATGCGACCGTCGCCGTCCCACAAGATGCCGATATGCCACGGCCGCGCCTTGCCGCCCAGCGACGGCGTGAAGCTGTGGACTGAAATCAACGCCGGCGACGCGCCGCGCGCCAGGACCGCGTCGATCGATTGGGTTAGCGCCGTGTGATAAGGCGTAAAAATCGCAGCCCGGCGTGCATGGCGAGCATCGGCGCTCAACTCGCGGTTGCCAGGTACGACGACACCGTCGCTGGTCGCCGGAATCGACGACGGATCATCGGGGTCGCGGTTGCAATCGATCACCAATCGCGAGTAGCCGGCGAGCACGGAAGCCGCGCCGAGCGCCGGCGCCAAGCGACGCGTCACCGCAGCGGCGCCGATGTCCCAGCCGATATGGCGTGCCAAGACCTCGTCGCCCAGACCTAACTGCACCAGGGTTCGTGGTACGCGGTTGCTGGCATGGTCGCAGCACAGAATGACGCGCGCCCCGTCGGCGGGGTGAAATTCAACCGGAACGGGGTCCTGCGGGGCAAGAACGGTCTTGGTAACTATTTCACGAGAGCGGCGGTTCATCGCACACGCAGGGGGTTGAGGCTGACTCACGTGCCAGCCTATCTTGTCGCCCGAAAGGTTACAGACTTGCCCGCTCCGCGAAAGCCCCGCGAATTCCTCCGCTCGCTGCTCGATGCCGCCCTCGCCGCCTCCATTCCGGCGCGCGTGCTGCCGCCGCATCTGCCGAAACCGCCCAAAGGCCGCACCATCGTCGTCGGCGCTGGCAAGGCGGCGGCGGCGATGGCCAAGGCGGTCGAGGATCATTGGCGCGGCGAGATCTCCGGCCTGGTCGTAACGCGTTACGGCTACGGTCTGCGCTGCAAGCGGATCGAGGTCATCGAAGCCAGCCACCCGGTGCCCGATGCGGCGGGCCAGGCGGCCGCGGCGCGTATCCTGAAGACCGTCCAAGGCCTGACCCGCGACGATCTCGTGCTTTGCCTCATCTCGGGCGGCGCCTCGGCGCTGCTGGCGCTGCCGGCGCCCGGCATCACGCTCGACGACAAGCGCGCCTTGACGCGCGAACTGCTGCGCTGCGGCGCGACGATTTCCGAACTCAACGCCGTGCGCAAGCATCTTTCCGCGATTAAGGGCGGACGGCTGGCCGCGGCGGCCGCGCCCGCACGAGTCGTCACGCTGGCGATCTCGGACGTGCCGGGTGACGATCCGGCGGTGATCGGTTCCGGACCGACGGTCGCCGATCCGTCGACCTTCGCGGACGCGCGCGCCATCCTGGCGAAATACCGGATCACACCGCCAGCGCCGATCGCGCGCCATCTCGCGGTGGCGCAGGACGAGACGCCGAAACCGGGCGACAAGCGCCTGGCGGGCGCGCGTTACGTCATGATCGCGACACCACAAGCGGCGTTGCAGGCGGCCGCTGACGCCGCCCGCAAACGCGGCGTTACGTCCGTCATCCTCGGCGACGCGCTCGAAGGCGAAGCGCGCGATGTGGCCACGGCACATGCCGGCATCGCACGCGCCGTCGCGCAGGATCATTTCCGCGTCGGCAAGACGGCGGTGCGGCCGCCGTTGGTACTGCTGTCGGGCGGCGAAACCACCGTAACGGTGACGCATGACGGCCGCGGCGGCCGCAACAGCGTGTTCGTCCTGGCGTTGGCGCTGGCGCTCGAAGGCGCGGCGGGGATTTACGGCCTGGCTTGCGATACCGACGGCACCGACGGCACCGAGAACAACGCCGGCGCCATCATGACGCCCGACACACTGGCGCGCGCAGCCAAGCGCGGCATCGACCTCAAAGGACTGCTGGCCGCCGATGATTCATGGGCGGCGTTCGACGCGTTGGGCGACCTCATTGTCACCGGACCGACGCAAACAAATGTCAACGACTTCCGCGCCATTCTGGTGCTAAAGGAAAGCTGAAATGCGACGCCGCCGCGCAACAAAAATAGTCGCCACATTAGGACCGGCGACGGCCACGCCGGAAAAGATCGCCGCGCTGTTCGAAGCCGGCGTCGACGTCTTTCGTTTGAACTTCAGTCACGGCGTGCAGGCCGACCATAAGGCGCGGCTCGACATCGTGCGTGCGCTCGAGAAGACGACCGGCCGGTCGATCGGTGTCATGGCCGACTTGCAAGGCCCGAAATTGCGCGTCGGCACCTTTGCCGGTGGCCGCGTGCGCCTGGCCGAGGGCGCCGCGTTTCGGCTCGATCTCGACAAAGCCGCTGGCGACACGCAACGCGCCAGCCTGCCGCATCCCGAGGTCTTCGCCGCATTGACGCCCGAGACTGACCTGTTGCTGGACGATGGCAATATCCGGCTGCGGGTCGAGAGGTGCGGCAAGGATTTCGCCGAGACCCGCGTGATCAACGGCGGCAACCTGTCCGACCGCAAGGGCGTCAACGTGCCCAACGCGGTACTGCCGCTGTCGCCTCTGACTCCCAAGGATCGCGCCGACCTTGCCTTCGCCCTCGACATGGGCGCCGACTGGATCGCGCTGTCGTTCGTGCAGCGGCCGGAAGACGTAGCCGAGGCGCGCAAGCTGATCGGCAATCGCGCCGGCGTGCTGGTGAAACTCGAAAAGCCGGCGGCGATCACGAAGCTCGCCGACATCATCGACCTGAGCGAGGCGGTGATGGTGGCCCGCGGCGATCTCGGCGTCGAGATGCCGCCTGAGGACGTGCCGCCGCTCCAGCGACGGATCATTGGCGCCTGCCGCGCCGCGGGCAAGCCCGTTGTCGTCGCGACGCAGATGCTGGAATCGATGATGCGGGTTCCGGTGCCGACGCGCGCCGAGGCCTCGGATGTCGCGACCGCGGTTTACGAAGGCGCCGACGCGGTGATGCTGTCGGCGGAAACCGCCTCCGGCGAATATCCCGTCGAGGCGGTCAAGATGATGGACCGCATCATCCGGCGGGTGCAGGCCGATCCGGCGTATTTCCCGTCGCTGCACGCCACCGCCGCGGCCAGCGACCATACGCCGTCCGACGCCATCAGCACCGCCGCCGGCATGGTGGCGCACACGATCGGCGCGGCCGCGATCATGTCTTATACGACGTCCGGCGCGACCGGCCTGCGCGCCGCACGCGAACGGCCCGACGTGCCGGTGATCGCACTGACCTCGAACCTGTCGACCGCGCGCCGGCTGGCGATCGCCTGGGGCCTGCATTGCGTGCACACGGCGGACGTCAACAACTTCACCGACATGGTGCAGAAGGCGACGCAAACCGCCCGCGAAGAAGGCTTTGCTCAGATGGGTCAGCGGATCGTGATCACCGCCGGCGTGCCGTTCGGCACACCGGGCGCGACCAACGTCCTGCGTATCGCCTGGGTCGACGCCTAGTCAGGCGCGCAGCAGCCCGTCGAACGGCTTGATCCCGGCGGTATCCGGGAACACCTTGGTACCGAGCGTGCCGTGCGTGAGACCGAAATGCTCGCGCAGCACGGCTTTCGTCACCGCACGTGAATCGGTGGTCATGCGCAGGTCGCGATTGTCCTGAAGCTGTGCCAAGCCCGGCCAATCGCCGGCGACGCGCGCGCCCGTGACGGCACCGGCGCTTGAATCATCCCTGATTCCATGGCCCAAGCGGCGCCACCTGTGCTACATCCCGTCGCCGCTCGGCGGTTAACCATCCATGGACCTTTCGATCATCATCCCCGTCCGCAACGAGGCGGCGAATATCGGGCCGCTGGTGCAGGAGATTCGCGCCGCCCTCGACGGCCGGCTCGATTACGAGGTGATCGTCGTCGACGACGGCAGCACCGATGGGACCGCTGACGTTCTGCGCGGCATGAAGCGCGAGTTCGTGCGCCTGCGCGTGCTGCGCCACGTGCAGCGCTCGGGCCAGAGCGCTGCCATCCGCTCCGGCGTCAAGGCGGCGCGCAGCGCCTGGATTGCGACGCTCGACGGCGACGGCCAGAACGATCCGGCAGACATTCCGCGCTTGTGGGAGCTGGCGCGGCCGACGCCTGCCGCCTCGTTGATGATTGCCGGCATGCGCCAGAAGCGGCGCGACACCACGGTCAAGCGCCTGGCGTCACGCATCGCCAACCGCATCCGCGCGCGTTTACTCGACGACGGCACGCCGGACACGGGCTGCGGCTTGAAGCTATTTCCGCGCGCGCTCTACCTCGACCTGCCGTTCTTCGATCACAACCACCGCTTCCTGCCGGCGCTGGCACTGCGCCAAGGCGGCAAGGTGCAGTCGATCGCGGTCAACCACCGGCCGCGCGGCGGCGGCGTCTCGAATTACAAAGTGCTCGACCGGCTTTGGGTCGGTATCGTTGATCTGATCGGCGTGCTTTGGCTGAAACAGCGCGCCGTCAATCCCGAAGTCCGCGAAGAATGACGCGCACCGACCTTCCCGGCACGGCCTCGCCCCTCCGGCGCGTCCGGATGATCGGCCGCGTGCTGTGGGTATTGATGATTGCCGTCGGCCTGGTGATCGCCTGGCGCGAACGCGCCGTGCTCGACCCCGTCGTGCTGCGCAACCAAATCGCCGGCTATCCGGCGACGCCGCTGGTATTCCTCGCGCTGCAGGTGGTCGCGAGCCTGCTGTTCATTCCGCGGACCTTGCTCGCGGTCGCCGCGGGCTTGCTGTTCGGCGCCTGGTGGGGTGTTTTCTGGGCTGCGCTGGGTGGCACGCTCGGCGCCGTCATCGGATTTCTGGTCGCGCGTTACATCAACAGCGGCTGGCTCGATCTCGAAAATTTGCCGCGCATCGGTCCGCTGCTGCTCAAGGCCGAACGCGGCGGCTGGCGCGCCGTGACCGCGCTGCGCCTGATCCCGGTGATTCCGCACAGCCTGTCGAACTATGCGCTCGGCCTGACGCGCATCGGCCTCGGCCCCTATACGGTCGGTTCGTTCCTCGGCCAGTTGCCGATGACCATCGCCTATGTCGATCTGGCGGTGGCCGGCGGACGGCTCGCCGGCGGCCGCACCGACTGGGTGCTGCCGGTCGCTATTGGCGCCATGGCACTGTTAGTCTCGATCGTATTCCCGCGGTTCTGGAAGCGTTAGGCGATCGCTGGCGGCTTCGGCCCACCGGTCGCCCAATCGAGCAATTCGACCGTGTGCACCACCGGCAGTTTGGTTCCGGCCGCGATCTGGGCGATGCAGCCGATATTGCCAGCCGCGACGATGTCCGGCCTGGTGCTCTCAAGATTAGCGACCTTGCGCCGGCGCAACTGGTCGGCAATCGCCGGCTGCAACAGGTTGTAGGTACCCGCCGAACCACAGCACAGATGCGCTTCGGGCGGATCGAAGACGGTGAAGCCGACTTTGGCCAGCAGCGCCTTGGGTTGCGCGTGCACGCGCTGGCCGTGCTGCAGCGAGCAGGCCGAGTGATAGACGACACGGCGGCCGGCGGCTGCGGTACTGGGCGTCAGCGTCAGCGTTGCGACGAACTCGCTCACGTCCTTGGTCAGCGCCGAAATCCGGGTGGCCTTGGCAGCGTAGGCCGGATCCGTGCGCAGCATGAAGCCGTAATCCTTGATCGTCGTGCCACAGCCCGAGGCATTGACGACGATCGCGTCGAGGCCGCCGGCCTCGAGCTCGCGCGTCCAGGCATCGACGTTGGCGCGGACGTAATCGCGCGTGTCGCGGCCCATATGGTGCGTGAGCGAGCCGCAGCAGCCGGCGCCGGCCGCGACCACGACCTCGCAACCATGACGCGTCAGCAGCCGCACGGTCGCGTCGTTGATTGCGGGATCGAGCACCTGCTGGACGCAGCCGGCCAGCAACGCAACGCGCTTGCGGCGCGGACCGACGGCGGGAAAGACGCGCCCCCGCTCGGTCATGCCCGGCGCCGGCAACCGGCCCGGCATCAGCTTGCCCATGGCGCCGAGGCGGCCCGGCATGACGCTCAGGATCGGCTTCGCCAGCCGGCCGACTCGCATCAGCGAACGGAACCGGCCGACATGCGGCATGGTCGCAGCGAGAATGCCGCGCAGGACGCGCTCGACCGTTGGCCGGCGATAGGTTTTCTCGATATGGCGGCGGCCTTCGTCGATCAGATGCATGTAGTGGACGCCGGACGGACACGTCGTCATGCAGGCAAGACACGACAGGCAGCGATCGATATGCGTTACGACCTGCCGGGTCGCTGGCCGGTCGTTCTCGAGCATGTCCTTGATCAGATAGATGCGGCCGCGCGGCCCATCGAGCTCGTCGCCGAGCAGGACATAGGTCGGACAGGTCGCATTGCAGAAGCCGCAGTGGACGCAGGTCCGGAGGATCTTGTTCGCCTCGGCGATGTCGGCGTCGGCCAACTGGGCGGATGAAAAGTGCGTTTGCATGACTTGGACTAGAACTCGGGATAAAGTCGGCCGCGATTCAGTATCCGCTTCGGATCGAAGCCGTCTTTGACGCGCGCGCTCAATGCCGCCAGCGCGGACGGCAACGGCTCGAACACCGGCACGGCTGCCCGCAGCGCCGCCGACGCGCGGATTAGCGTGGCGTGACCTTGGCCGCCGAGTGCCGCGCGGATTGGCCCGGCGCCGCCGTCGTCCGCGCCTTGCACCGCGAGCCACACGAGCCCGCCGCCCCAGTCGAGGAAATATTCGACGTCGAGCGCGGCGCGCACGGCGCCGAGAAAAGCCGGCGATGCTGTCGGCGCCAGCGACACCCGCCAGACGGCGCGTTCGCCCACCGCCAGCGGCTGCGCGTCGCGTACGGCTGCCCACAATTCGATCGATTCCGCATCGCCGACGATCTCAGCGGCGCCGAACGGCTTGAGCTCGTCGCGCAGCGCCTGCGAGCGCGCCTCGACCGACGGCACCGGCCCTTCGACGCGCAGGATCGTCTGCGCGCGACCATCGGCCTTCGGCAGATGCGCGGCACCCGACAGCTCATGCGGCGAATTCAGCCCATGCGTCATGGCCGCCACTGCACGCGCGTCGTCGAGTCCAGCTAGTGCAACCGTGCGCGTCGCTTCCGGCGCCGGCAGCACCTTGACGCTGATCTCGGTCATCACCGCGAGCGTGCCGTAGGAACCGGCCAGGAGCTTGCACAGATCGTAGCCGGTGACGTTCTTGACCACGCGGCCACCGGCCTTGAAGGCTTCGCCGCGGCCGCTCACCGCCGCAACGCCGAGCACATGGTCGCGCGCCGCGCCCTGACGGATGCGGCGCGGTCCGGACAAGTTGCAGGCGACGACGCCGCCCAGCGTCGGACTTGCCGCCGTCGAACCAAGCAGCGTCCGCCAGTCCGCGGGCTCGAACGCGAGCATCTGGCGTTTGGCCGCGAGGGCGCTTTCGATTTCGGATAAGGGAGTCGCCGCGCCCGCGGTCAGCACCAGCTCTTCGGGTTCGTATTGCCGGACGCCGGCGAAGGCGGCGACGTCCAGCGTGTGCGGCAACTGCGGCGGCCGGCCGAGGTTGCGCTTGCTGCCGCCGGCGACGATTTCCAGCGCCTCCTCGCCGGCCGCGGCCGCCGCGACGATTTCGATCAGCTGCTTCTCGTCCGCGGGACGGTACCGGCTCACGCGCGGCCTCAGAAGCGCGGCAGGTCGGGAAAGCGCACCTGACCGCGGTGGACGTGGAGCCGACCCAACTCGGCGCAGCGGTGGAGCTGCGGAAACACCTTGCCCGGATTGAGCAGCCCGCCGGGATCGAATGCACATTTGAGGCGCTGCTGCTGCTGCAAGTCGGCGTCGCTGAACATGCTGCCCATCAAATCGCGCTTTTCGACGCCGACGCCGTGCTCGCCGGTGAGGCAGCCGCCGATCTCGACGCTGTAACGCATGATGTCGGCGCCGAATTGCTCGGTGCGTTCGAGCTCTCCCGGCTCATTGGCGTCGTAGAGGATCAGCGGGTGGAGATTGCCGTCGCCGGCATGAAACACGTTGGCGACGCGCAATCCGTATTTGCGCGACAGCTCGGCCATGTATTTCAGGATGTCCGGCAGCTTGGCGCGCGGGATCGTCGGATCGACGCAGTAGTAATCGGGCGAGATGCGGCCCACCGCCGGAAACGCCGCTTTGCGCCCGGCCCAGAACGTCAGCCGCTCCTCGTCGCTGCTCGAGATGCGCACAGACACCGAGCCGCATTGCTTGGCGATCTGTTCCACCCGGCCGATCAGGTGATCGACCTCGGCGGGCGGACCGTCGAGTTCGACGATCAGCAGCGCCTCGACATCGAGCGGATAGCCGGCATGGACGAAGTCCTCGACGGCGTGAATCGCCGGCTTGTCCATCATCTCCATGCCGCCCGGAATGATGCCGGCGCCGATGATCGCGGCGACGCAGGCGCCGGCGCTTTCGTTCGAAGGGAAGCCGATCAGGAGCGCGCGTGCCGTCGACGGCTTGCGCAGGAGCCGCACGGTGACTTCGGTCACCACGCCCAAGAGACCCTCGGAGCCCACCATGACGCCGAGCAGGTCATAGCCGCCGCTGTCGAGATGCTTGCCGCCGAGGCGCAAGACCGTGCCGTCGATCAACACCGTTTCGATGCCGAGGACGTTGTTGGTGGTCAGGCCGTATTTGAGGCAGTGCACGCCGCCCGAATTCTCGGCGACGTTGCCGCCGATCGAGCAGGCGATCTGGCTCGACGGGTCGGGTGCGTAATAGAAGCCAGCGTGCTGCACCGCGGCGGTGATGCCGAGATTGGTGACGCCAGGCTGCACCACGGCGCAGCGGTTGTCGTAGTCGATCTCGAGGATGCGGTTGAACTTGGAAAGGCCGAGGATGATGCCGTCTTCGAGCGGCAGTGAACCGCCCGAGAGCGAGGTGCCGGCGCCGCGCGGCACGACCTTGAGCCCGGTCTTGTGACAATAAGCGAGAACCCGCGATACCTCCTCGGTCGTCGACGGCAGCACGACCAGCAGCGGCCGCGCGCGGTAGGCGGTCAGTCCGTCGCTTTCGTAGACGCGCCGTTCGTCTTCCGACTCGATGACCGCGTCCGGCGCAGCGCAGAACCGGCGCAGATCGGCGGCGATCGCGCTGCGGCGAGCGATGACCGCGGCATCGGGCTCGGGCATCAACATGGCGTTCCATGTTGGGCGTGGGCAGGCGCCGTGCCAACAACAAAAAACCGCGCCGAAGCGCGGTTTTTAGAACGGCGGCACCAGCGGCTGTCAGCCCTGTCGGGCCTTGTATCGCGGATTGGTCTTGTTGATGACGTAGACGCGGCCCTTCCGGCGCACGATACGGCAATTCTTGTCGCGCGCTTTCAGCGATTTGAGCGAATTCTTGATTTTCATGGCGGGGCCGGACTGCGGTTCACATTCGGAAGGCCGGGAAAATAAGAGAGAATTGATGACAGAGTCAACCGCTTGTCGAGCGATCCCGGAAACTCAATCGCGGGCCGGCGCCGCCAGCACTTTCTCGCCCCTGGGGCGGCCCCCGGCTGTGTTCTTTCCGGAGAGGAAGTGCTTGATGTTGCGGGTGGCCTGCCGGAGTCGCTGTTCGTTTTCAACCAGCGCGATGCGGACATAGCCTTCGCCGTATTCGCCGAATCCGACCCCCGGCGAGACCGCAACGTTGGCCTTCTCGAGCAGCAGCTTCGAGAAGGCCAACGTGCCGCCTTCGCGGAACTGCTCGGGAATCGGCGCCCAGGCGAACATCGACGCTGGCGGCGTTGGAATCGGCCAACCGGCCTGGCGCAGGCCTTCGACCAGGACATCGCGGCGCTTCTTGTAGCGCGCGCGGATGTCCTTGATGCACTCCTGCGGTCCGTTGAGCGCCGCGGTTGCCGCCACCTGGACCGGCGTGAAGGCGCCGTAATCGAGATAGGATTTGATGCGCGCCAGCGCCGCGATCAGCCGCGCGTTGCCGACCGCAAAGCCGATGCGCCACCCGGCCATGTTGTAGGTCTTGCTGAGCGAGGTGAACTCGACCGCGATGTCGCGCGCGCCCGGAATCTGCAGTACCGACGGCGGCGGGTTGCCGTCGAAATAGATCTCGGCGTAGGCCAGGTCGGAGAGCAGATAAATGCCGCGCGAGCGGCAGAACTCGACGACCTCGCCATAGAAATCCAGACCGACCACCTGCGCCGTCGGGTTGGCGGGAAAATTCAGCACCAATGCGATCGGCGCCGGCGAACTTTGCTCGACCGCCTGCTTCAGCTCCTTGAGGAAATCGATGCCGGGACCGATCGGCACGCTGCGCACCGACGCGCCGGCCATGATGAAGCCGAAAGCGTGGATCGGATAGCACGGGTTCGGTACCAGCACGATGTCGCCGGGCGCCGTGATCGCCTGCGCCAAGTTGGCGAGCCCCTCTTTTGAGCCCAATGTCACGATGATCTCGCGATCGGGATCGAGCTCGACGTCGAACCGGCGCGCGTAATATTTCGCCTGTGCGCGGCGCAGGCCCATGATGCCGCGCGAAACCGAGTAGCCGTGCGCGCGCGGATTCTGCACCGTCTCAAGCAGCTTCTGGACGATGTGCGGCGGCGTCGGGCCGTCGGGATTGCCCATGCCCAGATCGATGACGTCGCTGCCGAGGGATCGCGCTTTCGCTTTCAGCGCGTTGACTTCGGCGAAGACGTACGGCGGCAATCTCTTGAGGCGATAAAACTCGTCCATGGTGCAGCTCGAAATGACCTGTCGAACGCGCGTTCGGGTGCCGCCAAGCTCGGCAGCGAACGGAAAAGCAGCGTGTGCGGCCCGATTCGTCGTCATCCTAGCGCCTCAATCGGCGACAATGCTATGGCTTTCGCGAGCGCAGCGCGCACTTAAGCCCCTGTTAACGCACGCCAAAGAGCGCTTTGGCCGCGCTGCCGGGGATAGCGCGCTGCACCGCGGCGTAGAACGTGTGCGGTGGGTTTGAGCCCGGGATTTCGTCCGGGCCACTGCGCGGGAGGGTTCCGATGCAGTTCAATTGGTCTTCCGGACGCGACTGGGCGGTTTCGTTTTTGGCGCTCTTGGCGTTGGCGTTGCCGTTCATGCCGATTCCGGGCGATCACGAGACGCGCATGTACGTCCGCTACCACACGCGCGGCGCGGCGCCGCACGCTTTCAGCACCGACACGTTGCACAGCATCTGCACGGTGATGGCGCGCGCGCTCGCCTACAACGACCCGAAAACCGGCCAATACACTCGTATCAGCTGCGGCCGTTGACCCGGCTCAGGCGGCGATGCTGAGCTGCTCGACGAACTGGCGTGCGCAATGCGTCCAGGTGAACTGCAACGCGTGATCACGGCAGGCTGCGCGCGGAATGTCGAGCGCGGCCAGCGCCGCCCCGCGCAGATCCTCGCTCAACACGCCGATGCCGCTGTCGCCGATGACGTCGAGCGGCCCCGGAACCGGAAACGCCGCGACCGGCAGGCCTGATGCCAACGCTTCGAGCAGCACCAGACCGAACGTGTCCGTGCGGCTTGGGAAGACGAACACGTCGGCCGAGGCATAGAGCCGGGCGAGCGCGCCGTTCTCGATGTGGCCGAGGAAATGCGCCGTGGGATAGCGGCGCTTGAGCCGGTCGAACTGCGGCCCCTCGCCCACCACCAGCTTCGAGCCCGGCAGGTCGAGGTCGAGAAAGGCCGGCAGGTTCTTCTCCAGCGCGACACGGCCGACGGAAAGGAAGATCGGCCGCGCGAAACCGATATCTTCCTGCCGGCAACTGGGATCGAATTTTGCCGGATCGACGCCGCGGCTCCACGGCCGCAGATTGCGGAAGCCCTTCGCCGAGAGCGCGGCGCGCATCGATTCGGTCGCCACCATGATGCCGCGGGCCGGCGCATGGAACCGCCGCAATACGCCATAGGTGACGCGCGACGGGATGGCGCAGCGGGCGGCGAGATATTCGGGAAAGCGCGTGTGATACGCGGTGGTGAAGCCGAAGCCGCGATCGACGCACCAGCGCCGCACGGCAAAGCCGAGCGGCCCTTCGGTGACGATGTGGATCGCGTCCGGCTGCGCCTTTTCGATCAGCACGCCGGCCGGCCGCGCCGCGCCGAAGGCGAGCCGGATTTCAGGATAGAACGGGCATGGCACGGTCGCGAACATGTCGGGCGTCAGCGTCGTCACGGCGTGCCCCATGGCGCCGAGCTCGGGCAAGATCGATTTGAGCGTGCGGACGACGCCGTTGACCTGAGGCGACCAGGCGTCGCTGGCGATGAGGATCTTCACGCCGCGGGTTCGAACGCCTTCTCGGCCCGGGCAGCCGGGCGTAGCGGATCGAGGGCGTTAAGCTCGACCCAGCGGATGATCTCGAGACGGCCGTCGAAGTGCTCGACCAGCGCCGAACAGCTTTCGACCCAATCGCCGTCATTGCAATAGAGGACGCCGCCGATCGTGCGGATTTCGGCCTGATGGATGTGGCCGCAGACGACGCCGTCGACGTGCCGCCGGCGCGCCTCAGCGACGATCGCGTCGGCGTAATCGCTGACGAACTGGACCGCGTTCTTGACCTTGCTCTTGAGGTAGGCCGAAAGCGACCAGTAGGAATAGCCGAGCCGGCGGCGCAGCAGGTTGTAGTAATGGTTGAGCTTGAGCGACAGCTCGTAGGCGCCGTCGCCGAGCAGCGCGAGCCATTTGGCGTAGCGCACGATGCCGTCGAAATCGTCGCCGTGCAGCACCAGCAAGCGCTTACCGTCGGCGGTGACGTGCAGCGCATCCTGCACGAGCTCGACGCCGCCAAGCTGGAGGTCGACCCAGTTGCGCAGCCACTCGTCGTGGTTGCCCGGAATGTAGAAGACTTTGGTGCCCTTGCGCGCCTTGCGCAGGATTTTCTGGATCACGTCGTTGTGGCTTTGCGCCCAATACCAGCTCTTGCGCAGGCGCCAGCCGTCGACGATGTCGCCGACGAGGTAGAGGAAGTCGGAATCGGTGTGGCGCAGGAAATCGAGCAGGAACTCGGCCTTGGAGCCGCGCGTGCCCAGATGAATGTCGGAAATCCAGATCGTCCGGTAGCGGTGGATGCCGTCGATGTGGTCCATCGCGCCGCTTATTCCCCCGACGCGAGTACGAATCTGAGCATGCCGCCTAGCTAACACGCGGCGATGACGGAATTATTCCGGTTCCGAGTCGGTTTGGTGACGGGCTCAGCCTGGCCAGGCCGCGACAATCCGCCGAATGGCGTCGAAACCGTCGGTTAATGCGGCCGGACCCGGCTGGAGGATGAGCGTCGACTTGATCTCGTGCAGCGCGCCCGCGCGCACCGCCGGTACAGCGTCGAAACCCGGGCGCGCCGCCACCTTTTCCGGCCGGAATTTCTTGCCGCACCAGGAGCCGATGACGATGTCGGGCGCGCGCGCGATGACGACGGCAGGCGTGACGACGCGGTCCTTGGCCGCGCGGCCGGTCGCGAGTTCAGGAAAGACATCGACGCCGCCGGCGGCCTCGATCAACTCCGACACCCAGGCGATACCCGAGATCATCGGATCGTCCCATTCCTCGAAATACACTTTGGGACGGCGTGACGGCCGCGCCGCGCGCGCCGCGGCGACGCGTTGCTCCAGCGATTGGGCCAGCGCATCGGCGCGTTCGCCGGCACCGACCAGCACGCCCAACGTCCGAATCATGGCGAAGATTTCCGCCAGCGTCCGCTGATTGAACGCATGCACGGCAATGCCGCGGCGGATCAGATCGGCGACGATGCCGGCCTGTATGTCGGAGAACGCCAGCACCAGATCGGGCTCGAGCGCGACGATTTTCTCGATATTCGCGGCGTTGAAAGCCGAGACGCGTGGCTTGTCGCGGCGCGCCTGCGGCGGCCGCACGGTGTAGCCCGAGATGCCGACGATGCGGTCCTGCTCGCCGAGGAGATAAAGCGTCTCAACGGTTTCTTCGGTGAGACAGACGATACGCCGTGGCGGAAACATTGCGCCGCTCAACCGCGCCGCGCGGAAAAAATGGTGGGCGTGGCAGGGATTGAACCTACGACCCCTTCCATGTCAAGGAAGTGCTCTCCCACTGAGCTACACGCCCGCGCGACGGCGGATTTAGACCAATTCGCGGCCGGTTGGCAAGGACGGGGCCGCCGGTCTCAGGCGGCCAGGAACCGCTCGATTTCGCCGACCAGTTGGCGCAGATGGAACGGCTTGGCCAGCACGGCGGCGTCGCGCGGCAGGGACTCCGCCTCGCCGAGCGCGACGGCGGCGAATCCGGTGATGAAGATGACACGCAACAGCGGATGCATGTCGCTGGCGCGGCGCGCCAGCTCGATCCCGTCGAGTCCCGGCATGACCACATCGGCCAGCAACAGGTCGATCGGATGGTTGCTCGCCCAGGACAGGGCTGTCTCGCCATCGCCGAGGGCGCAGACATCGTGCCCGGCCCGGCGCAAGGCACGCGCCAGGAAAACGCGGATGCTGTCGTCGTCTTCGGCGAGCAGGATTCGGGCCATAAGCTCCTCGCCGCCGAAGATACGGGAACAGATTTAAACGAAGGGTTTACCGGCCGCCGGATGGCTACAATTGGCGATTTTCCGCCGCAAAAGGCCGCTTCCCGCGTGACAGGATCGCCCGTTCCTCGTTAATCTTATTGCCATGCACGGCCTGGTGACGGCGGCTGAACCGATCGAAGTCTTGGCCAATGGTGGACAAGCGGTACCGCTGGTGCTGGCCTCGCCGCACAGCGGGGCGGATTATCCGGTCGACTTCCTCGCCGCCTCGCGGCTCGATGCGCTGACTCTGCGGCGCTCGGAAGACAGTTTCGTCGATGAGATTTTTGGCGCCGCGCCGGCCCTCGGCGCGCCGCTGCTGCGCGCCCGGTTCCCACGCGCCTATGTCGACGTCAATCGCGAGCCGTTCGAGCTCGATCCGACGATGTTCGAGGATTTGCTGCCGAACTTCGTCAACAGCCACTCGCCACGGGTACGCGTCGGTCTCGGCACCATTGCCCGCGTGGTTGCGTCGGGCGAAGAGATTTACGCGCGCAAACTCAAATTCAGCGAGGCGGCGCAGCGCATCGAAACACTCTATCGGCCGTATCACCGGACGCTGAAGCAGCTGCTCGACGCCACGCAGGAGCGCTACAGTTTCTGCATTCTGCTCGATTGCCACTCGATGCCGTCGGCCAGCGGCGACCGCGACCGGCGCGACCGCTCGCCGCGCGCCGACATGGTGCTCGGCGATTGCCACGGCACCGCGTGCCATCCGGTGATCACCGAAACCGCACATCGCGTATTGAACGCCAAGGGTTATTCGACGGCGCTCAACACGCCCTATGCCGGCGGCTTCACCACCGCGCATTACGGCCGGCCGACGGCTGGCGTCCATTGTCTGCAGATCGAGATCAACCGCGCGCTCTACATGGACGAACGGACCTTCGAGCGGAAGCCGTTCCTCGCTCAACTGGGCGACGACATGCGCGACTTGACCGAGGCCCTTTCCGCCATCGACCCGGAGCTGCTGCGGCCGGCATGAGCGACGCCGCCGCATTCCGTTTCACTCTGCGCGATTGCGCGCCGGGCGACGCCGAAGCCATAGCCGCGATCTATGCCCACCATGTGCGCTTCGGCCTGGGCACGTTCGAAGAGATGCCGCCGTCGGTCGACGAAATCCGCCAGCGGCGCGATAGTATCCTGGCGCTGGGACTGCCATTCCTGGTCGCAACTGCCGGCGATCGCATCGTCGGCTATGCCTATGCGGGTCCGTACCGGACGCGGTCGGCCTATCGCTATACGCTGGAAGATTCGATTTATGTCGCGCCCGACGCCACCGGGTGCGGCATCGGACGCGCTTTGCTGGCGCGGCTCGTCGAACGCTGCAACGCGCTCGGCTATCGCCAGATGGTGGCGGTGATCGGCGACAGCGGCAACCAGGCCTCGGTCCGCCTGCACGCGGCGCTCGGATTCGTGCGCATCGGTATCCAGCCGGCGGTCGGTTTCAAGCATGGACGCTGGGTCGACAGCGTGCTGATGCAGCGGACGCTTGGCGCCGGCGCGGCAACCTTGCCCAAGGCGGCGGAGTCCGCCTGAGCGCGCGCCACTTATTCGGACGCCGAAAAAGAAAAAGGGCCGCACCGGAGTGCGGCCCAAGTTTAGGGAGGAAACGCCTAGAAGACGTACAACACGCCGTCGGGCGACGGCCGTGTCGCGTTGCAATATATGACCTACTGCGGCGCACAATGCAATCTAAAAAATCCGCTACGGACCCCCATGCCCTGTTTTTCCTGCGTTATTTCGCCACAGGATGGCCGCATTGCCGCCCCAACAATGGTCACCATTTTTGCAATGCACAAATGCCGGGATAACGGGTCAGGCAAACTCGCGGCGTAGCCGGGCGCCGTGCTGGTCGAGGCGCGGCACCGGGCGATCTGTTATATCGGCCGCGCGCCGCCCCGGCGGCAGCGCCACGGCAACCGACCCGCTTTCGGTCGATGTGGCGATCGTCGCCAGCGCCGGGTGGCGCGCAAAATCGTCGAGCATATTGAGGTTGCCGAAGGCGATGCCGGCGGCTTTGAGCCGTGCCGCCAGGACCGCGCGCGGTTCGCGTTTGAACGCCGCCGCTACGAACGCTTCGAGCACCGGCCGATTGGCGACGCGGCGCGGGCCATCGGAGAAGCGTGGGTCGCTTGCCAACGCAACATCGCCCAGGATCTCGGTACAGAAGCGCTGCCACTCGCGTTCGTTCTGAATCGAGATGACGATCGCTTTGCCGTCGGCGGCGACGAACGCGCCATAGGGCGCGATCGACGGATGATGGACGCCGACGCGCTGCGGCGGATGGCCGTCCGCCTGCTGGATGAGCGCCACCGACAGCCATTCGGCGGTGGCGCCGAACAGCGAAATCTCGAGCTGGGCGCCGTCGCCGTGCCGCTCGCGCGCATAGAGCGCTTCGAGGATCGCGGCATAGGCGTTGAGGCCGGCGGCAATGTCGGACACCGGCACACCGACGCGGCCGGGCGCTTCGGGTGAGCCGGTGATCGAGGCGAGCCCTGTCTCCGCCTGGATCAGCAGGTCGTAGGATTTCATGTCGCGATAGACGCCGCTTTCGCCGTAGCCCGAGATCGAACAGACGATCAGATGCGGATGCGCGCGGCGCAGCGCCGCTGGATCGAAGCCGGCACGCGCCGCCGCGCCCGGCGCAAGGTTCTGGATGAAGACGTCGGCGCGCGCGATCATGCGGCCGAGCAGCGCCTTGTCCACCGGCGCCTTGATATCGAGCGCGATCGATTCCTTGCCGCGATTGAGCCAGACGAAGTGCGCCGACTGACCCTTGGCGGCGCGATCGTAATAGCGCGCGAAGTCGCCCTCGGGCCGCTCAATCTTGATGACGCGGGCGCCAGCGTCGGCCAAGCGACAGCTGCACAACGGCGCTGCTACCGCCTGCTCCAACGCGACTACGAGAATGCCGTCGAGCGGTCCCGTCATCGGTCGCCTCCGGACTTAGCTTTGGCCGCCGCGGCCGTTCCCTGTCAACCGCCGGGGTGCTAAACGAAGACGCGGGAGGCGGCGCGATGATGCAGGTGGCGATCCTCGACGACTACCAACGCTCGGCCTTGGCGCTCGCCGACTGGAAATGCCTTGAACCCGGCGTCCAGGTCAAAACCTTTCCCGACCATATCGCCGATACTGACATCCTCGCCCGGCGGCTGCATACATTCGAATGCGTCGTGCTCATGCGCGAGCGCACGCCGTTTCCGAAGCTGCTGATCGATCGCCTGCCCAATCTGCGGCTTATCGTCACCGCCGGCATGAAGAACGCGTCGATCGACATCGCCGCGGCGACGGCGCGCGGCATTCAGGTCTGCGGCACGGAAACGCTCGGCACGCCAACGGCAGAGCTGGCTTGGGGCCTGATCGTCGCGCTGGCGCGCAAGATCCCGCAGGAGTTCGCCGCGCTCAAGCGCGGCCATTGGCAATCGACTCTCGGCATCGGTCTGCAAGGCAAGACGCTGGGCGTCGTCGGCCTCGGCCGGCTCGGCAGCCAGATGGCCCACATCGGCGCCGCCTTCGGCATGAAAATCCTCAGCTGGAGCCCGAACCTGACCGCTTCGCGCGCGCAGGAGGCGGGCGCGACGTTCGTGACCAAGGACGAGCTCTTCAGTCAGGCAGACTTCGTGACCATCCATCTCGTGCTCGGCGATCGGTCACGCGGACTGGTCGGCGCGGCCGAGTTCGAGCGGATGAAACCGACCGCCTATCTCGTCAATACCTCTCGCGGACCGATTGTGCAGGAGGCGGCGCTGATTGCGGCGTTGAAGGCACGGCGCATCGCCGGCGCCGCGCTCGACGTCTACGACCGCGAGCCGTTGCCGGCTGGCCATCCGCTGCTCGCGCTCGACAATCTGCTGGTGACGCCGCATCTGGGCTACGTCACCGCCGAGAACTATCGCCTGATCTATGGTCAAGCCGTCGAAGACATTCGCGCCTTCCTCGACGGCAAGCCAATCCGCGCCATCAACAGCGTCGCGGCGCGCGTGGCCTAGGCAGCCCCGCGTGCTTATGCCGCCGGCGCCAGGCCGAGGATCTGGCGCGCTTCGACGGGGGTCGCCGGCCTGCGATTGTATTCGCCGCAAATATCGGTGACCCGCGTCACCAGCTCGGCGTTGCTTTTGGCCAGCCGTGTCTTGTCGAAGCGGAGGTTGTCCTCGAGGCCGGTGCGGACATGGCCGCCAAGTTCGAGACACCAGCGATTGACCTCGAGTTGGTAGCGGCCGATACCCGCCGCCGTCCAAGTCGCTCCAGGCATGATCTCGGCGAGTTCGCGGAGCATGAACTCGAGGACCTGGCGGCGCGCCGGCAGCGCGTTGGGAATGCCGAGAACGAACTGCACGTGCGCCGGCGGCTTGATCAGGCCGCGATCGACCAGCGCCTTGGTGTTGTAGAGCATCGCCAGATCGAAGATCTCGATCTCGGGCTTGATGCCGAGGTCGCGCATCGTCGTCGCCATGCCGTCGATGAGTTGCGGCGTATTCTCATAGATCTGCGTCGCGAAATTGACCGAGCCGGTCGCCAGCGACGCCATGTCGGGGCGATGGACCAGCGAGCTCGCACGTTCGTCCTGGTTGCGGCCACGGCCGCCGGTCGAGAACTGCACGATCATACCGGGGCAATGCTTGCGCACGCCCGCCTGCACCTCGGCGAACAGCGCCGGATCCGACGACGAGCTTTCGTCCGGATTGCGGACGTGGATGTGGACCAGCGAAGCGCCGACTTCGAACGCCTCGTGGGTTGATTCAATCTGTTCCGCAGGTCGCACCGGCACGGCCGGCGAATCCGCCTTCTTCGGCACCGCTCCGGTGATCGCGACGGTGATGATGACCGGTTTGGTCATGGTCCCTCCTCCCGCCTAATTCCGTCCGGCGAGTTGTTTGCCTTTTTCCAGCGCGGCATAACCGCGCGTCGGCGCCGCCATCAGGAAACGATAGCCCTCTTTCAGCACGCGCTCGACGTTGGCGGCGTCGACATGCGGATGGCCAACCGGCACGTTGTGTTTCTTGCAGGTCGCCAGCACCTGCGCCATGTGCTTTAGCACTTCGGGGTGCTCGTACTGCCGCGGCACGCCCAACTCCTGACTCAGGTCTCCCTCGCCAATCAGGATCGCGCCGATGCCGGGTACCTGCGCCAGCATCGCGTCGAGATTGCGGATGCCTTCGGTGTCCTCGATCATCAGGATGACGAAAATCTCGCCCTTGGGATTGAGCGGCCAGACATCGGCGCGTGCGTAGTATTCCTGCTGCGTCAGTCCCCAATAACGTGTCGCCGCTGTCGGACCGTCGCCGCGCAGCCCGGCGGGCTCGTAAAGCGGCACGGTCTTGAGCCGCGGATAGCGACACGCCGCGACCGCGTTGCGCGCCTGCTCGACCGTCGAGATGTGCGGCCAGATGATGCCGTAGACGCCGAGGTCAAGCGCCTGTTTGGCGAAGACCTGACTCAGCTCGCCGCCGTTGGGCGGAATCCGCACCAGCGGCGTGACGGCGGGTGCGACCGACTTGGCGTCAACGATCTGGCGGCGATTGAGCATGTACTGGAGACAATCGCGCAGCATGCGGATGTCCCACGGATTGTGCTCCATCTCGAA
>JAGXBG010000158.1 GCA_018971215.1 Alphaproteobacteria bacterium
CTGATGCGCCTCGAGCTGCGGATGGCCCTGCGCGTCCTTACCCTTGTCCTGCACGACGTAAACCGTGTTGCCGTACGGGTTATAGATGATCGCCGTCTGCGGTAGCGTGACGTAGCGTTGCGCGGCGCCGACGTCGATCGTCACCTTGGCGTACATGCCGGACAACAGCAGATGGTCGGGATTGGCGAGCGTCGCGCGCACCTGGACGTTGCGCGTCGCCACGTCGACTGCGGGATTGATTGCCGTGATCTTGCCGACGAAGCTTTGGTCCGCGTAGGTGTCGACCGTCGCGGTCACCAGCTGGCCTTCCCGGATTTCGGCCAGAGCCTGCTGCGGCAAGGTGAAATCGACGTAGATCGGATCGAGCGCCTGCAGCGTGACGATGTTCGTGCCCGCCGCCAGATACTGGCCGACGTCGACGGCGCGAATGCCCAGATGACCGGCAAAGGGCGCACGCAGCATCTTTTTGTCGACGATCGCCTGCTGCTCGGCGACCTGGGCCTGAGCGTTGCGCAACGTCGCGGAATCGGTATCAACCTGCGCCTTGCTGACGGCGTTGATCTTGAGCTGCTTTTCGTCGCGCGCCAAGTTGATGGCGCTGAGATCGGCGGTCGCCTGAAGCGCATGCAGCTTGGCGACGTCGTCGTCCGAGCGCAGCGTCATCAGCACCGTTCCGGCGTTAACGTCGTCGCCCGATTGGAAATAGAGCTTATCGACGACGCCGGCGACCTCGAGCGAGAGATCGGCGCCGTTGACCGCGCGCAGCGAGCCGACGGCCGTCAGCGTTGGCTGCCATTCCTGCGTCGTCGCCACCACCGTCGACACGGTCTGCGGCGGGTTGGCGAAGGCGCGCATCGCCTTGGCGATCATGATCGAGCGGAAGGCTTCGAAACCGAAGATGATGAACAGCACGACCGCTGCGATCGCCAGCATGATAATCATGCGCTTGGCCAGCGGGCTCATGCCGCGGAGGTGTTGCTTTACGTCGCGTGGGTCAAACGGCATGGCTTAGTCCTGGGTTTGGTTCTGTGCGACGTCCGAACGGTGCCACCAACCGCCGCCGAGCGCCTCGAACAGCGCGGCGGTGTCGGCATAACGGGCGGCTTGCGCCTGGACGAGGGCGATCCGCGCCTGCTCGTACGTGGTTTCGGCGTTGAGCAACTCGATGAGGCTCACCGCACCGAGACGATACTGGTCGCGCGCCAGGCCGAGGCTTTCGTTGGCCGAGCGTTCGGCGGCGGTGTCGGCTTGCAGCGCATCGGCATCGGACTGCAGCGCACGCAGCGTATCCGCGACATTCTGGAACGCCGTCAGCACCGTGCCTTGATACTGCGCCGCCGCGGCGTCGTAGGCGGCTTCGGCGGCGCGCTTCTCGTGCAACAAGGTGCCGCCGTGGAACAACGGTTGCGTCACGCCGGCGGCGAGGCTCCAGATGCCGGTGCCGGCGGCGAACATGTTGCCGATCTTCGCGGCGTCGGAGCCGATGTCGCCGGTGAGGTTGAACTGCGGCAGCATGTTGGCGGTCGCGACGCCGATTTCGGCGCTCGCCTGGTGCAGCGTCGCTTCGGCGGCACGCACGTCCGGCCGCTGCTCGACCAGATGCGACGGCAGGCTCACCGGCAAGGCCTGCGGCAGCGTCAAGGCCGCGAGATCGAAGGTCTCGCCCGGCGGCTGGTTGGGGAAGCGGCCGGCGAGCGCGGCGATCCGATCGCGCTGCTGCGCCAGTTGCTTCTGCAACGGCGGCAGCGTCGCTTTTTCCTGCGCCAGCGTCGCCGCTTGTTGCAGCACGGCGCTGCGCGCGACCGCGCCGAGCGTGAACTGATGGTTGAGCAGGTCGAGCTGGTCGCTTTCAGCCTTGACGATATCCTGCGTCGCGGCGATCTGGGCGCGCAGGCTCGCCTCCTGCACGGCCGCCGCGACCACGTTCGAGGTTAGCGTCAGATAAGCCGCTTCGAGCTGGAAACGCTGGAAGGTCTCGGCGGCTTCGGACGCCTCGAGCTGGCGGCGGACGCCGCCGAAAACGTCGGGCGCGTAACCGACCGTGACCTGGCCGGTGTTGAGGGTGAAGAAGCCGTGCGTGTTGGGCTGGCCGAAAGCGGCGCCGTTGAACTTCTCGCGCGTGTGGGTGAACTCGGCGTTGAGCGTCGGGAAGAAGCCGCCTTCCGTCGCCAGCGTGTTCTCGTGCGCCTGACGCAGCGATGCTTGCGCCGCGGTGATGTTGGGATTGTGCTTGAGCGCCTCTTCCACGAGCGCGTTGAGCGCCGTCGAATGGAACAGGCTCCACCATTCGCCCGGAATGTCTTCGCCGACGTTGAAATGCTGCGCCGCGCCGCCGGTGACGTCAGTCGCCGCCGTGTCGGCAAGCTTCTCGGGCGTATAGCCGGCATCGGCGGGTGCCGCCGGCGATTTGAAATCGGGACCGACCGCGCACGACGTCAGCGCCAGCGCGGCGATCACGGCGAATACACGGCGGCTCATCGTCCGACTCCCGCGAAAATCGCCCGCGTGTGTGCGCAGACCACGCGCTGCACCGCCCGCACTCGCGTGCGATCCATGCTGCGCCAGTGCAGCGTGCGCGCCGCCGGCTTGTTACAGAACACCGTCGCCTGGCCGAGGATCGCGGCGGTGCGCAGCCAGGTTTGTTCGTCCTTGAGCGAGCGTCCGATGAGCCGCGCCACGAGCGTCGCGCACGGCTCGCCGACGCAGCGCCGCATGGTGGCGTAGAGCGATTCGAGCGCCGCCGAACGCTCGACCTCGGCGCGCGCGATGAACAGCTTGCGGCTTTCGACGCTGGCGCGCGTGTCACCTTCGCCGCCGTCGAACACCAGCGCGACGAATTTCTCGAGCAATTCGAGCAAGAGCCGGAGGGTCGTAGCGCGCGACGGCTTGCCGGCGGCGAACGCCGCCTTCACCCGCGCACCGACGGGCGCCATCTGCTGCTCGATATAGTCGGCGAAATAGCCGACGACGGCGCGGTAAAGGCCTTCCTTGCTGCCGAAATGGTACTGGATCGCCGGCAGATTGACGTTGGCGCGTTCCGCCAGCCGCCGCGTGCTGGTGCCGTCGTAGCCATAGGTCGCGAAGACCTCGATCGCAGTCTCGATCAGCCGTCGGCGGGTATCGGCGCCGCGCGCCGAGGCGATGTTCCGCCGGGGGGCGCGCGCCACGTTGGTTGTGGGCGCTAACATGAGGACCTAGGTCTATATCTATCGATCGATAGTATCAAATTATAAAATCCAGTTTAGGACCCTGCCACCGAAATATCGCAGGCCAGCCATGCGCCGCAGCGAAACGGTTGCAACCGCCTTGGCCGCCGGCAATGACATTTCAGCCACACTTTCTGCCTTGGGCGGCCGCGCTATAATCGCCGCCGTGACAAAGACCAAGGCCTCCGGCGGCGCCCGCGATCTCGGGCGTTACCGCCGCAACCTGCAAGGCGAGGTCGACAGCGCCGCGCTTTACCGCGCGCTGGCCGATGCCGAACCCGACACGAAACTGAAACAAATCTATCGCCGGCTCGCCGGCGTCGAGGAAGCGCATGCTGAATTCTGGACGCGGCGGATCGTCGGCGCCGGCGGCCGCGCCGGCCGGCTGCGTCCCGGGCTGCGGTCGCGCGTCCTGGCGTGGCTGGCGCGGCGTTTCGGCACCGACACAGTGCTGCCGATCGTCAACACGCTCGAGCGCAGCGACGTCACGCAATACGACTCCCAGCCCGAAGCGGCCGCAGCCGGCTTGCCGGCGGACGAACGGTCGCACGCGCGCATCGTTCAGGCGCTGGCGCAACCGCCGCGCGGCGGGTTGAGCGGCGGCGAGCTGGCGCAACTCGAAGGCCGTCATCGCGGCGGCAGCAATGCGCTGCGCGCCGCCGTGCTCGGCGCCAACGACGGGCTGGTGTCGAATTTGAGCCTGATCGCCGGCGTCGCCGGCGCCAACCTCAGCAGCCACGCCGTGCTGGTCACCGGCATGGCCGGTCTGATCGCCGGCGCTTGCTCGATGGCAATGGGCGAATGGCTGTCGGTCAACAGCGCGCGCGAGCTGGCGCAGGCGCAGATCGACGTCGAAGCCGAGGAGCTGCGCACCTTCCCCGAAGAAGAGAAGGAAGAGCTGGCGCTGATCTACCAAGCCAAGGGCCTGACCGAACACCAGGCGAAGCTGTTGGCCGAGCGGATCATCGGCGACAAAGGCGCGGCGCTCGACACGCTGGCGCGCGAAGAGCTCGGCATCGATCCGAACGAGCTCGGCGGCTCGGCCTGGATCGCGGCGGCGACGTCGTTCCTGCTGTTCGCCGGCGGCGCGGCGATGCCGATCCTGCCTTTTGCCGTTCTGAATGGAAATCAGGCGGTCTGGGCGGGCGCGGCGTTGAGCGGCGCGGTGATGTTCCTGATCGGCGCCGGCACGTCGCTGTTCACCGGCCGCGGCGTATTTTTCTCCGGCGCGCGCCAGCTGGCGGTCGGGCTTCTCGCCGCGGCCGTGACCTATGGCATCGGCCGGCTGATCGGCGTCGCCATCAGCGGCTAACGCCGTCATCCGTCGCGCACCGCCGCGGCACGCTCGGCGAGCCGGTCGAGACTCTCGTTCCAACCCTGGCTCATGCCGGCAAGATACGGTGCCGCCGCGTCCGTCTGCATGATGACCGTCGCGCGCAACGTCAGCCGGGTCTTGCCACCGTCGTTCTCGAACAACACCGTGGTCCGGACTTCAAACAGCGGCTTACCGTCGCCAGCCAATGCTCCGCTGATGAAAACCAGCCGCTCCGGCGGGACGACTTCGTCAAACGTGCCAGTCATCGGATAGATGCGCCCGTCGGGCGCCTGCATATGGATTTGGATCGCGCCGCCCGCGCGGGCATCGGCTTCGCAAACCGGATTGGTGAAGCCGCGCGGTCCCCACCATTCCGCCAAATGTTTCGGGTCGGTCCACAGTGTGAAGAGCAATTCGCGCGGCGCATCATAGACACGCGTGATGACCAGATCGGGCACGCCTTTCGCGATCGTCGTAATCCGCGCCACATACTCGGCCAGGCGGCCGACCGTCTGCTTGAGGCCTTCGTCCGCGCCATATTCGCGGACGACGCGGTCGCGCTCGGCGACGCTCGGGAATACGCTGCGCCAAGTGAGCTTTGTCTTGCCGCCCTGCGCCTCGAACGTCACCGTAACGTTGAACTGCACCGGCTCGACGTCGTCGCCGCCGCCATGGCGATAGACTAACCGTTCAGGTGGCACGATCTCGTCGAAGGTGATGCGGTTCTGGTAGTCGCGCCCGTCGGGCCCGTGCATGACGAAGCGCCAGACGCCGCCGGGATGAAACTCGAACGCATGCGTCGTCGTGGTGAACCCATTGGGCCCCCACCATTGAGCCAAATGCACCGGATCGCTGAAACACGCGAACACCAGTGCGCGCGGCGCATCGAATACGCGGATCAAGAAGAGCGAACGCGCTTCGATATCGGTTTCACTTCTTGCGGCCACGCCTCTCCTCCTTGCCTTGCAGCTTTTGCAGATACACGTCGAGCCGATCGAGGCTCTCTTCCCAGAACTTGCGATACCGCCGCAGCCAGACGTCGATATCCCTGAGCGCCGTACCCTCGATGCGACACGGCCGCCATTGCGCTTCCCGGCCGCGCGCAATGAGTCCGGCCCGCTCCAGCACCTTCAAGTGCTTCGATACCGCCGGCAGGCTCATGTCGAACGGCTCGGCCAGTTCGGTCACCGACGCCTCGCCCAGCGCCAGACGCGCCAGGATCGCGCGCCGGGTCGGATCGGCAAGCGCCGCGAACGTGGTGCTGAGGCGA
>JAGXBG010000159.1 GCA_018971215.1 Alphaproteobacteria bacterium
GCTTTCGGAGCGCGGATAGGTCCGGAGCGTGATGTCGCTGCTCGCCGCCGTCGGTACGCCGCGCCGTTTCTCCGATTACTATTCGGGTGTCGGCACCTTCACCTTCGCCTTGGCATCGCGGGCGCCGGTTCACGCCGTCGAAGGTGATGCCGAGGCCGCGAGGGCACTCAGCCACGCGGCGGCCCGCGCGAATCTTGGTGATCGTGTCACCGTCGAGCGCCGCGACCTGGCGCGGCGGCCGGTCTCGGGCGAGGATCTGGCGCGTTTCGACGCCGTCGTTTTCGATCCGCCGCGGACCGGTGCCGCGGCGCAAAGCCGCGAGCTGGCGGCGTCACCGGTGCCGCGCGTCGTTGCGGTGTCGTGCAATCCGGCGACCTTCGCGCGCGACGCCCGCATCCTCGTCGATGGCGGCTACACGCTGGCGCACGTCGCGCCGGTGGACTCTTTCATATGGTCGCCGCACCTCGAGTTGGTGGCGCGCTTCGAGCGGCGCTAGCGAATCTCGATCGGCGGCATGACCAGCATGCCCGGCTGGAACGCCAGCGTCGCCAGCTCGTGCATGACATCGGACAGCGACGGCAGGATCGCCAGCGGGTCTTCGTGGTCACCGAGCAAGCGGTTGAGCAGTAGGCTCAAGCTGCTTTCGGGGCGCGGATAGGTCCGGAGCGTGATGTCGCTGCTCGCCGGCACGCCGATTTCGGCCTTGGCCAAGGCGATTGCCGTGTCGTAGCCGCCGAGTGAATCGACGAGGTTCTGGTCCTTCGCTTGCGCGCCGGTCCAGACGCGGCCCTTGGCGACGGCTTCGACCTCCGCGTCGGTCATGTGGCGGCCTTCGGCGACGCGCGCCTTGAAGCCGGCATAGGTGCTGTCGAGCGCCGCTTCGAATTGCTGGTAGCCTCGTGGCGAGAAATCCTCGACCGAGCTGAACAACGCGGCATTATCGGACGTCTGCACCGCATCGGCGCCGGCGCCGATCTTGTCGAGCAGGCCGCCGACTAGGATCTTGCCGGCAACGACGCCAATCGAGCCAGTGAGGGTGCCCGGCTCGGCGACAATCTTGTCGGCGTCGGCGGCGATGTAATAGCCGCCCGAGCCGGCGACGCCGCCCATGCTGACGATCACCTTCTTGCCCGCCGCGCGCGCCTGCTTCACGGCATTCCAGATCGATTCCGCTGCCACCGCCGAGCCGCCCGGGCTGTCGATGCGCAAGATGATCGCGCGCACGTTCTTGTCCTGCACCGCCAGGCGGAAGGCGTGGACGATGCTGTCCGAGCCCATCACGCCGTTGCCGAACAGCGCGCCGTCGTCGCTCCGACCGCGCGCCATCAGCCCGTCGGCGTAGATCAGCGCCACCAGCGGGCCGCTGGTATGCAGCCGGCCGGCGCTTGCGAGATAGCGGGCGAGATGGATCGCCTTGGCGCCCATGCCGGCGCGCGCTTTCAACGCATCGAGCGCCTCGCCGGCGTAACCGAGATGATCGATCAGATGATCGGCGAGCGCGTCCTTCGCCAGATAGGGGCCGCCGGCGATCAGGTCGCGGACGCGGTCGGGCGCCAGCTTGCGGCCGTCGGCGATGCCGGCGACGATCTGGTCGAGCAAGGAGCCGAGCAACGATTGCAGCTGTTCGCGCTCGGCGTCGGTCATCTTGGTCTGGGTCAGCGCGTTCGCCGCGGTTTTGTATTGCTCGCGCTGATCGAAGCGCGGCACCAGGCCGAGCTTGTCGAGTGTGCCGCGGAAGAACGGTTCTTCGGCGCGCAAGCCGACGAGGCCGACCATGCCGAGCGGCTGTAGCCAGATCTCGTCGCAGGCACTGGCGAGATAATAGGCGCGCGTGCCGGGGGCGAATTCGCCGAAACTGTCGGAATAGGCGAAGGCGACCTTGCCCTTGGTGCGGAACGCCCCGATCGCGTCACGCAATTCCTGCGCCTGCGCGAAGCCGATGTCGTTGCCGCCGATGTGCAGCAGCAGCCCTTTGACGCGCGGATCGCGTCCCGCCTTGTCGAGCGCATCGACGGCATCGCGCAGGCTGGTCTGGTGCGGTTGCAGCAACGCCAGCAGGCCGTCGTTGCGCGGTGCGTCCGACAGGTTGCCGTCGACATCGAGCGTCAGGATCGCCGCCGCCGGCACGCCGGGTCCGTGGAATTTCGCCCAGATCACCACGCCGACGGTGCTCAGCATGCCGAGCAGCGTCACCGCGCCGATGACGGCCAGTAATCCGACGACAAAACGGCGCACGCGGCCTCCCGGCAAATCCGAACCGCGTCACTTTGCCCCGAAAGGGGACGGCCATCAATCGGGCTGGCGGCCGGCGGCTGCGGCACAATAGCGCCGCCAGGCGGCGCGGTAGGCGTCTTCGACTGCGGCCGCATACCGGCGCGCATCGCCTATAGAAGAATGCGCCAAACGCGCCGGCAGCTCGGCGCGCAGCCGTTCGAGCGCGGCAAGGTCGCGCGCCGCTGCGACCGCAGTGGCGACGTAGCCCTCTGCGTCGGCGGCGATGAATTGCTTGAGGTCGAGCGCGGTGAGGCAGCTTGCCGCCAGCCGCGACGGAATGGTGCGGCCGGTGCGGGTGATCACCGGCACACCCATCGCCAGCGCGTCGAGCGTCGTCATGCCGCCGCCGTGCGGAAATGGATCGAGCGCCAGGTCGAGCCTGCGATAGGCGGCGAAATGCTCGGCACGTCCGGTTTGCCCGAGGAAAATCACCCGCTCGGTCGGCATACCAGCGCGTGCAAATTCATCGTGCAGTTCCGCCTGCTCGGCGGGATCGCCGAACTGCTTGGCCTTGAGCACCAGACGCGCGTCCGGCAGTTCGCGCAGGATCGCACTCCAGTCGCGCAGCACGCTAGGCGTCACCTTGGCGCGGCGGTTGAAGGAGCCGAAGGTGACAAAGCCGTTGGCGCGCGCCGGCAGTTGGCCGGGCTCGGGCAGCTTCTCGGGCGTCCAGTAGCCGAGCGCGCCCGGCAGATCGATGATTTTCTCGGCGAACAGCGGCCGCTCGTCCGGCGGAATCAGCACCGGATCGGCGAAGAGATAATCCATCGTCTTGAGGCCGGTGCCGGTCGGCTCGCCCCAGGCGGTGATCTGGATCGGCGCCGGCTTGCGCGCAAACGCCAGCAGGCGGTGGCTGCTCATATGGCCGACGAGATCGACCAGGATGTCGATGCGGTCCCTGGCGATGCGCTCGGCAAGCGCCGCGTCGCTCAGATCGGCGGTATCGCGCCAATGATGCGCGGCGCGGCGGAAGATCGAAGTCAGCTCGTCTTCCTGCCGCGTGTCGGAATAGCAGAAGATTTCGACGTTCGCCGGATCGTGATGCGTCAGCACGCCGCCGAAGGCATAGCTCGCGGCATAGGCGCGGAAATGCGCACTGACGTAGCCGATGCGCAGCCGTCGCTCGGGGTCGCGGTCGGCGGGCTGCCGCGCGGCGGCCGGCGTCAGCGCATCAGCGTGTTGCGTGGCCCAGCGTCGGCGCTCGGCCTGATGCTCGGCGAGGCCGAGGCTGGCGTCGAAATTCAGATTGAAGATCAGATTGGAATGCGCGGCGGCGCTCGTCGGCCCGAGTTCGAGCGCGCGGCGGTTGGCGGCGACCGCCTCGTCGAGCTGGCTCATCTCGGCGAGCATGCCGGCGAGATTGTCGTAGGCCGCGGCATAATCCGGCCGCAACGCGACGGCGCGGCGGAAACAAGCGACGGCCGCTCGCGCCTGGCCCTGGCGGCGCAGTACCGTACCGAGATTCATGTGCGCGTCGGCGAGATCGGGCTTGAGTTCGATGGCGCGCCGATAAGCGTCGATTGCCGCCGCATCGTTTTGCGCCAGCAG
The DNA here is from genome assembly GCA_018971215.1 of Alphaproteobacteria bacterium. Classification (GTDB taxonomy): domain Bacteria; phylum Pseudomonadota; class Alphaproteobacteria; order ATCC43930; family CGMCC-115725; genus REEB95. Next base: position 3,823 of record JAGXBG010000159.1, read on the forward strand.
CGCGTTGCCGAGGTTGAAATGCGCTGTCGCCAAATTCGGCTCGACGGCGATGGCGCGCCGGAAACACTCGATGGCCGCCGTAAGATCGCCGCGCTTCGCCAGCGCGTTGCCGAGATTGACGTGCGCATCGGCGTAACGCGGCGCCAATGTGAGCGCTTGACGAAACGCCGCGACGGCTTCCATGCCGCGACCGCGTGCCGCCTGCGCTACGCCGAGCGCATTGTGAAAGATTGGATTGCGGCGGTTGCGCTTGAGCGCGGCGCGGAAGCGTTCGATCGCCTCGTCGTTGCGGCCGCGCCGCTGTGCGACAAGGCCGAGCAGGAACAGCGCGTCGGGTTGCGTGGCGTCGGCCGCGAGAATGCCGCGGCACGCTGCTTCGACTTCGTCCAGACGCCCGGCCTCGAAATGATCGATGGCGGCGCTGAACGCGGGATTCATCGGCGTATCGCCGGAGCGCCGGCGGCGCTCAGCCGCATTGCGCGCGGTGCCGCAGCAAATGATCGGCGAGCACCACCGCCATCATCGCTTCGCCGACCGGTACGGCGCGGATGCCGACGCAGGGATCGTGGCGGCCTTTGGTGCTGACCTCGATATCCTTGCCGAAGCGGTCGACGCTCCTGAGCGGTTTCAGGATCGAGCTTGTCGGCTTGACCGCGAAGCGCGCGACGATGTCCTGGCCGGTCGAGATGCCGCCGAGGATGCCGCCGGCGTTGTTGGCGAGGAACGTCACCTTGCCGCCTTTCATGCGCATCTCGTCGGCGTTCTGCTCGCCCGACAGCGCCGCCGCCGCCATGCCGGCGCCGATCTCGACGCCTTTGACGGCGTTGATACTCATCATCGCCTTGGCCAGGTCGGCGTCGAGCTTGTCGTAGATCGGTTCGCCCAGGCCGGCAGGCACGCCGCTGGCGTGCACCTCGATGATCGCGCCGGTGGATGAGCCCGCCTTGCGCGTCTCGTCGAGGAAGCTTTCCCATTTGGTCACGATTTGCGCGTCGGGACAGAAGAACGGATTGGCGTCGATCGCGGTCCAGTCCCAGCGTTTGCGGTCGATCGCATGCGGGCCGATCTGGATGAGCGCGCCACGAACGACGATCGCGTCGCCCAGGATCTTGCGCGCCACCGCGCCGGCGGCGACGCGCGCCGCCGTCTCGCGCGCCGAAGCGCGGCCGCCGCCGCGATAGTCGCGGATGCCGTACTTCGCCCAATAGGTGTAGTCGGCGTGGCCGGGGCGGAACTGGTCCTTGATCGCGTCGTAATCCTTGGAGCGCGCGTCCTCGTTGGCGATCAGCAGCGAGATCGGCGCGCCGGTGGTCTGGCCCTCGAACACGCCCGACAGAATCTGGACGCGGTCGCTTTCCTTGCGCTGCGTCGTGAAGCGCGACGAGCCCGGCCGGCGCTTGTCGAGCCAGGGCTGGATGTCGGCCTCGGACAACGGAATGCGCGGCGGCGCGCCCTCGACGACGCAGCCGATCGCCGGGCCGTGGCTTTCGCCCCAGGTGGTAAAGCGGAAGATGGTGCCGAAGCCGTTGCCCGCCATCGCGTTCGATGCCGTTCAGCGGCTCGGCTTGAAATTGGCCAGCATCTCGGCGACCCCGGGCGCCGCGTCGACGGCCAGCATGCCGACGACGTGATAGCCGGAATCGACGTGGTGCACCTCGCCGGTGACACCGGCCGACAGGTCGCTCAGCAGGTAGAGGCCGGCGTTGCCGATCTCGTCGAGCTCGATGTTGCGCTTCAGCGGCGAGTTGAGCTGGTTCCACTTGAGGATGTAGCGGAAGTCGCCGATGCCTGACGCCGCCAGCGTCTTCATCGGTCCCGCCGAGATCGCGTTGACGCGGATGTTCTTGCCGCCGAGATCGACCGCGAGATAGCGCACCGACGCCTCGAGCGCCGCCTTGGCCACGCCCATCACGTTGTAGTGCGGCATGACGCGCTCGGCGCC
>JAGXBG010000160.1 GCA_018971215.1 Alphaproteobacteria bacterium
CGTTGCGCCAGGCGGTCGCAGTCGATCCACGCCGCGCCGGAGCGGTGCCTTCGACCAAGGGCGTGCTCGGCGGAAGCCTCTAATGTCGACGGCGCTGATCGATTACGGCTCGGGCAATTTGCGCTCGGCCGCGAAGGCGATCGAGCGCGTCGCGCGCGAGCAGGAGCTGGACGCCGCGGTGACCGTCACCAGCGACGCACGCGCCCTCGCCGCCGCCGATCGCATCGTGCTGCCCGGCGTCGGCGCCTTCGCCGATTGCATGCGCGGCCTGGCGGCGCTGCCAGGCATGATCGCGGCGCTGCACGAGACGGTAATCGTCCGCGGCCGACCGTTCCTCGGTATCTGCGTCGGTATGCAGCTGATGGCGACGATCGGGCGCGAGTTCGAGACCGTCGACGGTCTCGGCTGGATTCCGGGCGAAGTGGTGGCGATCGCGCCGACCGACCCCACGCTCAAAATCCCGCACATGGGCTGGAACGAGCTCAAGCTCGCGGCGGCGCATCCGGTTTTGGCCGGTCTCAAAACAGGCGATCACGCCTATTTCGTCCACTCGTACCAACTCGCGGCGCGCGAGCCGCGCTCCGTTATGGCGACTGTCGACTATGGCGGTCCGATCACCGCCGCGGTCGGACGCGATAATCTGTTCGGCGTCCAGTTCCACCCCGAAAAAAGCCAGGCGACCGGGCTGCGGCTGATCGCCAACTTCCTGCGGTGGAAACCGTGATCGTCTATCCGGCGATCGACCTCAAGGACGGGCGTTGCGTGCGCCTGGTACGCGGCGAGATGAACAGTGCGACCGTGTTCAACGACGATCCGGCGGCGCAGGCGCGCAGCTTCGCCGCCGCCGGCGCGACGTGGATCCACGTCGTCGATCTCGACGGCGCTTTCGCCGGCAAGCCGCGCAATGCCGCGGCGGTCGAGGCCATCGTCAAAGCGGTGCCGGTCAAGGTGCAGCTTGGCGGCGGCATCCGCGACGCGGCGACGCTCGAAGCTTGGCTCGGCAAAGGCGTGGCGCGCGTCGTCTTGGGCACGGCCGCGATCAAGAATCCGAATCTGGTGCGCGCCGCGTGTAGGCGCTGGCCCGGCCAGGTGGCGCTCGGCATCGATGCACGCGGCGGCAAGGTCGCGGTCGAAGGCTGGGCCGAAACCTCGGCCGTCGCCGCGCTCGATCTGGCGCGGCACTTCGAAGACGCCGGCGCGGCCGCGATCATCTATACCGACATCGACCGCGACGGCGCGTTGCAGGGCGTCAACGTCGATGCGACGGCGACGCTCGCCCGCGCGCTCAAGACGCCGGTCATCGCCTCGGGCGGAATATCCTCGCTCGACGACATCGCCGCGCTCAAGGCCGCCGGGATTCCGGGCGCAATCGTCGGCCGCGCCCTCTACGACGGCCGCGTCGATCTCAAATCGGCGCTGGCATTGGCAGCGGCCTGATGCTCAAGGTCCGCGTCATACCCTGTCTCGACGTCAAGGACGGCCGCGTCGTCAAAGGCGTCAATTTCGTCGACCTGGTCGACGCTGGCGATCCGGTCGAGCAGGCCAAGGTCTACGACGCCGAAGGTGCCGACGAACTGACGTTCCTCGACATCACCGCCTCGGCTGAGAACCGCGACACGCTCTACGACGTCGTGCGCCGCACCGCCGAGCAATGTTTCATGCCGCTGACCGTCGGCGGCGGCGTGCGCACGGTCGACGACATCCGCAAGCTGCTGCTGGCCGGCGCCGACAAGGCGTCGATCAATACCGCCGCGGTCGCGCGGCCCGAACTGGTGCGCGAGGCGGCGGAGAAATTCGGCAGCCAGTGCATCGTCGTCGCCATCGACGCCAAGCAGGCCGGCGTCGGCAAATGGGAAGTCTTCACCCATGGTGGCCGCCGCGCCACCGGCCTCGATGCCGTCGAGTGGGCGAAGCGCATGGCGACCGAAGGCGCCGGTGAAATCCTGCTCACCTCGATGGATCGCGACGGCACCCAGCGCGGCTTCGACATTGCGCTTACCCGCGCGATCGCCGACGCGGTGCCGATTCCGGTGATCGCCTCGGGCGGCGTCGGCGCGCTCGCGCATCTGGTCGAAGGCGTACGCGACGGCCACGCCAGCGCGGTGCTCGCCGCCTCGATCTTCCACTTCGGTACCTTCCGCGTCGCCGAAGCCAAGGCGGCGCTGGCGGCCGCCGGGATCGCCGTGCGCCGCTAGCCGGTCTTGCGCGTGAGCGCCGCGCGGATCTCGTCGGTCGTCCGCTTGACGATGTCGAGCACGCGCTGTTGCGCCTCGGGCGAAGCCTCGCGTGTTTCGCGGACCACCGCCCGCAGCGCATGCCACGCGGCGCGGAGTTTGGCAAAGTCGCCGTCCTCGTCTTCTTCTGCGGCCTCGCCGGCGAAGAAGCGACGCATGCGGTCCATCTTGCGGGCGACGCGCTCGAACTGCGCGAGCATCGCGCGCACCGCTTCACGGTTCTTGTCGAGCTCGGCCTTGCCGGCGTCGGTAATGCGATAGAGCTTCTTGTTGCCTTCGGATTCGACGGCGGCGTGACCGAGCTCTTCGAGATAGGTCAGCGCCGGATAGACCATGCCGGGACTCGGCGCGTAGAAGCCGCCGGTGCGTTCGGTCAGCTCCTTGATGAGGTCGTAGCCGTGGCGCGGCTGTTCCTCGAGCAGCGCCAGGATGAGCAATTGCAGTTCGCTGCTGCCGAGCTTGCGGCCGGCGCTGACGCCGCGCGGACCGAAGCCGACGCCTTCCTCGATCCACCAGCCGAACCGGCCATAGCCGTGACGGTGGCGCATGAAGCGCCGTCCGCCGGGGCCGAAACCCATACATCCGTAATGCATCTTGGTACTCCGTATTAACGTACAACGTATCTTACGATATATCTTTAGGGTATGCCGGTCAAGGCCAACGGTGCGGCCGGAATCGGTGCGCCCGCCGACTTGCAATAGAGGCGAAACCTGTCAGAAATCGGCCAAGACCTGCGAGGCAAGCTATGAGCGACATCGACGGCACGACTCTCGATCGGCTTTTCGCCGTGATCGCGGCACGGCGCGGTGGCGATCCGGCAAGCTCCTACACGGCCAAGCTACTGCGCGAGGGCAAAGGCGCGATCGCCAAGAAACTTGGCGAAGAGGCGATCGAGGCCAGCATCGAAGTGGTCAAAGGCGATCGGCTGCGGCTGACCGCCGAAAGCGCCGACCTGCTCTATCACTTATTGGTCGCTTGGGCCGATGCCGGGATCGCGCCGGCGGACGTTTGGCGGGCGCTCGAAGCGCGCCAGGGCCGATCGGGCATCGCCGAAAAGCAGTCGCGGGCGGGCGGTTGACGTGGCGTATGACCGCAACAACATCTTCGCCCGCATCCTGCGCAGCGAGATCCCGTGCCAGAAAGTCTACGAAGACGTGCACGTCCTGGCGTTCAGCGACATCCGGCCGCAGGCGCCCGTTCACGTCCTGGTGATTCCGAAAGGCGAATACGTTTCGCTCGACGATTTCGCAGCCAAGGCGCCGGCGGCCGAACAGGCGGCGTTTGTCGCGGCAGTCGGTAAGGTCGCGCGCCAACTGGGACTGACCGAGGCCGGCTATCGGGTCCTGGCCAACCATGGCGCCGACGCTGGCCAGGAAGTGCCGCATTTCCACGTTCATATTTTCGGCGGCAAACGCCTCGGCCGCATGTTGCCCCGGGAATAGGCGGGAATCCGGCCGCGCCCGAGCCATTCAGTTGTTGGCGCTTCGTTAACCATAAAATTCCGCGTATTTACCAAGGAAAACTGCGGCTTTCAGGCACTACATGGGCTAAAGTTTTATTCGCTTTAGCCGAAAATTAACCATAAAGAACGTCTAATCAGCGCCACGGTAAGGACCGAGGATTCGATGGTGACCGACGCGTTGATCCATCCGGTGCTGGAGTCGCTGCTGCGCTATTGGAACGACAGGCGCGGCCCCGAGCGCCTCATGCCCGAGCGCAAGGATATCGATCCGCTCGAAATGGGCGCGCGGCTGCTGCCGCACCTGCTGTTGTGCGACCTGTTCGACCGCGGCAACCGCGTGCGCTTTCGCGTCGTCGGCACCAACATCGTACGCCGCTGGGGTTTCGAGCCGACGGCGAAATATCTCGACGAAGGCCTCGGTCCCTATTTCGCCACGCTGGGCGAATTGCACCACGCCTGCTTCGCCGAACGCGCGCCGATCTATTCGGTGAGCGCGTTCCGCTGGGGCGTCAACCGCGAGCTCGAGGCGCATCATCTGCTGCTGCCGCTGGCCAAAGGCGGCTTCGAACCGGCGATCGCGCTCGCCGGCATCGCTTTCCGGTCGGACGAGGTGTTTCCGCCGCAGATCCGCAACCTGAACGGCGTCGCGCGGTTCGAGGAGCGCTATCGCTCCATCGTCGACGTGTCCGAAACGTCTGCGCGCCGCGCCGGCGTCAGCGGCCGCAACGTCGCCTAACAGATTGCTTCGCACGACAGCGAAGGCCCACGTCCAGCCCTCGCTTACGCGATACGACGAACCGTAAAAACTAGATCTCGATCTGGCCGCCGAGCTCGACCACCCGGTTCGACGGAATACGGAAGAACTCCGTCGCGTTGATCATGGTGGCCTGCAGGAAGATGAACAGTCGCTTGCGCCAGCGCCAGAATCGCGGCGTCGAAGCGCTGACCAGGACCTTCTCGCGGCCGATGAAGAACGACGTCTCCATCAGGTTGAACTTGAGGCGCATCAGCCGGAGCTGCGCCAGCGTGCGCGGAATGTTGGGCTCGTCGAGGAAGCCGTAGCGCACCGTAATGGTGTGGAAATTGTGCTCGAGGTTCTTGACCTCGAGTCGCTGATCGTCGGGCACATGCGGGATGTCGCAGGTGTCGATCTTCATCAGCACCACGCGTTCGTGCAGCACCTTGTTGTGCTTGAGATTGTGCAGCAGTGCCGCCGGCACCAAATCGGGATTGGCAGTCATGAACACCGCCGTGCCGTCGACGCGCTCCGGATGGCCGGGCTTGATCGTCTCCAGGAACGTCGACAGCGGCAAGGCGCCGTGAGCGCGCTGGGCGGCGAGGCGGTCGCGTCCTTGCATCCAGGTCGACATAACGACGAAAATGCAAAGGCCGACCGCGAGCGGGAACCAACCGCCTTCGACGAACTTGAGCAAGTTGGCCGAGAAGAACAGCAGGTCGACGCACAGGAAGAAACCGAAGACCAGCGTCGCCTGCAGCGGATTCCAGCGCGCTACGCCCACCGAATAGACCAACGCCAGCACCGTGGTCAGCGTCATGGTGCCTGTGACGGCAATGCCATAAGCCGCACCCAGATTGTCCGAGCTCTTGAATCCCAGGACCAGAAATACGACCGCAACGAACAGCATCAAGTTCACGCGCGGCACGAACACCTGGCCGATCTCCGCCTCCGACGTGTGGCGCACCTGGAAACGCGGCAAATAGCCGAGCTGCACCGCCTGGCGCGTCATCGAAAACGCGCCCGAAATCACCGCCTGCGACGCGATCACGGTGGCGATCGCCGCCAGCACCACCAGCGGGTAGAGGCCCCAATTCGGTGCCAGGCGGTAGAACGGGTTTTCGATCGCGTCCGGATTCGCCAACAGCATTGCGCCCTGGCCGAGATAGTTGAGCATCAACGCCGGAAACACGAACACCATCCAGTCGGTACGGATCGGCCGGCGCCCGAAATGGCCCATGTCGGCGTAGAGCGTCTCGCAGCCGGTGAACACCAGCACCACGGCGCCGAGCAGCAGGAATCCGCG